>CAYMPY010000009.1:0-27353 GCA_964392535.1 uncultured Oscillospiraceae bacterium
CGGTTAGCTTGCTTAATTTACCACATCATTTTCCATTTGTCAAGAACTTTTTTCTAAATTCTTCAAATTTCTTTTTCTGAGGTTTGTTTTGCCTTCGCTGCCGCAAAAGCCTTGCACATATTAGCAGATAGCATTCGATTTGTCAAGCATTATTTTCGACATTTTTAAAAAATTTTTCATAAGAAATCCCCCGGCCGAAGCCGGGGGGTAAAATACTTATTTAGCCGATATCATTCAGCAGACCGTAGCCGCCGTCATTTCTCTTATAGACCACTGCGAAGCAGCCGCCGTTATCCTCATCACGGAAGGCAAAGAAGCTATGGTCCAGCAGGTTCATCTGCAGAATGGCCTCTTCTCTGGTCATGGGCTTGAAGTAGAACTCTTTGACACGCTCGATTTTCAGCTCATCCTCCGGCTCCTCAACGGCAAAGGAGGTTGCTTCCACGGTTCTTGTGAAGGCATCCTGCCGCAGGCGGCGGGCCAGGCGGGTCTTGTTCTTCCGGATCTGACCTTCAATGGTGCCGATGGAGGCGTCGATGGAGGCGAACATATCGGAAGTGCTTTCATTGGCTCTGAACACGGTACCGGCACCCCGGACGGTCAGCTCCACGTTATTGCGGTTCTTCTCAACAGAAAATACCACAAGTGCTTCCGCATCCTCCTCAAAGTACCGGGCCAGCTTCATTACTTTTTTCTCGGCGTAGGCGTGGACATTGGCGGGTAATTTGACTTTCTTTTCACTGAACTGGAATTTCATATGCGGCAGCTCCTTTCTATTTCACCGATCCTTCGGTGTACTTACATTATAACACATATCCTATAATGATACAAGTATTTTGTTATCAAACATCAAAATTTTCTTCTTCGTCCAGGAGGTCCATCATAATAAGGCTATAAAGGGATTCTGCCTTTTCCTCAAACAGGCGGCTCAGGCGCACACCCTGTCTCTGATCCGGGGCATAAAGCTCCAGGGTCATCAGCTTTCCCTTTTCATCGTCCAGGGACATGATCACAGAAACCTGGCCGTCTTCTCTGGGCACAACCTGGGTTTTGATTCGTCCGCCCCTTCTAAGCTGGCGGTTAAACCGGGCAACGGCATTCTCTGCACGGCGTTTAACGGTATAGGCAATAGAATCCTCCGTAAGGCCTGCGGTCTCACGTCCTTTTTCGGTGATCTGAAATTTCTCCTCCCCTACCTGCTCCAGATGTCCGGTCTCCACCATTTGCGGAATGGCCGTACATACATCAAAATAGCTCAAGCAATCATCCTGATAGCAGACCTCGTACAGCTCCTGCTGGGTCATGGGATAATTGGCCCGGGCGGTTACAAACAGGATCAACACCTTCACATCCATCATATCATGGATAAAACCAAGTCTTTGCATAGAACCCCTCATTTCCGTTTCTTAATTACAGTATAGCAAACATGCAATTAAAATGCAAGAACACTTTGGTCTGTTTTCGCATAGGTTGGGACGAAAGGGTGATGATCATGTCAAAGTACATATTTTATCCCGCAGGCAACACCCCTGTACTCCGTGCTGCGGCGGAAACGCTGAAATCCAAAGGCTACGGCGTAGTCAGCCGGCCCTGTGACAGTGTGACCCACATTTTATATCCTGTACCCACCAAATCATTTGACACAGAGCTGCTGCCAAAGGCCACCATTATCGGCGGCAATCTGCCGGAGATTCCGGGCAGAAAGGTCATAGACCTGTTAAAAAATCCTTACTATCTTGCGGACAACGCAGCCATTACCGCCTACTGCACCTTAGGGCTTTTAATGGAGAAGCTGCCGGTGGTGCTGCGGGGCTGCAAAATTCTGATCGTTGGCTGGGGCAGAATCGCGAAGTGTCTTTCCGCTCTTTTGTGGGCATTGGAGGCCGACATCACCGTTGCGGCAAGAAAACCCGAGGACCGTGCTATGGCCCATGCCCTTGGCTACCGGGTTTTGGACATTCAGGGTTTGGGGCACGAGCTCAACAGCTACCGTGTGATTTGCAGTACACCACCTGAGCCGGTACTGGATGAAGAACAGCTGAGTCACTGCCGGGACGGCTGTTTAAAAATTGATCTTGCCTCCGCCCCCAGTCTGTTGGGCGAGGATGTGATCCGGGCAAGGGGCCTTCCCGGCCTGCGGGCCCCGGAGTCCTCTGGGCGCTTGATCGCAAAGACGATTATCAAAATGCTGGACCGAAAGGAGGACGCAAAATGACCGTAGGTTTTGCCATGTGCGGCTCCTTTTGCACCTTCAGCCAGGTGTTCCCGGTGATGGAGGAGTTGGCCGGAAAATACGACCTGATCCCTATTTTCTCCAAAAGCGTTTATACAATGGACAGTCGCTTCGGCACTGCCGCCGAGCATATCTGTAAAGCCACCATGATCTGCGGCGTACAGCCACTGCACACCGTCCCGCAGGCAGAGCCCATCGGCCCGAAGAAGCTGCTGGATGCGCTGATTATTGCCCCCTGTACCGGCAACACCCTGGCAAGGCTTGCACACAGCATTGCCGACGGACCGGTGACCATGGCGGCCAAAAGCCACCTGCGAAACGGAAGGCCGGTGATCGTGGCCGTTTCCACCAATGATGCACTGGCCGGTGCGGCAGAGAACATCGGCAGACTGCTGGCACGGCGGAATTATTATTTTGTCCCCTTCGGGCAGGATGATCCTATCAAAAAGCCCACCAGCATGGTTGCGGATTTTTCCAAGGTCGGGGCAACCTTGGAAGCAGCATTAGAGGGAAGGCAGATCCAGCCTATACTATTGTAATAATAGGCAAAGAAAGAATTTACGCTATATAGCACCAAATTATTAAGAGTTTATATAAAACCGACACCCTGAGCACAGCCAACTCAGGATGTCGGTTTTACAATCTCTTATATCACGCACAATACTTAATAGAACACCTCTTTTCCTGTCCCCGCCCAACCATAAAGATTCAGCAAGGCCGCCCCGTGGTCTATTTTAATATAATCAAGTTTCAAAAAGCCTTCTTCATGAAAAACCTTCACCTGCGCATCGTTTAAAGTTACAGGTGTTTCACAATATGTAAATTCCGTATATTGCTCCAATCCACCATCCTCATATATGTATTCCTTTACCACTTTCCCGGTTTTATCATATTCATATTCTTTATATTGTTCCGCATATTCGCCATCTTCGTAATACCATTTATACAAAAAGCTGACAACTCTCCCAAACGAATCATATTCAAATGTCTGAGACGTGATTATTGTATCCTCCTTATATTCAACAACATCAATCAAATTTCCGTCTGCATCATATTCAAATTCTTTCCACAAATAAGGTTCAAATTCAAAACCCATTGTTTCGTTTCCATTTTCATCAACATCCATCAATTTATACTCATCCTTATATATGCCAATCAAATTCTCATACTTGTCATATTCAAAATTACAGGACCACATTATATGTTGTATTACTTCCCCCTCCCAATAACGCCAGCGCTCACTTTTCATAGAAGTCAAGTTACCATTTTTATCATAATGGTTCCATAGTTTATAAAAAGTATTCTCTCCGTTATACGCCATTTCTTCGATTACATTGCCATTTTCATATCTGTATTTATACTTCACCGAGCTTTCGAAATCATCCCGAACCCATGATTCAAAGGTGACATTTCCATACTCATCATATTCATAATAATCATCCATCCCTTCCCCCGCATCAAATCCGTACTTTATTGAGCTTACAGAATAATCCGAATCATATTTAATCACACATCCATAGGAGAAGCTACCACGCCACTCCACAGGAAAACCATTTTGATCAAATTTAACCGGACGCTCCTCTCCCAACACCCATTCACCATCACGGTCCTTCAAATATATTTTGAATTCTTTCACAAAATAATACTGTCCCTCAGTATCAGATGTTGCTTGTTTTTTTCTTATGCTTCTTCTGTCAGATTCGTCGCTGTCGCAGGAGCAGAACAGCAGGCACTGTGCAATTACCAAAAGTAAAGACAACACTTTTTTCATATATATGATCCTCCTGAATTCTTTTTATAACCTAACGGTTATAAATTGAGAATATTATACTTCCTCAGTGATACTATGTCAATACCAAACGGTTATGTCTTTGTAACAGAGGGAGCAAGGTGGATTATGGACAATTATTACCCCCGGCTTAAGGATTTACGAGAGGATCACGATTATTCTCAACAATTTATTGCAGAATATCTTGGCATGAAGCAGCCGCAGTACAGCCGGTATGAGCGAGGTTTGCGGGATGTACCAACGGATGTGCTGATTCGCCTTGCAAAGCTTTACGGAACCTCAACAGATTACATTTTGAATCTGACAAACAATCCAAAGCCCTATACGCAGAAGCAACACTGAGTTTCGTGCAATTGCCTGCGGCAGTGAAGTCGCAATCGGGATGGGAAACCCGTCCCCTACGGCTCAGAATAACAGCAAAAAAGATCAGGCGGTGTCGCGTTTTGCGACACCGCCTGATTGATTATAAGAGATGATCGATACGCTGGGCCAAAGTGGTATAATCATCGATGGTGATGTAGCCGAAGTCGGATACATAGACGGACTCGTCGTTACCGCCGGGGCCGTAATCGTCGCCCACATAGACCACCTGGTCATGGCGAAGGCCATTTTCCTTACAATAAAGGTCCAGCGCATAGGCCTTATCGAAGGGGCGGGGTGCCATATCGAAGGAGGAAGAACCGCCCACGAACACGGTGTAGTCGGAGAACAGCTCCTTCACATCGGCATAGACCGCACGGCGTTTTGCACGGTCCGGGTCAAAGGCCAGCTTATCCTCGATCTTTGCCTTTGTGCCCAGCACCGGCAGGGTCACACATCCGGAGGGGTGGAATTCCGTATTCTCACCGGCAAACTCGGTATAACCGTACTTCTGACGGAATTGGGTCACGCGGGCATCCACGCTTTTCTTGTCGATAGGCGCATGGTCGTCCCGGATGATGTCCAGCTCTCCGGTAGAAGCATTATATTTACCGTACTGCATACCGTAGTTACCGATGATATCAATAGGGTACTGCTCCATTTGGTTGAAGATACGGATACAAGTACCTGCGCCAACCATCAGCAGCTTATATTTTTCGCTTAAGCGGTTCAGCAGCTCCCGGTGTTCAGGGCTTAACTTGGACTTATGCTGGGTCAGTGTGCCATCCAGGTCGAAGGCCACCAGCTTTACCTCCGGGCGGAACCAGTTATAGTACAGCCAAAGAACGGTGTAGCGGTCCTTCAGGTCCTTGGCATAGAGCACCGCATCCCGGATCTTGCGAATACCGTACATCGCTTCAAACTCTGCGTAAGAAAGGCCTACAGCCTCCACCAGTGCCTGGAATTGGGCCTTTGTGGGTGCTTCCTCCAACACCTGACGGACAGCAGGCCAATCAATAGCCTCCTCCCGCTCATACCAGCCTAATTTATCCTGTAATTTCATAACGCCATCGGCAGAAGTGCCGTAGATGCGGCGAATGTTCTTTTCCCAGTTCTGCCGGTCATGATCCTTGGCCTTGGGCAGGCTGGTTAAAATCTCTTCTCTCAGGCCTGCGGTGACAATAGCGGAATAAGCTACATCAATGCCGTGGGCAAAGTAGGGCTTATCCTCCAAAATGCCGGTGATCTCAAAGTAGTGGGACAGGTGGTGCTCGCTGCCGGAGGCAGGTCTGGAGCAATCCACATAGCTCATGGCAACGCCTACAGCCACCAGTGCCTCCATCAGTGCACCAACAGTTTCCTCGTCGCGGGCAACCACACCGGCAGCCATGGTGCTGACATTTTTGGCGCACTCCATAGTCAGGTCGTAAACCTCCTGACAGAAGTATTCGCCGTTGATAACGCGGCTCAGCTTCCAGTCGTTAAGGCAGGAGAACTTACCGATAATATCACCGTAGCCTGCACGGAGCATATCCATAGGTGCATCCTTCAGCACCTTGGTATCCGCCACAACCGCCTTGGGCGGGCGGGCGTTCAGGGTCACCTTCATGCCACCCAGGATCAGGGCCGCACCCACAGACACATAGCCGTCCATAGAAGGTGCAGTTGCTACAATATAATAAGGCAGGTCCTTTTTAAAGCTGACATACTTACACAAATCGTTGATGACACCGGAGCCAACGCCCAAGATCAGGTCGGTCTTGTCAGTCACAGCAGCAGATAACTCCCCGATCTTCTCCTCGTTGGGGATGACCACATCGCCGTTGTCTGCCATGCACAGGTGGTATTCCACCTTATTGCCCAGCAGCTTTTCTACCGCATCACCACAGGCAATACGGGTGTTCTTGTCAGACACCAGCAGAATATGGCTATAGCCTTCACAAAATTGGGGCAGCTGCTCTAATGCGCCACTGCCAATGGCAATATGATCCACCGGGCAGTAATGGCTTCTGCCGCAGCTACAATTTTCAATACCGGAAATAAGCTTTTGAATGTCCACAAATGATCCCTCCTGTTTTCTTTAGTATAAAACAGGAGGGAATCTAAGTCAATATCCGTTTACAAAGTTGATAAAGTGATCATATTTGATCATTTTAAAGGCTTTTCAGCATTTCCACCTAAAAATCCGCAACAGCCTCGCCGATCACACAGGGCTTGCCGGTGGATTTGCTTTTGCCCACATAGTGCTTGACAAAGTTGAGGCCTTCCGTTTCTACAGACCCGAAAAACAGCTCCACAGGCTTTCGGTCCTTCATGGCATTGACCGCAACCAGCTCCATTTTCTCAAAAACCTTTTGGGTGTAGCGCTGCATCTCAGGCCAATCCATGATCCTACAGCCGCTGATCCTGCGTATCCGGCAGCTTGACCCCACCCTTTTTGAGCTTAAAACAGAGCAGATCCGTGCCTACACCAAAATGAAGCTCTACAGCCCGGAGACCGAAAAAGCCACCATTATATACAGCAAAAACTAAACGGTTTTTTAAAAAAGTACGGATTCCTCGCAGGCTCGGAATGACAGAGCATTGTTTCAAGCTAACCTGTCTTTCTGAGCGGAGCGAAGAATCCGTTCTTTAATATTTAATTCTTAATTAAATTATAACACCGGGAAGCCGGCCTTGGCATGGGCTTCCATCAGGTCATTGCAGAGGCTGATGATCTCATCGGTGGAAAGCTGGGCACCGGTGACAGGGTCCATCATGGCAGCATGATAGAGCGCATCCTTATTGCCGGTATGGGCGGCCTCAATGGTCAGCAGCTGGGGATAGATATTGGAGGCGTTCATAGCTGCCAGCTGCAGGGGCAGGTCACCCACATAGGTGGGATGGATACCGGCAGCATCGGCCATACAGGGCACTTCCACGCAGGCTTCCTTGGGCAGGTTGGCGATCACACCGTTATTGATCACATTGCCGCCAAAGCGGTAGGGTGTGTCGGTGACCATGGCTTCCATGATCCGGGAGGCATACTCTCTGGAACGCTCATGATCCAGAGTCTTTTCCTCCATGATCTGCTGCTTGCGGACGGCCCAGCGAGTCTGCTGCTCAATACAGCGGCGAGGGTACTCGTCCAGGGGGATGTTGAACTTTTCGATCAGATCATCTCTGCCCTGCTTCAGATAGAAGGGATTATACTCTGCGTTATGCTCACTGGACTCGGTGCAGTAGTAGCCCAGCTTATCAATATAGTCAAAGCGCACCATATCCTTGTGCTTTTCGGTAGCGTTCTTTTCCTTGGCGCGGCGGCGGACCTCGGGGTACAGGTCATTGCCCTGTTTATCTGTCAGCTTCAGAAGCCATGCCATATGGTTGATACCGGCAATCGTTTCGATAGTATTGCCCACATATTCCTCCATGCCCAGCTTGGGCAGCAGGCGGGACACGCATACCTGCACAGAGTGGCAAAGACCGATGGTTTTAACGCCGGTATAACGCTGCATATAGCCGGTGAGCATAGCCATGGGGTTGGCGTAATTCAGCAGCCAAGCGTTGGGGCAGACCTCCTCCATATCCCGGGCAAAGTCCCGCAGAACAGGAATGGTACGCATGGCACGGAAGATACCGCCAATGCCCAGGGTATCACCAATGGTCTGACGCAGGCCGTACTTTTTGGGCACTTCAAAGTCAATAACGGTGCAGGGCTCATAACCACCCACCTGAACGGCATTGATCACAAAGTCCGCATCCCGCAGGGCAGCCTTGCGGTTTTCAACGCCCAGGAAGGTGGTGATCTTGGCACGGCCCATATTCATACTTTCATTTAAGAAAGAAATGACGGTCCGGGAGTCCTCCAAACGGTCGGCATTAATGTCATAAAGGGCAAACTCCGCATCCCACAGCACAGGGCTGAGCATGGTGTCACCAATAACATTTTTGGCAAAAACGGTGCTGCCTGCACCCATAAATGTAATTTTCATAGTATTGCCTCCTTGTTTTTTCTGTATAATAGCACATAAAATTTAAAAAACAAATTGCACAATGGATGTAAAATATGTTATAATGTAACTATTCATCAAGGGAGGACTTTACAATGGAACACCAATCCATTGCGCTTAATAATTTACAGCTGCAGGAACTAAACCCCGTGATTGCAGGCCGTCACCGCTGCAAAAGCGGCCATCGGTTCGGCCCCCACATCCGCAGCTATACACTACTGCATTATGTGCTGTCCGGAAAAGGTACATTCTATGTGGGACAAAACACATACCCAGTCACAGCAGGTCAGGTATTTATGATCCTGCCAGGACAGGTTACCACCTACGAAGCCGATACGGTTGACCCTTGGCGCTACTGCTGGGTGGGCTTTGACGGCAGCCTGTCCGGCCGTTTTGCTTCCCTTCCCCCAGTTTTTTCCCTGGAGCAATCGATTTTTACCGATATTTTCCCGGCAGCTGGCGAGAGAAACCCGGAGCTATGGATCACAGGTGGTCTATACCGGCTGTATGCACGGCTGTTCCAGGCACCAACGGAAGAAAACGCCCATGTGCAAAAGGTAAAAAACTTTATCCGTACCGGGTATATGGATGACCTGACGGTGGAAGGCATCGCCGATTCTCTGAATTTGGACCGCCGATACTTATCAAGATTATTTAAAGAACACACCGGCGCAACCATACAGCAGTACCTGATCGGCACCCGAATGGAAGCTGCGGATCAGTATTTGCGGCAGGGCTACAGTGTACAGGAAGCCGCCGCCTTGTCCGGCTACCGGGATGTACCCAATTTTTCAAGAATGTATAAGCTTCGGTACGGCACTGCACCGAAGAATCGAAGAAACAACCCTTGAGGAAATCCCTCAAGGGTTGTTTCTTCAAATCTGTCCGGGGCGGAGGCAAAGGAACAGGTCTTTTGTGAAGGCCTTCCACATAGGACTTTCTTCGCAAATGCCGTTATGATCGGCAAACTGTCCGTTACCTATATAAATATAGGCCTCCTGCTGCTCCTCGTTGGTCAGGGGTGCTGTGACATACAAAAGCACATCACCTACACGGAGATAATTTTCAGCAAACTCTATAATGCGGTCATTTTCGTACCACAGCAGCCGTCCGCCGATGTAGCGGTCCACCTGCATGGGAATCTTCTTGCCGTTTCTGCTGATGAAGCCATTGTCCTCAGGGGTAAAGAACCGGCTGACGGTAAACTCCGGCAGATACATACCCAGCCTTTCTTCGTAAACCTGACGAACAAAGTCCATACCGGTTTTTTCTGTGGTGGGCAGCTGCTGCAAAGCCTGTTCCTGTGCACAGCTCAAGTGTCTGCGGACAGGAATCGTAATGGTATTGCTGCGGATGCCGGCCACACTGCCGCCGGTGCTGACCACCTGGGCTACAGCGGGCAGCACACGGACCGTATAGGCCAGTGTCTGCTTTTCATTGGGGGCTAAGGTCCAATCAGCGGTGAGCTTTCCCTCCACCAAAACCGTTCCCTCAGGAAGCTGCTCAGTGACCGGGATATCATAGGTATTTTGGGAGGTATTTTCCACCGTAAGGGTATAGGTCAGGTACTCCCCTTCTCCAATGCCACGGAAGAAGGTCTCGGAGCAGCGGCGGTCAATATTAAGACCGGGCTTATCAAGGCGTGCTTTTGCATTGGCGGTCAGGGGGTACTCCGCTTCCTTGTAAATACGCAGCGGACGTACCACAACCCAATGGCTCATGCCACCCCAAACGCACCAGCGGGGAATTTTATTTTCTCTGTACCATTCGTTATTGTGGTGTCTGAGGCACACCTCTTCCATGGTCTGCAGGCGCAGGGTGCCCATGGTCTCATAGGAGTCCTTGCCGGTATTCATGTTATACTTCGCGCCCCAGGAGTGCATAAAGTAGGGCACGCCGTCACCGTAAACATCGCCCATATACAGCAGTGCATGGTGGGTTCCCTTGGTGGATGCAAAGATATCACCGGGCCGCAGAACGGCCTTTAAAATCTCCACAGCCTCTTCGATGGTCTCGCCGTAGTTTTCCTTATAGTGGTAGACGATGCTATGGTCGGTAAGGCCCATAAAGCCCACACAGTTGGCGCTGTCCACATGGCCGGTCAGCTCCAGGCCGATGGTCTCGTAATACACATTAAAGGGAAAGGTGGAACAGACCGTATAAGCCGGCATATCCATGGTGCAGTCCTCGGGGCTCATATAGTCCCTGTGTCTGCGGCAGCCACGGCTGTCAAAGCGGCTGGTCACATTCACCAGGTCCATGGAGTCGTACTGAATGGCAGCACCACGCCTATAGTAGGCCATGGCGGTTTCCAAAACCGCCTGTACCCGTTTGTCATAGCTGGCCTTTTCTTCTGCGTCACGGAGCTTTTTCTCCGCCGCTTCCTTTTCGGCCTTTTCCTTTTTCAGCTGCTTTAAAAGCTCCACGGCCTCCGGGCCGTCGGCAATCAACAGTTCTTCTTTCATCAAAGTTCCTCCAGCTTTCCGCTGCTTCCCATTTCCAGCGCACCAATTTGGGCGTTGCTGCCCAAAATCAGCTTGCCGGCGCAGTACACATCGTCACCCTTGCCATCGGCACTACCGCCGGTGATCTCGCCGCCAACCATTTTAAATGTTCCCTCGGCCAGGACCTCCAGGTTGCCGCCGTTACCGGTGGTCTTACCGCCGTAGAGCTTGCCGCCGTACATATTAAAGGTTGCCTGCACAAGGCCAACTGCGCCTCTGGGAGAAGCGTATTCCGAGGTCATGCTGCCACCGTACATATTAAATGTACCGCCGGTCTGCACATAGAACACAGGTGCCATTTTGGTGGATGCGTTATGGGCCGTTACCGTACCCTCGCCGCAGAGGTTCAGCGTACCAAAGATGTTGAAAATACGAAGGGTATCGCTCTTGCCGTCAATATTGTGGCCGTTGAGACAGATGCTGACGGTTGTGTCTGCATCGATCTTCAGCATATTGAAGTCCTTCAGGTCAGCGGTCAGGTAGTAGTAGCCACCATCCTTGACCGTGCCGGTCCAGGGTTCCCAAACCACAGAGGAACAAGTGCCGTGGTTTTCCGCACCGTGGCAGACACAGTGCTCATGGGCAGGTACTTTCAGGGACAGGGTGCCGTCACTGTTACGGACGATGGTATAGCCATCATCGGAGGTAAACCGTGCCTCCATGCCTGCAGAAGTCACACCGGTGAACACACCGCTGCTTGCAGTAATACCGATGCTGCCGGTAAAGTCATCCTTGACCGTCACGGTTTTGCCGGAGCGCAGGTATAGATTGGAGCCAACGTTTCCTGTGATCTGCATATTGCCGCCAACAGTAATATCGCCATGGGCATAGAAACCGCCGCCATTGCCGGCTGCCTTGCCGCCTTCGATCACGCCACCCAGCAGCTGCACGGTACCACCGCCGATAAATTCCACATTACCGCCGTCACCGGAGGTAGTCTCACCGCCGTAGATACGGCCGCCATACATTGTGAAGTTTGCCTGCACAATGCCCACGCCTGCTCTGGGGGAAGAGAATTCCGAGGTCAGACTGCCGCCGTACATATTGAATGTGCCGCCAGTCTGTACATAGAAGGTCGGTGCCATTTTGGTAGCTGCGTTATGAGCCGTTACCGTACCCTCGCCCATCAGGTTCATGGTGCCAAAGATATTGAAAATACGAAGCGCATCACTCTTGCCGTCCATATTATGGCCGTTCAGGTTCAAACAGAAGGTTGCACCTGCATCCACCTTAATGGTCTTTACATCCTGCCAGCTCTTATCTAAGTAGCGGTGGCCTGCGCCAGTGGTGCTGCCGTCGAATTTATTCCAGGTCACGGTCTCACCACAGGCATCACAGTAAGCAGTGAAGGGTCTGTCGATCACATAAATAAGGGTCACCATACCGTCTGCATTTTTCAGGCCATGGATCAGGTCACCCACCTTCAGCTCCGTGGGGATGCCTGCAAAGCCGGAAGCGCCGGATACATCGTAGATTTCACAATTCTCGATGGGGAGGCCGGAATCGGTCGTGCCATCGGTCTTTTTCGCATAAACAGTGCCGTCTTCGGCAATCTCTGTGACGTTCATCCAGCTGGCGAAGCTGCCGCCGATGCCCTTCAGCACCTGGGCAGGCACGACCGCCTGGGTAATGATGCCGTCACGGATCCGCATGGCGGTGCAGCGGGCTGCACGGCTGTCGATATAATCCGCAATTGCCTGATCGTAGGTCTTATAGGTAAACTGCTGACCTGCTGCAGAAAGCAGGAAGGTATAGCCGCCGTCTGCATCCTGGGGACGGGTTGTATGGCCGTCACTGTCTAAGCTGTACTTGTTAATATTCCAGTAGATCTCCAGGTCCAAAGGCCGCTCCACAACAACGACCCACACGATCTTGCCGTTTTCGTCAAGCAGGCTGTGGATACGGTCACCGAGCTTCAGGGTGGTTTTCTCACCGACAAAATCGTCCACATTGGTGCTGCCGTTATACACCGGGCAATTGGCAGGAATATTCAGGGTATAGATGCTGCCATAGTCCTTATCGGCAGCGATCTTCTTCTGAACCGTCACCGTAGTGCCATCGATAGCGATAATATCACACCAGCCGGCCTTGGAGCCACCACCGTAGCCATACACTTCCTTGGCTGCATGGACATTTTGGATGATGCCGTTATAGGCGGTCAGGCCGCAAATACGGGTTGCAATGGAATCGATCTTGGTGATCAGGGCCTTATCCTTGGTTTTGAAGGTCTCCTGCTTGCCGTTTGCAGCCAGGGTAATATGGTAATAGCCCTCTGCATCGGGGGTGCGGGTGGTCTCCTTGGTAGCGGAGCTGTACATCCGCTGCACATTCCAGTAAATGGGAGAATAAGTAGGACGGCTGACAATATAGATGGTATAGATATTGCCGTCAATACCCTTCAGGCCGTGGATCAGGTCACCTACCCGCAATGTGGCTTCACAGCCGGCAAAACGGGCAACGGAGCTGACGTCATAGACCTTTGTCTCCCCGGTCATGATTGCCTGATCGGTAGAGCCGTCAGACTTGACCGCATAGACCGTACCGTCCTTATCGATTTTGGTAACATTCATCCAGCTGGCAAAGGTCTGACCGTGGGCAGTTTGGTTCGGAGCATAAACCGCCTTGATTACATCGCCATCCAGCTCCAGCGCGCAGGCCTTTGCCGCACGGCTGTCAATAGCCTTGACGATGGCCGGGTCATTGGTCCGCAGGGTCACCTGCTTGCCCTCATAAGCCATACGCAGATAATACCAACCTTCCTGGTCGTGCATTCTGGTGGAGTACTTGCCGGTATTATTCCAGCAGCGGTCAATATTCCAGTAGATGGGCAGCTCTCTATAGCGTCCGCCAACCACAAAAACAACACAAATATCACCGTTTTCATCTGTCAGACAGTGGACCTGGTCACCCACACGGAGATCTGTAGGCGTACCTACAGGACCGTTTTGGCCGGTCATATCATAGACAAGGTATTCCCTTGCAAACTGACCATTTGCAACAGAGCCCTTGTCACTGCCGGAGAATTTTTCTGCACGGAAGCCGGCATCGGTCAGCTCCATGATGTGGAACCAGCTGGCCTTGGAGCTGCCGCCGGTAGCTTTACCGGGATGGAGGGCCTTCTCGATATAGCCTTCTTCATCAAACTCCAGGTGCATACATTTTGCAGCAAAGCGGTCAATGGTATTGACAACCGCCACATCCTTGGTCTTTAATTCCACATGCTCACCGTCCACGGCAAACAAAATGGTATAAACACCCAGGGCATCAGACTCTCTTGTGGATACCTTATTGGTGGAATCGTACATCCGGTTTACATTCCAGTACACCGGCTTCATCTGGAAGGGCGGCTCCACGAATACATGGCTCAGGTATCCGTCCTCACCCATAACGGCGCAGACCTGCTGGCCTACTTCGATCGTTCCGGGCATACCCACCAGCAGGCCCTCGCCGCCGATGTTGTAGACCGCAGTATGTTCATTAACCTTTAACTTGATTCGCTGGCCACGGAGGCTGCTGACCGCATTGCAGACAAGCAGCTGACCGTCAAAGCTCTCAACGGTATAGTTCAGCACAGCCACGCCACCGGCGCAGTACTCCACCGGGATCACTTCTTTGACATAGTTATTCTCATCCACAACCATGCCCATAAAGTCAAAGCTGTCAGCATCGGCCATCAGGTAGGCACTGTCAAAGAACAGGTCCTTCTGCTCGCCGTCCACTGCAAAGCGGGCGCGGTAAACACCGCCTGTGCTGAGTCTTGTAGGCAGCTCATCATCGGTCAGGGGGTAGTCCTCCCGGTCAATATTCCAGTAGATCTTGATTTCAGGCTGCTCCTGAACCTGCTGAGCAGGCTCTTGTGCCGGCTGGGCAGCGCAGGCAGCAAGTCCCACTACCGCAAGGCACAGAAGCACCAGCCATAATATACGCTTTTTCATAAGCTGCCTCCTTTACTTGCTCAAACCGTCGACCTTGGCAACTGTGAAGTTTTGGCCATTGGCAATGGCTACCTCCAGGCACAGACTGTAGGTCATTCCGGAATCCATGTATTCAGCTATCACGGCCTCGGTCAGAAGCACATTCAGCTCCATGGTGTTGAGGCTGTAGGCTCTGCCGGAGGGAACATGGGTATTATTCAGCAGCATCCGGTCCACGACCGTTCTGTTGCCGTCCTGATCCACCAGCACCGTGCGGATCACACGCATGGGATAATTACTCTCGATGCTGCCGGAGATCAGCTCCTGCTTACCGGCAGTGCTTTCTGTAAAGGTAACCTTCGGCTGCACATATTCCTTTGTACCCATAAATTCTGCGGTAGTAACAGGAATATAACTCAGATTCCACAGCTCGGTGAAGGTGTAATCATACCGGGTACGGCCGCTGTAGCTGACCCGGTTGCCCTGCTGGTCCTCCTCAACATAGAACACGTCGCCGTCACCGGCACGCTGGTCGGCAATGGTCACGGTGCTCTCAGCACCGTTAATGGTACCATCCTCGTTATAGACCACATGGGCTGCCTCAATGGCCATAATCGCATGGACATCGGGAGAGGACACCAGCGCATCGGCAGGCAGGATCTGCGCATAGGACTGATACATCACCTGCTCGCCATTGTCGGCACAGATCAGGTCGGTGGTATACTGGCGGTAATCCGTGATGCCGTAGTTGGACTGATAAGGACCAACAGGAATACAGCCGTTCATGGGGGTCATGAAATAGGTAGAAAACTGGCCGGAAATGGATGTACAGACCGCATACCAGGAAGAACCGATGCAGGCAGCGCAGGAATTGCCCAGAGTCTTATCCAACTCCTCGCCGGTGCCGTTAAAGGTAAAGCGGCCGGTCTGCGTATCGTAAAACTCCATCCACTGCACCAGGCCGCTGGAGCCGACGGTGTAGGGCATGCCGGCGTAGATCTCCTCCGGCACATAGGAGAAGAATTTATTGCTCACAGAGCCGCTGCTCTTTTTGTAGTACATAAACTTGCCCACAGAAAACTGGACACTGAGCTGATCCAGCATGGCCTTCACGGCCATCTGCCGCAGCTCCTCCGGGGTGGGGGTGTGGTCAAAGGTATAGTCGGGATACTCCATGGGGTCGGGAACAAGGAAGTCCACCGTCTCCTCTGTGGTGGCAGGCTGGGTCTCCACAGAGGCCTGGGACTGTGGCTTTTCCTGCGTACAGCCGCAAAGACCCACTGCCAGGCATACCAGTGTCACCCACACGATCAATCGTCTCATATATACTCCTCCAATTCATGCATTTTTCCTTATGCACATTATACTACATAAAACCAACTTTTTCTATTGCATTTCGTGACTAAATTTGGTATAATGTGACCATCTTATCAGAAAGTGTGATAGCCATGATCGTACGATTTTTACTGGAAAATGTCAGTCTGCCAAAGATCACTCCCAGGATCTGCGGCCGGCGGCAATGCCCCTCCGGCTGGTACATTGATCGCCAGAATCAGCAAGGCTACAACTTCCACTTTATTTTCAGCGGCAGCGGTGTCTTTACAAAAGGCGGCGTAAACTACAGCTTGGGCGCGGGAGATATTTTCATATGCCGCCCCGGTGATAATATCACCTATTGTGCCTCCACCACCGACCCCTGGGATTATGCCTGGGTTGTCTTTCGCTGCGGCACGGAGCTGGATTCCTTATTGCCTGCAGATGTGATCCATCTTCCGAACGCGGAGCATATTTTCAAGCAAATGGCTAACGCCGTGGATGAGCCTGCCAAGGAATGGTTGGTCAGCGGTCTGTTATATCAGTTGTTTGCCATGCTGGCGAATGTGCAGGGTCAGCCCTGCGCTGAGCAAAGCTATCTGAGCAAGGCAGTCAGCTACATTGAAGCCAACTACAACCAAAATCTGCAGGTTGCGGATATTGCCAATATGCTGAACTTGAACCGCAGCTATTTCTGCCGGGTCTTTAAGCGGCAGATGGGTATGTCGCCCCAGGATTACATCGTATCCTACCGGCTGGAGCAGGCGGAAAAGCTACTGACAAGCACCAAGCTTTCTCAAAAGGAAATCGCATTGCAGGTAGGCTATCCCGATGTATATGCCCTGTCCCGAATGTTCAAGCGCCGCTACGGCATCGCCCCCGGCAAATTCAGGACTAATCATTTGCAAAATAAATAAAAAATCCGCCAAAAGGCGGATTTTTTACTGCCTTTTCATTTGACGGAGAAATAGCATAACTGCAGTCAGCAGTATGGCGGCGGCGTAGCCCAGTACCCACCAGAGGTGAGGAAAAATGGCTCCAACATTGCCGTTCAGGGCCGCCCGCTGCAGCTCCACGGCATGGACAAAGGGCAGGCCGAAGGCGATCTTTTTAAACGTGCCGCCCACAAGCTCTAAATCAAACCAGATCCCGGAAACCCAAGCCGACAGATTTGTCAGCAGTGCACCGCAAATGCCGCCCACCTGCTTGTCCGTCAGCACACTGCCGCACAGAAGTCCAATAGCAATGTAAAGCACGGAAACCGGTATGATCCACAAAACAGAATAAAAAATATTGACCGTAAATTGCAGACCCAGGCATAGAGCGGCAGCATAACAGACCACGCTTTGGGCAATGGAAATGGGGATCATGGGCAGTGTGTAGCCCAAAATAAAGTCCGCAGCCCCCATGGGGGTGGTATAGAGCCGCTGGAGCAGCGCACTGCTTCGGTCTCTCGATATGATCGTTGCAGAAAACAGGGTCATAAAGGACAGACCAAAGACCGTAATGCCGGGTGTCAGGTGGTCTATTTCAAACAGCGGCACAGGAATATTGGCCTGAATGGCACTGAGCATCAGAATCAGCGCCAGGGGAAAACCAAGGCCAAAGGCCAGATTCAAAGGATCACGCAGAATTTCCTTGGTATTTCTTTTCGCAAAGGTCCACATTCTCATAGTGCTTTCCCCCTGACGATCCGCACAAAGGCCTGTTCGAAGCTGTCTGTGCCTGCTTTTTCCTTGATTTTGGCTGCCGTATCACACACAAGCAGCTTTCCATCCTTCATAATGGCAATACGGTCCGAAAGTGCCTCCGCTTCTTCCATGTAATGGGTGGTCAGAATAATGGTGACGCTGCCCTTCAGGCTGCGGATCAGGTCCCACAGATCACTGCGGGCCAATACATCCAGCCCCAATGTAGGCTCATCCAAAAACAGGATCTGCGGCTGGCTGATCAGAGCCATTGCAATACTCAGCCGCCGCTGCCAGCCACCGGACAGCTTACCCGCTTTTTTCCGGATCACAGAGCCAAGTCCCAACAGCTCTGTAAGCTCCCGGATTTTTGCAGCCTTCTTTTCTTTTGTAAAGCCGTGGACACCGCACATCAGCTCTAAGTTTTCAAACACAGACAAGCCCGCCGCAACCGCAGTTTCCTGGGGCGAAACAGCAATGATGGATTTGACGGCAGCCGTGTCCTTGCATATGCTTTTTCC
Source organism: uncultured Oscillospiraceae bacterium (assembly GCA_964392535.1). Lineage (GTDB taxonomy): Bacteria > Bacillota > Clostridia > Oscillospirales > Oscillospiraceae > Faecousia. Next base: position 18,316 of record CAYMPY010000009.1, read on the forward strand.
TTTTAATAATGCATCACCGCTTGTGGGCTTTGTCAGGCAGGACAGCATTTTAATGGTGGTGGTCTTGCCTGCACCGTTCACACCCAGCAGGGAAAACAGCTCCCCCTCCCCAACGGAAAGGGTCAGGTTATCCACCGCAATCACATCTTTATACTTTTTCGTTAACCCTTTGATCTCAATTGCATCCATAAATTTACTCCATGTTGTACTGCTTTCGCAGACCCTGATAGGAATCGGTCAGCATATTGCTGACAAGCGCCCAGTCAAGATTCAGAAAGCCCGTTGCAAACATGGTGGCGATTCCATGAACCACCGCCCACATTTGCAGGTGAAACAGCTTCATTTGCGCACCGTTTAAGCCGGTGTTCTGCTCTACGATCGTTTCCATCTGTTCGCCCAATTCCCACTGCGCCGAAATACGCTCTTCGGTGCGGTCACGCATAAAAAGCAGCTTAAACAGCTCCTTTTCCTCTTTCGCAAACCGAATGTAGGCCATACCGCTGGCTTTATAGGGGGGATACTCCGCCTTATCCACTTCCTGTGTGATATATCCCTGATATAGCGCGTCTGCCTGGTGCACAACAGCAAAACGAAGCTCCTCCATCGAGGCAAAATTGGAAAACACCGGCTGGGTGGAGCAGCCCAGCGCTCCGGCCACCGTCCGGGCATTGAGGGCCTGCGCACCGCTTTTGCGCACAATATCCACCGCTGCACCTACGATCTCCTGCCTTGTAACCTTTACTTTCGGCGGCATAATACACCTCCAAATAACATTCGTTGTATAACATATGTTATTCTATCATAATTTTATATTTTGTCAAGCCTTATCCTGTTTGTATGCTTTTGTGTTCTGTTTCTGCTAAGGCTGTGTCAACGCTCTGCAAACACTTTGCTGCAGTTTTGTCAAAAACCTGTCTAAAGCTTGCATCACTTCTGCTGCATTTTTGCACAGTTCTGCTGCAGTTCTGTCAATGGCCGTTGTTCGTCCCGATCCGAAAAGTCCTTGGTACTACAAGGTTTTCGAGCACTTCCCTTTCGAAATTTACCGCTGCAAATTCCGACAAAAAACCTGCTAAAGAAAAGAAAAGAAAAGAAAAGAAAAGTAAAGAAAAGAAAAGTAAAGTAAATACCTGTGGCCTCTCTCAATTTTTATTTTTTATTCTTAACTCTTAATTGTAAAAACCGTCCCGCTTTATAATCAAAGCGAGACGGTTTTTTACGGTTCTATTACACTTTTTCAATAGCCTGCTTCAGGTCTGCGATCAGATCCTCCGCATTTTCCAAGCCGCAGGACAGACGGATCAGGTCTGCGCCTACACCGGCGGCTTCCAGCTCTGCATCGGTCATTTGACGATGGGTTGCGCTGGCCGGGTGGAGGCAGCAGGTACGGGAGTCTGCCACATGGGTCTCGATAGAGCCCAGCTTCAGGTTCTTCATAAAGACCTCAGCAGACTTCCTGCCGCCCTTGAGGCCAAAGGAAATAACACCACAAGAGCCGTTGGGCAAGTATTTCTGTGCAAGGGTATAGTATTTATCACCGGGCAGGCCGCAGTACTTGACCCATGCAACCTTTTCATTGCTCTGCAGGAACTCGGCAATTGCCTGGCCATTGGCACAGTGCTGCTTCATACGGAAGGGCAGGCTTTCCAGGCCCAGGTTCAGATAAAATGCGCTCTGAGGAGACTGGACAGAGCCCAGGTCACGCATGAGCTGAGCGGTGCACTTGGTGATAAATGCGCCCTCCAGGCCGAAGCGCTCGGTGTAGGTCACACCGTGGTAGCTGTCGTCGGGCTGGCACAGACCGGGGAACTTGTCGGGATACTTGGTCCAGTCAAACTTGCCGCTGTCCACGATCACACCGCCAACGGCAACGCCGTGGCCATCCATATACTTGGTGGTGGAGTGGGTGACAATGTCTGCACCCCACTCAAAGGGACGGCAATTGACAGGGGTAGCAAAGGTGTTATCCACAATAAGGGGCACACCCTGCTCATGGGCAATCTTCGCAAACTTCTCAATATCCAGCACATTCAGAGCCGGGTTTGCAATGGTCTCGCCGAACAGTGCCTTGGTGTTGGGCTTAAAGGCAGCGGCCAGCTCCTCCTCGGTGCAATCGGGGTCCACGAAGGTGGTCTCGATGCCCATACGCTTCATGGTCACCGCAAGCAGATTGTAGCTGCCGCCGTAAATGGCGGAGCTGGAGACAATGTGATCGCCGCAGGAGGCGATATTAAACAGCGCATAGAAGGTTGCAGCCTGGCCGGAGCCGGTAAGCATGGCAGCAGTGCCGCCCTCCAATGCCGCGATCTTGGCAGCCACCGCATCACAGGTGGGGTTTGCAAGTCTGGAGTAGAAATAGCCGGAGGCCTCCAAGTCAAAGAGCTTGCCCATATCCTCAGAGGTCGCATACTTAAAGGTCGTGCTCTGGACAATAGGCACCTGGCGGGGCTCGCCGCTGGCAGGACTATAACCGGCCTGAATACACAGGGTTTCTGTACGAAGCTTTTGTTCCATAATCGGTCACCTCAAAATATAATTTTCCATATTGTATATCTTCTTTTTGGATTTGTCAATCATCCAGAACGGTCACAAGCTCCGTCAGCTCCCTGCGCTTTTTGGTTCTCTGAGGATCGCAGCCGTAGCCCAGGGTGATCACCAGCCGTACCGGGTGGTCAAGACCGCAAAGCTTGCGCAGCTTTTCGTCATCCAGCCAGCCTAAAATACAGGTATCCAGGCCCTGTACCGCCGCCTCAGCGGTTAGATACGCAACTGCAATACCGATGTCCATAGAACGGTAATCGTTACCCTTGACCCTTGCGCCCATGGCTGCCGATTTTACATAGGGCTTTTCCGACACCACGATCAGCACCGGTGCCTGGGCCGCAAATTTATTCATGCCAAGGCCGGTAACCAGCTTGGCCGCTTCCTTTGCATAGCTGCCCTTACAGACCGTAAAATGATAGGGCTGTCCGTTACAGGCCGAGGGAGCAAGCCGTGCCGCTTCTAAAACGGCTTGGAGCTTCTCCTCCTCCACAGCTTTATCTGTATACTTTCGGCAGGACTGCCGGTTATTTGCAATTTCAGTAAAATTCATATCGATCCCTCCTGAGAGGATTTTAACCGAAAAGTCCTTTAATTTCAATAATTAAAATATTTATAAAACGTGGGATAGGCAGCCAGGAACTGTCCCAGGTTGGTCCGGGCATTTGTACCGGGGTCATTTATGGTAAAATCCACTGCTGCTGTACCGCTGCCGTTGTAGCCGGTGATCACCACCCAGTGCTGGGTGCCATAGGCATTTCTCGCTCCAAAGAGCACCGGTTTTCCGCCATCCAGGAGATTTCTGATGGCAGACAGGCTGTAGGTGGTAATGACTTTATAATCTGCAGGCCAGTACACACTGCCGCCGGAGGTGTAGCGCAGATTATTGGCCATGGTATTGGGGTAGATGCTTACGCCGGTTCTGTAGCTTTCCAGCATGGCAATGGCGGTGGTTGCACAGCCGATCTTCGCCATGGTCTTTCCGGATGTACCCAAAGTCACATTTGCCCAGCGGCTGTCATGCTGCAGATACCGGGGCACAGAAAGAGAAACGCCGCTGCTAATGCCGGAAAGGTATTTGGCACTGACAAAGCCTGTCTTTGTACCGTGGTAAACCACTTTGCTCCAACCGTTTTGAGTAGCCAGTACCACCACGGGATCGTTCTTGTAAAGATAATCTTGCACTGCGTAGCCTGTGCCGCTGCCGGTTCGCACATTCAGCGCAGAAGCGGTCACCGTGGCAACTCTTCCCTCCACGGCGGTCACATAGGAAGCTGAAGCATAGCCCACCGCATTTTTTCCATACTGCACCTGATACCAACTACCGCTTTTGCGAAGCAGCATCACATAGCTGCCCTTTTGCAGCGTGCCTACCACCGCCGAGGCTGTGGACGGGCCGCTTCGCACATTCAGTGGGCCTGTTTTCGTGGTGACCACGCCTACACCCAAAATTTCCGCCGCCTGTACCTGCAAAGGCACTGCAAGCAGCGCAAGTGTCAGTAAAATAATGATCATTTTTTTCATAGGCTTCCTCGCTATTCATTAAATTTTGCATATATACAATAACACAGAACATTGTTTTTGTGAATAATCCAAATGTTTCCAATGCTTTTGGGTGAATACTTTTGTGCATTTCATGAATATTTATGCACTTACCATTGACAAATGGTTTTATTAGATGTATAATCCCAAATATCATTATACTGCGGAGTATTTTTTCTGCGGTGATACGAAGGAGAGATCGAAATGACCAAGATTTTCATTGACGGCAGTGCCGGTACAACCGGCCTTCGGATCGCAGGCCGCCTGGACCAGCGGCGGGATATCAGCATCATCCGTCTGACAGAAGAAAATCGCAAGGACCCCGCTGCCCGCAAGGATGCCATTAACAGTGCCGATGTGGTATTTCTCTGCCTGCCTGACCCGGCAGCCATCGAAGCCGTTGCACTGACTGAGAACCCCAACACCAAAATCATCGACACCTCCACTGCCCACCGTGTAAACCCTGATTGGGTATACGGCATGCCGGAATTAAAGGGCCAGCTGGAGGCTATCAAAAACAGCACCCGCATTGCAAACCCCGGCTGCCACGCCAGCGGCTTTATTGCATTGGTTGCCCCCCTGGTACAGGATGGTATGATCGATGCAAATACTGCGCTGAGCTGCTTCTCCCTCACCGGCTACTCCGGCGGCGGCAAGAAGATGATCGCAGAGTATGAAGCCTCTGACCGCAGCCCACTACTGAAAGCACCCCGGCAGTACGCCCTGACCCAGCAGCATAAGCATTTAAAAGAAATGACCAAGCTGTGTGGCCTGGAAATTCCGCCCATCTTCTGCCCCATCGTTGCAGATTTCTACAGCGGCATGGAAGTGACCGTTCCTGTGTTTGCCCATGAGCTAAAGGGCTCCATGGCGCAGCTGAAGGAGCTGTATAAGACCTACTATCAGGGTGGTCTTATTCACTATACCGATGAGAGCGACCCGGACGGTATGCTGTCGGCCAATGGCTGGGCAGACCGGGATGATATGAGCATTTCCGTTCAGGGTAATGAAGAGCGCATGATCCTCACCGCCCGCTTTGACAATCTGGGCAAGGGCGCATCCGGCGCAGCCATTCAGAATATGAATATTTTACTGGGTCTTGACCAGACCACAGGCTTAAGTCCAAGGAGAGAGATATGGAAATAATAAATGGCGGCGTATGCGCCGCACAGGGTTTTAAAGCCGCAGGCATTCACTGCGGCATCCGGAAGAATCACCTAAAAAAGGACCTGGCCCTGATCGTCAGTGATATACCGGCCACTGCCGCAGCGGTATATACCACCAATTTAGTCAAGGGCGCACCCCTGACCGTCACCAAAAACAACATTGCCGATGGAAAGGCACAGGCTGTGATCTGCAACAGCGGCAACGCCAACACCTGCAACGCCAACGGTATTGAAATTGCCGAGGGTATGTGCAATCTGGTGGAAAAGGCTACCGGCGTGAAGGCCTCCGATGTGGTAGTAGCCTCCACCGGTGTCATCGGCCAGCCCCTGAGCTTAGAGCCCATTAAAAAAGGCATGAATGCACTGACCGGCGGTCTATCCTACGAAGGCGGCCACGAGGCTGCGGAGGCCATTTTGACCACTGATACCGTGTCCAAGGAGATCGCCGTGGAGTTTACCCTTGGCGGCAAGACCTGCCGCATGGGCGGCATGGCCAAGGGCAGCGGCATGATCCACCCCAACATGGCCACCATGCTGGTATTTATCACCACCGATGCAGCTATCAGCCAGAAGATGCTGCAAAAGGCGCTGTCTACCGATATTCAGAGCACCTTCAATATGCTCAGCGTGGACGGTGACACCTCCACCAATGACATGGTCACCGTTCTTGCAAACGGCCTGGCCGGTAACCCCGAGATCACCAAGGCCGACGGAGACTTTGCCACCTTCATGGGTGCGCTGAATTCCGTTACCGTGGCACTGTGCAAGATGATCGCCGGTGACGGCGAGGGTGCAACCAAGCTTTTGGAGTGCGTGGCCACCGGTGCTGAGACTTTGGAGGCTGCACGCACAAGTGCCAAGAGCGTAATCTGCTCCAGCCTGCTGAAATCGGCTATGTTCGGCGCAGATGCCAACTGGGGCCGGGTACTGTGTGCCATCGGCTACAGCGGTGCAGATGTGGATGTATCTAAAGTTGGTGTCCGCTTCAATTCCGCCGCAGGCTCTGTAGAGGTCTGCAAGGACGGCGCAGGTATTCCCTTCTCTGAGGAGCTGGCCAAAAAGGTCCTGCTGGAAAAGGAAATCGAAATTGCAATTTCGTTGGGAAGTGGCCCATACAGCGCAACCGCCTGGGGCTGCGATCTGACCTACGACTATGTAAAAATCAACGGTGATTACAGAACATAAGGAGAACCGATATGAAAAACGAATTTTCCAATGCAGAACGGGCAGAAATCTTAACCGCTGCCCTGCCCTACATCCGCCGCTACACCGGCAAGCTTGTTGTTATTAAGTACGGCGGCAACGCCATGGTCAACGAAAGCCTGAAGCAGCAGGTCATGGAGGACATTGTGCTGCTGTGGCTCATTGGCGTAAAGGTGGTCCTGATCCACGGCGGCGGCCCGGAGATCAGCTCCATGATGGAAAAGCTGGGCAAAGAGCCCAAGTTCATTAACGGCCTGCGTGTTACCGATAAGGAGACCATCGACATCGTGCAGATGGTCCTGGCCGGCAAGGTCAACAAGGACCTGGTAAACCTGCTGCAGACCAAGGGCGGACACGCCATCGGCCTGTCCGGCATTGACGGCGGTATTTTGGAGTGCCAGATGAAGGACGAGAAGTTGGGCTATGTTGGTAAGATCACCAAGGTCCGCACCCAGCCTATTGAGGACATTTTAGAGAAAAATTACATTCCTGTGGTCTCTACCGTAGCCAGCGACCGTCAGGGCAACGCCTACAACATTAACGGCGATACCGCCGCTGCCCACATTGCAGGTGCACTGGGCGCAGAGCGACTCATTATGATGACCGATATTGCCGGCGTTTTGCAGGACAAGGACGATCCCACCACCCTGATTCCCGAGATCACCGTTTCAGAGGCCAAAAGCCTTTACGACAGCGGCGTGATCTCCGGCGGCATGATCCCCAAGGTGGATTGCTGCATTGATGCCATTGAGCACGGTGTAGAAAACGTGGTCATTATGGACGGACGGATCCCCCATTCTATCCTCATGGAGCTGCTGACCGACGAGGGCGCAGGCACCATGGTTAAAAGAGGCTAATCATGGATAATATTTTTGAATTAGATCAAAATTATGTAGCAAGTACATATGGCCGGTTCCCGGTGCAGCTGGTGTCCGGTCAGGGCTGTACCGTTACCGCTGTAAATGGCAAGGAATACACGGATCTGACCTCCGGCATCGGCGTTACCGCCTTCGGTCACAACGATGAAGCTTGGGAGGAGGCTGTGACCCAGCAGCTGAAAGCCCTGAAGCACACCTCCAATCTGTACTACACCGCCCCCTGTGCCAAATTAGCCCAGTTGCTTTGTGAGAAAACCGGCCTTAAAAAAGTGTTTTTCGCAAACTCCGGTGCAGAGGCCAACGAGTGCTCCATTAAGGTTGCAAGAAAGTATTCCGCCGAGAAAAAGGGTGCGGCTTACTATAATATCATCACCCTGAAAAACAGCTTCCACGGCAGAACCCTTACCACCCTGGCCGCCACCGGTCAGGACCATTACCATGAGCTGTTCCAACCCCTGACCCCCGGCTTCGTCCATGTGGATGCAGGTGACATCAAGCAGCTGAAAGAAACTGTAAAAAATTACCCCACCGCCGGTATTATGCTGGAGATCGTTCAGGGTGAGGGCGGTGTCATTCCCCTTAGCGGCGAGTATGTGTCCGCTGTCGCAAAGCTTTCCAAGGAGCAGGATATTCCCCTGATCATTGACGAGGTACAGACCGGTAATGGCCGTACCGGCAAGCTCTATGCTTATATGCACTTCGGCATCCAGCCGGATATCGTCTCCACTGCAAAGGGTCTGGGCGGCGGTCTGCCCATCGGTGCTTGTATGATGGGCGAAAAGGTCTGCAATGTGCTGCAGCCCGGTGACCACGGCTCTACCTACGGCGGTAACCCCATCAGCTGTGCCGGTGCGCTGTCGGTCATGAGCCGTATGGATGACGAATTTTTGCAGCAGGTGCAGGAAAAGAGCGACTATGTGTTCTCTGCCCTTAAAGGTGCCCCCGGTGTGGAGTCCGTCACAGGCCTGGGCCTGATGATCGGCATTAAGACCGTAAAGCCCGCCAAGGAAGTGCTGTCCGCCTGTATGGAAAACGGCGTGCTGTGCCTGACCGCCAAGGATAAGCTGCGGCTGCTGCCTGCCCTGAATATTCCCATGGAGCAGTTAAAGGCCGCCGTAGAGGTCATCAAAAACGCCTGCAAGTAAAGGAGCAAACTTATGAATTTAAAAAATAAGAGCTTTTTGAAGCTTTTGGACTTTACCACCGAGGAGATCGGCGGTCTTTTGGCGCTGGCTGCCAAGTTAAAGCTTGATAAGAAGCAGGGCATCCCCCACCGCATCCACCAGGGCAAAACCATCGCCCTGCTGTTTGAAAAGACCAGCACCCGTACCCGCTGCGCCTTTGAGGTGGCCGCTGCGGACCTGGGCATGACCGCCGTATACTTGGACCCCTCCGGCTCTCAGATGGGCAAGAAGGAATCTATTGCCGACACCGCAAGAGTACTGGGCCGCATGTTTGACGGCATCGAGTACCGTGGCTTCGGACAGGAGCTGGTGGAGGAGCTGAGCAACTACGCAGGCGTGCCTGTGTGGAACGGCTTGACCAATGAGTACCACCCCACCCAGATTTTGGCAGACTTTTTGACCATTCAGGAGCACTTCGGCGACTTAAAGGGCAAGAAGCTGGTGTACATGGGCGATGCCCGCTATAATATGGGCAACTCCCTCATGGTTGGCTGCGCCAAGATGGGCATGCATTTTGTAGCCTG
>CAYMPY010000010.1:0-26886 GCA_964392535.1 uncultured Oscillospiraceae bacterium
GCCGTCATACTCCCTTCTTCAACAACTACCGTCCTCAGTTCTACTTCCGTACCACCGACGTTACCGGCATCATCTCCCTGCCCGAGGGCGTTGAGATGTGCATGCCCGGCGATAACATCGACATGAACGTTGAGCTGATCACCCCCATCGCTATCGAGAAGGGCCTGCGTTTCGCTATCCGTGAAGGCGGCCGTACCGTTGGTTCCGGTGTTGTCACCGAGATCTTCGAGTAATTCTCTATTGATGAATTAAGAAAATCCCAAGGCTTCCGCCTTGGGATTTTTTATTTTCTGTAGGTTTTGCGGTAAGTAAGGGGGGTTACCCCAAAATGCTCTTTAAACTTTCGGTGGAAGGAGCTTTCAGAGGTGAAGCCTGCCTTGTCTGCAATGTCGCCCACGGGTAGCTCCTGGCTCCGCAAAAGAACGGCTGCATATTCTACTCTGCTTCGTATAATGTAGCTGAAAATACTCTCATTCATATATTTTTTGAACAGCGCACACATATAGTTCGCTTGTAAATGACTGTGCTTTGCAAGCTCCTCCAGAGTCAGCTGTGTGGTCAAATTTTTGCGGATATACAGTACCAGCTTTTTAATGGTTGGATGCTGGGGTATATTGTCCGGGACAAGGGCGGCATCCGATGTACAGTAAGGAACAAGGACGTTGCAAATGGATACCACTAATCCGTATCGGCGTAATTTCCAACCCGGTTTTGATAAACGGCAGGAGGGAAGCTGCTGAATATAGCTCATAAACTCCGGGTATGCCGGGTGGTCCGGCTTTATAAGTCGCGGTGGAAACAGGCTGCCGGAAAATATGGGGTCTGCAAATTCCGTGGAAAATATATGCCAAGAGGGAAGGGCAATGGCCTCTTTGGAGAAAATTAATTGCCACAGGACAGTGTCATGTTCCTGTTTCTCGATGGTATGCTCCTCCATAGGCGCAATGATCAGCACATGACCGGGCAGGAGGTGATACCGCTGACCCTTAACGGTCACATTTATACTGCCTTTTTGACAGATCGTTATTTCAAGCTCATTTTGACAATGGGGGGCTGATCCCGATATAGCGTTCCGTGGGTAGTATTCATAAAAGCCAATGGGGCAATCCATTGTTCCCCGAGGAGCGAAGAATTCTTTTGTTGACATCGTATACCACCTTAAGATTATATAGAAAAATCATAATAACTACACTATGTTATGAAATCATAACATACTATAATCAGAATATCAATATTGAGAAAGGGCGAAAATTATGAAAATAATCGGAAAATGCATGATATTTTTATTTATCTTTGTGTTGGTGGCAGGCTTCTGTCTGCTGGGCGCAGGCTTCTCTGCCCAAGCAGCAGAGGAATTAAACCTGCTCTATGACGATCGTAAGAAGTTGACTTCTCTGGTGGATGCCTCCGGCGAGGTGACCATTTCCAATGAAGTGGTTACATCCTATAAGGTTGGTACGACCACTGCTGACAATCACGTGCTGGTTTACCAGGACGGCGTTTTATATGCCGTAGGTACAGGTACAGCAACACTGACCGTAGGGGACAAGTCCTACAATGTGACCGTCTCTCCTGCGCCCATCAGCCTCTTTGTAATCACTGGCTCCTCCTCCGGATCAGGTCAGGAGGGTAACGGTTCTCAGTCTGTTGCGGTGGAAGCCGGTCAGGCCTACAGCTCTTACCATGAGAACAGCTTAGATGTGACCGAGGTTGACGGCTACGGTTTAGGCTGGGGCAGTGAAAACAGGGTCGGTGGCGAGGAAGGCCTGGTTCGCGAGGGTTGGGACAGCTACGGCCATATCGATGCATTTGCCCCCGGTATGGGTGGCACCACCGGCATTGGCAGCGGCTTTGCCTACCGCTGGAATCAGCTCACCGGTCAGAAGGTTTGGATTATCAATATTGCTGTTGGCGGTTCCTGCATCAAAGAATGGCTGCCCGGAAACAAGGGGCATAACACTTCTTATGACATGGACTACTACAACCAAACCATCAGTAAGATTACTTACGCACAGACCATTTTGAAAAACGAAGTGGCTGCCGGTCACTATATCCTGTCCAAGCAGGGGATCGTCAACTTTGGCGGCGCCAACTTCAGCTGGTACACAAACTGGAGCAACGAATCCATTGAGCAGGATTACGAAACTCTGTGGAATGCCTACAAGCAGGAGCTGTCTAAGATCGATATTGACGGCGACGGCAACCCTGATGGTCTGGATGTGATGGCATTTCGTCCCAATGTTTCAGACGGCGTATACTCTGGTGACCGCCCTGCGATCTGGTATATGAGCTCCAGTGCTGAATACAGCCAGTATGTGACGATCTCCCAGATTGCCGACGGCTGGACGACCGCAGCCGGTCTTGCTCAGAATTTCCCGGCTATTGACTATACCACCCAGAGTAAGGCAGTTTCTGTGCCCGTCGTGGTTTATCCCAGTGACCCCGGCGGCACAGTAGATAACGCCCTCTATGACGTAGACAATACCCATCTTGCCCAACCCGGCTACAATGCATTGGGCGAGGATATGGGCCAGGAGTTTGCGCAATGGTTCTTTACCTATAATCAAGCCCCTGCTGTGGAAAGCTTCGAACTGCACAACCGTTCCGGCGAGCTGATTCCCGATACTGTGAATATTACTGTAGGCGAAAATTACATTATGACCCCCCGAACGGTTCCTGTCACCGTATGTGACCTTACCTATGAGGTCACCGGTGCAGCAGAGCTGACCTATCCTCTGGCAGTAAAGGGCATCTCTGTGGGTACGGCCACTCTCACCGTCAAGCAGGGTGACCGGGTGCTGAAAACCATGATATTCAATGTCAGCGAAGCCCACAGCCACTGCGTCTGCGGTGACAAGGACTTAAACGGTCACACCTGTGGCGAAGCAGAGGTCTATGTGCCGCTGACCCAGTACTCCTTCACCAACTGGCGCTATACCACAGATTCCGGCATTAGCGCTAATACCGGTAGCGCCCTGCGCAGCGGCAATTACTACTTGACCGCAGACTACAGACATTCCGGCTTGTTCTATATTGTGCCCGGCGCAAAGGTCAACCTGTGCCTCAACGGCTATAAGATCACCACTAGCAACAGGAGCTTTTCCATCAATGGCGAGCTGAACATCTGCGATTGTGATGGTAGTGGCGGTGTTCACTCCAATCGCACCGGCACTGCACCTGTTTTCTACACCACCTCCGGGGGCACACTGAATGTCTACGGCGGTACATACACAGCTGTTGCATCCACCTCCCGTGAGTTTGCAGGCTGCTTCGGTGTCAGCCACGATTTGGGCATGCAAAACTGTGACTTAGACGGCGACGGCACTGTGGATAATACCACCAAGATCCCGGCAGTAGCCAATATCTACGGCGGTAAATTCATCGGCACAGACTTGAACTGCACCGACGGCTCACCCACGGTGGCAGGCAGCGGTGCCTGCGTCTTAGTGGTAACGAATAACACCTTAAACATTTACGGCGGAGAATTTGTTGGCGCAAGACCGGTCCTGCCCGAGGACGGCGGCGCCGGCGGTGGCGGCATCATCGGCAACTACGGCTACTGCAACATTTTTGGTGGTAAATTTACCGGCTCCCGTTGTAGCCAGGGCGCAATCTGGACCCAAACCAGTAATCTGCACATCTCCGGCAATATCCAGTTTGAGGACAACGATAACGCAGACATCTTCCTACACTACTGCGACCATCTGTATATCGATGATGCGCTGACAAATGAGACTCCCATCCGGGTAGCAGGCTCTCTGGATAACGACACCGAGATCCACTTGAGCAAGGCCGAGGATGCCCAGCATCTGGTAGGCGGCCATGCTCTTACCATGGGTGCCCCCAATGCAGACCTCGTTATAAAGTTTGCAAGAGATAATACCTACTGCGAATGTGGCGGCACACTGTCTGACGAGGTCAAAGCCCTCTGCGGTCATGTTTGTACAGATCAGATTTGGACGGCAATGAGCCAGGCCAACATCACATCCCACTTTGCCACCACCAGCACTACGCCCAGTCAGACCAGCACCGCAAGATATTACCTCAAGTCCAAGGAAGTATGGCTGTATCTGTCCGGCAATGTGAATTTGACCAATGAGATCGAGGTCTCCGACGGCTATACCCTGCATATCGACCTCAACGGCTATTCCATTACTCATTCCGCCGGCTCAAACGCTCTATTCCGTGTATTTGGTAAGCTGACCATCTGCGACAGCTACGGCGGCGGCAGAGCAGTGGGTGTCCGCACCTCCAACTCGGAAGCGTCTTGCGTCTATGTACTGAATTATAACACCGATGCCAAGGTTCTGTATGCGCCGGAATTCCATTTCTACAGCGGCACGCTGACCGGCTTTAATGTCACTTCCGCAACAGACCGCACACGGGTGGTTGCAAAACAGGCCGGTGTTGTGCAGATCGGCAACAACAGCGGCAACAAGCTGGCAACCTTCAATATGTACGGCGGCACCATCACCGGCGGCAAAGCCGGCGCTTCCGGTGGCGGTAATGTCTACCTGGGCCACGGCTTCATGACCATGTATGACGGCATGATCGCCGATGGCGAATCCACGGCTTACGCCGGTAATCTTCGTGTCGGCGGCGGCAATACCTTTGCCATGTATGGAGGTACCATTGCAAATGGCACCTCCGGCACTTACGGTGGTAATATCCGTGTTGAATCCAGCTGTACCTTCACCATGAATGATGGCGTTGTCGTAAATGGCACTGCCGGCAGCTACGGCGGCAATATCGTGATCTCATCCGGTACAAACCGCATTTTAGGTGGCACCTTTGAAAATGGTCTTGCCGCAACAAACGGTGGCAATGTATACTTAGGCAGCGGTACGCTGGAGCTGAGAGAAGCAACCCTGCTGGGCGGCTGCGCTACAAACGGCGGTAATATGTATATAAATACCGGTACTGCAAATATCTATGATACCGTCATGAAAAACGGTAAGGCCGGTTATACCTTCACAAGAAAAGCAGACGGCACACTGTCCTACAGCACCACTGATGCACCCAGTGGCAACGGTGGCAACCTAAATGTCAATAACGCAACTGCCAATTTGAAAGATTGTACTTTGGAAGACGGTCTTGCCTGCGGTAAGAACAGCACGAATGGCTTTGGCGGTCATATTTATAACAGATATACGCTGACTATGGATGGCTGTACCGTCTCCGGCGGCAGTGGCTTCCGTGGCAGCGCAGTAGGTATCCGTGACAGCTCATCCTCCGGCGTAAACTACACGGAACTTAAAAACTGCACGTTCTTTGATAACAGCGCATCTGTCTGCGGCTCTTCTGTGGGTGCCTGGGTGGATACCAACGGTGCCAACATTCTGATCGAGGGCTGCACCTTTGACGATACCAAGGTCCATTCCCAAAACGGTGTCCTGGGATTCGGCGCATCCCCCGAGATGACAAACGCCGTGAACGTAACGGTTAAGGATTGCACCGTTAAAAACGAGAACCAAAACGATAAACCCGCCTACGGCATCTATGCAGTCTACGGCACCGTGGCACTGGAGGGGGATATCACCTTCGATACCACCGATGCAAATATCTACCTGACCTCCAAGGGACAGATCAGTGCAGATAACTTTGCACCCAAGACCCCCTCAACGGTGGATGCCTCCTTTATCGGAAAGATCGGTACATCTGCCACCGACAAGAGCGGCTGCTTTACTGCTGCGACCCGTGGCGTGACCTGGGAAGAGGGCATGCTGTACATTAATGGCCTGCTGCAGGGCGAAAAGGGCAGCTACAAGACCTTTAATGAGGCACTTGCCGCCGGTGAGACCAGGCTGCAGCTGCTTAGCGACTTTGAGGGCAACGCAGAGGTAAGCGATGTGCTGTACCTGGATATGAACGGCATGACTCTGACCGGTGACATCACCGGCACAGGCACGCTCTACGGTATGGACAGCGCAACCGATGACTACACCACCGACGATATGGGCAGGATTGAAGGCGCAGTTTCCTGTACCGTTGCTGCCCATGTAAAGGACGAAACCACCCTCAAGCGGTATATGGCAATCGAAGACGAAACCGGCTATACCTTCCACCGCTTCTGGCTGGGCGTGACCCATATAAACCTGAAGCCCGGCGCAACCGGTGTGGGCTACAAGGCTGCCTTCTATGGTGACGAGCAGGTGCAGGCACAGGTCATCGGCTATGGCTATATCCTGCAGCTGGGCGAAGACGGCAAGAAGCTGTCTGCCGGTAAGGAAGGAACATTCGTGCATGGCGAAGTGGTTACCGCAAGACTCCAAAACTTCGATGTTGAAAACTATGGTGAAACTGCGGTTATTGGTCGGGTCTACCTGACCCTCACAGATGGCACCACTATTGAAAGTACGGCCTGCAGCTACACCCTCCGCAATTTGGTGGAGCAGGTAGCGACAAATGCCTCTGCATACACCGAGACCCAGCTTTCCGCCCTGCGGGATATGCTGAACCGCTTCGAAGAAACCACCTCCAAGTGGAATATCGAGGGCTTAAAGTAAACTGAAGGCATAACATAATCGGCGGGAGACAAGCCCCCGCCCTACGATACCAAGGTCGGTATGCGGTAGGGCGGGGGCTTGCTCCCGCCGAAAAGACGTATTATGAGTTTATTTCAGCCGTTTTAACAGCTGCAGCTGTTCATAGGCGATGTCCTCTGCAACGCCGGGGGCGAAGCGGGTGGTGTCGGATTCGTAGCAGGTGTAGAGCCAGGCGTAGGCGGTGGGCATATAGCCGATCTGTCCGTTGGTGTAGCCTAATGAAACGGTGTTTTTAAAGGGGGAGTGGTCCTCCACATACTGACCGATGGAATCAAACATTTCATGGCAGGAGCCAATGACGGCCAAATCGTCATTTAAAGAAAAGCCGGTGAGGGTAATGTCCCAGGTCTGTGCCATTTTGGAACGCTTGATAATGCCGCCTGCCAGGAAGGGCGTACGGATGCCATAGGGCGCACCCATTTCTTTTGCACCGGTCCAATCGCTGGTTTCTGTGTAGTATTTTTTGATCTCCTCTGCCTTTTCCACCAAATGGTCCTGGGTGTGATTGACCCTTCCGGGGAATACATATTTCTCAAATTTGATGGGGGCATATTCCTGCTTTTGGAGGTTTTTAAGGCCTTGGATGGCAAAATCACCCAAAAGCTTGCCAAATTCCACATAGTCCCGGGTGCAGTCCTGCTCCGGAATGCGGCTGCGGGGATTCACATTACCGGCGCAGCCCTGCCAGTAGGCAAACTTGCAGCCGGTCAGCTCCTCCAGGTAGCTGCGGACAGAGCCTATAAAATCAGCGGAAACATCAGGCTTTGTGCTGCCGCCGGTGATGGAGGCGTGGGCACGCCAACTCATGACCAGCACATCCGATGCATTTTCCCGCTTGAACTTCAGCAGATGCATGGTGGGGTCTACCTCGGTGGCATTTGCAACCGCATGATGGTTTGTCCAATCACCGAAATTGTCACCGCCGAAAGAGCCGTCATCCATACGGTAATGGCGTACAAAGTTGAGGCCCTCAGTTTCGATGCTGCCGTAGCTGAGCTCTGCAGGCTGCATGTCCTGATAGGCGTGTACCGCTGCCTCCACGCAGCGGGGTTTATAAAGATTTCTGTAGACCTCCACACCGGGATGCTTGGCATCCATATCCGGGGCAGAGTGGGTGTGGGTCACATTGATGACGATCTGCTCCTCGGGAACACCGGTAGCCTTGCTGACTTCTTCCCGGATGTAGCCCATATAGTTGGGAACAGTGGAGTCAATAGAGAGCATTAAAACAGGGTTTCCGGTTTCGTCACCAATGGCAACGCAGGTGCAATATAAGGGGTCCAAAACAGGACCGGAAATGCGGCGGAAGGTATTGCCGTAGCCCATCAGGGGCACAGGCTCCGTGGGCGTAATATCCGCCCGTGCATAGCCAACTCTATACATGGTATTTGCCTCCTGTTATAAAAGCTTTTGTAGGGACCGGCATCCCGACGGTCCTTTTTAAATGAACATCATCATAATGGGAAACGCAATTGCGGTAAAGATACCTGCAACTGCCAAGGACAGACTGCTGACCGCACCGATCAGGGGACTTAATTCGTTTGCCCGGGAAGTGCCGACCACATGGGAGGCGGTGCCAAAGGCTACACCCTGGGCAATGGGGTCTTTAATGCGGAACACCTTGCACAGCAGGCTGCCGCTTAAGTTGCCGATAATGCCGGTAACGATGATCACGGCGGCGGTCAGTGCCTCAATGCCCCCGTTTTGACCGGACAGGACAATGCCCATAGCGGTGGTGATGCTCTTGGGCAGCAGAGAAACGGTGATACTGCGGTCAGTTTTAAACAGCATACACATGCTAAGCACCACCAGTAAGCTGGTGACCGTACCGGTCAGTACACCAATTAAAATGGCCGGCAAATTCTTTTTCAGGGTCTTGAGCTGTTCGTACAGGGGCAGGGCAAGACAGACCGTGGCCGGGGTAATAAACCAGCTGATGGGCTTTGTGCCTGCCTGGTAGTTTTCTATGGGGTACTTGGTAATGAGCAAGAAGCCCACGATCAGAACAACAGCCACGATGATGGGGTTAAAGGCCACGCATTTGGTCTTTTTCTGTACCCACGCGCCCAGCATGAATGCGCCGACGGTCAGTGCCATAGGCAGCAGGGAAAGACTCAGTAAGTACTCAAGCATTGCCGTCACCGCCCTTTCTTAAAAGCAGCTGGGTCACAATGCCGCTGACGATAAACACAATAAAGGTTGAAACCACCATGACCACCACAATGGGGACCAGGTTGGGCGCGATCACACCCCAGTTTTCCAAAATATTTACAGCCGGAGCAACAAACAGTAGGGGCATGATGGCAATTGCAAACCGTGCGGTGTCGCTGATGGCCTCCGGTTTCAGCGCACCGGTCATCAGTGCGATTAAAAGCAGCACCAGGCCGTAAATGGCAGCTGGCACCGGCAGGGGAATCAAAGCCGCCAATGCTTCGCCGGCAAGGGAAAACAGAATGATAATTAAAAGCTGTTTAATGTAGTTCATTGCAGTCTCCTGATGGGGCACTGCTCCAATAGCTCCATGCCCAGGCTTCTGATGTAATATTCACCCTGACGGAACATGGCTTTATCAGACAGGATTTCCGGTGCGTGGGCATCAATACCAATGACAACCTTGCAGTTTTCCTCCGCTGCGATCCGCCAAAAGCGGTCAGCGGGGTAATTGCCGCCCTTGTGGATGCCCCACAGATTGTATTCAATGGGCAGACCGCAGCTGTTTGCCTCTTGACACAAGTGCCGCATCTGCGCCTCATAAAGCTTGGGATCGCCGGTAAAGTTTACCACATCCGGGTGACAGAAATAGGTCATAAGGCCGGTCTGCATACCCTCCATAGCCTGACGGCAGTACTGCATCAGCACATAGGGATCATCGGTGGGACGGCCCAAATAAGGAAGACCTGCCTCGTTTTCGATCCAGTGCTGGCCTAAGATCAGATATTCAATACCCGCATCCAAAAGCCGCTGCACCGTGTCCTTAAACAGGGCAGGGTAGTACTCGATCTCAGAGCCCAACAAAATGGTCAGTCGGTCCTCGTATTTTTCTGCAAGGCTGCGGACGGTCTCCACATAATCACCTAAAAGCTCCACAGGCATATGGGATTTGGAAATGTAACCGTCCGGGTAGATATGGGGCGCATGCTCAGAAAAACCAAGGACTTTCATGCCGCCGTCTATGGCATTGCCGATGTATTCCTCCTCACTGCCATGGGCATGACCGCACCGCTCGGTGTGGGTGTGCAGATTCTGTATCATGGTAAAAACCTCAAAAAAAGCAAAATTTTATTTATTTTACCACTTTATTTTATAAAAAGCAACTACAGAAAAACGCTGTCATTCTGAGGAGGAAGAATCCGTTTTCCCCTGAACAATAGTACGGATTCTTCGCTACGCTCAGAATGACAGCGAATCTTAATAGGTTTACAGTATAATACAGAACAGTCCCGTTGCGCCCTCGTTGACGATGCGGGTCAATGTGCCGCGGAACTTGGCCCGCACATCCTCCGGGGTGGTGGTCAGCTTGGAATTCAGGCCCTCCTGCAGAAGGTCATAAACAGATTTACCGAAAATGTTGCTGTTTAGCAGCTGCTCCGGCTCTTCGGCAGACAGCTGCTGCACCAGCTCAAGGGATTGCTGCTCAGAGCCGACCATGGGGGAGATCTCTGTGTCAATGTCCACCCGAATCATGTGAATGGAGGGTGCAGTGGAGCGTAGCTTCACACCGTGGGCAGTGCCCTTTTTCTGTATCTCCGGGGGATACAGGGTCATGTCTCCGGCGGTGGGCATGACGATGCCGTAGCCTGTGGCCTCCACACTTTCCAGCGCACCGGCAAGCTTGTCATACTCCTGCTTCACCTGGCGCAGCTCGGTCAGCAGTGTCAGCAGCTGGCCGTCATTTTGAATATCCATACCGGCCTTTGTGCTGAGCACCTCATAAAACAGCTGCTCCGGGAAGCTGACGGTGATATCCACTGTGCCGGTGGCGGGGTCGATCCCCCGCAGAGACAGCTCCTGAACCCCCTGCAGCTGCTTCAGACCCTCCAGCGCACTGTTTGCCCGGGACAGGGTGGTTGTATCCTGTACACACTGGATAAGACCCTGACTCAGGGCCTTTTTAATGGGATGCTCTGCCTCTAAGGCGTTGACCCACCGGGGCAGCCATACCTGCAGCTGCGAAAGGGGGAAAGCGTAAAGAATATCCCGCAGCAGCTCCTTGATTTCCTCGGTGTCCAGACTCTGACAATCCGCAATTGCAGGCTCTACCCCAAACTCCTGCGCAAGATACTGTCGGGTCTCCAGGGCTGCACGGTCCTCCGGCTCCCGGCTGTTGATGATCACCAAAAAGGGCTTGCCGGTGGCCTGCATATCCAAAATGGCCCTTCTTTCTGCCTCCACATAGTCCTGCCGTGGGATGTCCGTCACCGTGCCGTCGGTGGTGACCACAAGACCAATGGTGCAGTGCTCCTGCATGACCTTTTTTGTCCCCAGCTCCGCAGCCTCGGTCATGGGAATTTCGTGGTCATACCAGGGGGTCGTAACCATCCGTGGCACACCGTCCTCCATAGCCCCGGATGCACCGTCTACCATGTAGCCCACGGAGTCGATCATGCGGATGCGCAGCTTCGATACACCGTCGGGACAGATTTCCGCAGCCTCCTCGGGGACAAATTTCGGCTCGCTGGTCATAATGGTCTTGCCGGAACCGCTTTGGGGCAGCTCATCTCTGGCCCGTTCCTTGCGATAGGGGTCCTCAATACCGGGGATCACCAGCTGCTCCATGATGCGTTTGATCAGGGTGGATTTGCCGGTCCGCACCGGGCCTACCACACCAATGTAAATATTACCCTCCGTCCGTGCGGCGATGTCGGCGTAAATGTTTTCCATAGCCTACCTCCTTAGCTTTTTCCATGCCTGAGAAAGCTTATGCGGCATTTAAAATAAAAATGATGACAAGCTTCCGGTTTTGTGCTATAATCATAAAAAACACCGGGAGGTATGTTTATGAAAAAATTATTGGCATTACTTTTAGCCCTCTCTGTGCTGCTGTGCTGCGGCTGCGGGGAGGAGAAAGAAGAGCCTGAAAATGAGACCCAGATCACAACAGGAGAGGCGGTGGAGCTTGCCAAGGATATCAAGGTTTATGACCGGGAGGGTAACCCTGTGACCCTGTCTCAGATGAAGGGCAAGCCTGTTGTCATCAACTTCTGGGCCACCTGGTGCGGCCCCTGTAAGTCTGAGCTGCCTGCCTTCCAGCAGGCCTATGAGACCTACGGCGAGGACGTGGTATTCATGATGGTGGACATGGTTCAGGGTCGCACAGAGACCAAGGCCGGTGCCATCGAATATGTGGACGGCCAGGGTTACACCTTCCCCCTTTATTTCGACGAGGATGAGACCGCAGTTGTGACCTATGATATCGGCGCTGTGCCTGCAACCTTTGTCATTGATGAAAAGGGTCAGCTGGTGGAAAGTCATGTGGGCGCCATGAGCTTTGACGAGCTGGAGGCCTTGCTGAAAACCGTATTATAATATAACAAAGAGGTAGAGCTATGTTTTGTAATAAATGCGGCGCACCCATGCCGGAGCAGGTTCGTTTCTGCTCTACCTGCGGCAACTCTGTTGAGCAGATCCCTTTCCAACAGCAGGAGCAGCCCCAATACCGGCCCCAGTTCCAACCGCAGGAGCAGCCTGTAAGCTTTGAAAAGCCCATGGGTCGGCTGAAGTTTGCCTATACCCGTGGCGGTGCAGTGTCCTGGATCAGCTTTGTGGCGCTGCTTCTGGCATTGGCGCTGGTCTGCATCAGTGCTTATAATGCTCTGTACGGTTCCGTTATGCAGTGGGCCGTGGTAGAGGCTGTGGAGGAAATACCCAATAGCCCTGTTCAGGAACTGGAAGATGCACTGGAAGATGGACAGAATGTAGTGGATGAATGCCGTCAACTGCTCGATGAGCTGCCGGATGAAGGCCTGACCGAAAAGGAAGAGGGCTATGTTGCGTTCTGCTATGAACTGGCAGACGACCTGGAGGAAATGCTGGAGGAGCCTTCCATGATGGCGATCCAGAGCATGGCTAAACAGCTTGCTGAAAACGAGAACGCTTTTGAAATCCTGGAAAAGGCAGAGGGAGAGACAGATGCACTGCAGTTTCAGAGCGAGTTCAAGGACCTGCAGGATGTGATGAACATTATTGTGGGTGTGATCTTTGGCTGCTTTGGCCTTTGTGCTTTGCTGACCTTGCTGGCTGCGGCATTGAGAAGCAATGTGCTGACTGTTTTCGGTATGCTGGGTGCGCTGATTCTGTGCGCCGTCGTTAGCGGCAGCGTGTTCGTGGTGGCTTTGCTGGTACTATATGTTGTGGCCATTGTGCTCAATGCAGTCCTGCGGAAGAATTATAAGTCCTATAGATGCCAGTTTTAAAGAATAAAAGGGATCGTTTCGACGATCCCTTTTTTATGTTATTTAAACATGCCCGCATCGATCAGGCGGCGCTCCAGGGTGCTGATGTGGTCGGCGGCTTCGGCTTTGCGCTGAGAGCCCACTGCACGGCAGATAGCACTGATCAGTGCTACGCAGCCACTGTAGCAGGGGAAGTACCAGTTGGAGCTGACGGTACAGTAAAATACCACATCCGCAAATGGCTGGGCAGGGGACAGGCCTGTGTCCGTAATGAGTGCAATGGGAATGTTTCTGCCGTGGAGATACTCCAGGCCATCTACGATTTGTGCGGTGTATCGGGGCAGACTCAGGGCGATCACCAGGTCCTTTTCGGTAATGAGGGAAAGTCTGTCCCAGTAATCACCGATACCGAAGGAAAGCTCGTGGACCCGCAACCCCAAATACTGCAAGGCGCTTGCAAAGATACCGGCCATATAATAAGAGGCGCGGCCTGCGGTAATGTAAATGTGCTCTGCGTTTTTGATCTGCTCCAAAAGACCTGCCAGTGCCTGGCGGTTCATGGGATTATTTAAGGTGGCGGCAATGGCGGCAGTGTCCTCCTCAAGGCCGATGGTAAAGGGGTCATTTTCCTGACTTTCCGGGGCCTGGGATAGCTTATTGGACATGACCAGCTCGCCGTGGGCGTAGCCGGACAGGGCTTTTTTGAAATCACCGAATTTGGGAAAGCCCAAACGGTTACAGAATTTGATCACCGTGCTTTCGCTGACACCGATGGTCTGGGAAAGCTGGGTAATTGACATAAAGGGAATGCGGTAGCTGTTTTCCACCACATAGGCGGCCACCAGCCGCTGGGCAGGGGAGAAGCTGCTCTGCTCGGCTCGGATCGCCTGCTGCAGCTCCTGTAAATTACCGGGTACTTTTACCATATGCGCACCTCCAATAGGTTGTAACTACAGTATAACATATTTTTTTCTGAAAGAAAATAAAAAATTTTCTTTCCTGCTGTTGACAAAAGAAAAATTATTTTTTATAATGCGCCTATAAAAAATAAAATTTTGGAGGCCCATTATGGAAAATCATGCCATATCCTATCTGTCCCTTTCTCAGGAGGATCTGATCAATGCCGGCGCATTTGACCTGCCCATGGCTATTGCCGCCCTGAAGGACAGCCTGTTTAAATTTAAAGAAAACAGAATCCTGTTTCCCGATAAGATCGTGCAGATCTTCAATCAGGAGACCCAGGAGCGGATCAACTGCCTGCCTGCCACGCTGATTGATGAAAAGCTCTGCGGTGTGAAGTGGGTTTCCGTATTTCCCCCCAACCCGGTGCGCTATGGCACACAGAATTTGTCTGCTATTACGGTCCTGTCTGAGCTGGAGAAGGGTTACCCTGTCTGCGTGATGGAGGGCACACTGTGCTCCAATATCCGTGTGGCTGCCATGGGCGCAACTGCTGCCGAGGCCCTGTCCCGGAAGGACTCCCAGGTGATCGGCTTTATCGGCGCAGGCGAGCAGGCCAAGATGCATTTGCTGGGCATGAAATCCGTCCGTCCCGGCCTGAAAATTTGTAAGGTTTCCTCCAAGGAGCAGTGGGAGGAGGATGCTTTTATTGCACAGATGCAGCCGTTGCTGCCGGATATGGAGTATATTTCCTGCCATACCGATTCCTCCAAGGCAATTATGGACTCTGATATTATTGTCACAGCCACCTCTGCTCAGGCGCCCCTTCTAAAGGCTGCATGGGTGAAAAATGGTGCGTTCTACAGCCACATCGGCGGCTGGGAGGACGAGTACGCCGTGGTACAGATGGCAGATAAGATCGTCTGTGACGATTGGGAGACCGTCAAGCACCGCACACAGACCGTCAGCCGCTGCTATAAAGAAGGTATCATTACCGATGAAAACATCCACGGCAATCTGATCGACGTGCTGTCCGGTGAGAAGCCCGGTCGTGAGTCTGATGACGAGTTCATTTACTTCAACGCCGTGGGCCTTGCCTACACCGATATGGCCATCGCCAACGCCATGTACAAAAAAGCTCTGGCCGCAGGCGTAGGCCGCAAGACCTACCTGCAGGAGTCCATGATCTTCGAAAAGGACCTTCAGGGAAAAGTGAAGATCTAAATAGCCGACAAAGCGGCGGGGGCTTGCTCCCGCCGCTTTTTATTGTTCATGCTGCTCTGTTGTCTGACTTGGGCTGCAGCCCAAGTGCTTTTGGTAGGCACGGTAGAAGGTGGAATAGTCGGCAAAACCGGCTAAGGTGTAGCACTGGGTGGGCTTATAGCCCTGACCGATCAGCTCCTGGGCCCGCAGCACCCGGCGCAGTGTAATATACTCGCTGACCGAAGTGCCGGTGGCTTCCTTAAAGCGGCGGTACAGCTGGGTACGGCTGATGAAAAACTTGCTGCACAGCTGTTGGGGAGACAGCTCCTCCTGGGGATGCTCCTGAATGTAGCGCATGATCTGGTATTCCAAGGTCTCCTGAGCGGTCTGCTTGGTGGCCTGCCGGAAAAAGGTGCTGATCCGCTGCAGGAGCGCCAACAGATTGATGATAATGTTGAGTTTGTCCGGCTGCTCCAGCATATTTTTGTAAAGACCCATACATTCCATATCCTTATAATCGGCCATGTGGTAGCAGTTATACTTACCGGAGTCCCGTTCAAAATAAGGCTGCAGCAGTGTCCTTGTGCCGTCAAAGGAATCAAACAGGGCAGGGGAGAAATAGATGGTGGAGCGATCATAGGCAACCTTGGGGTCCAGCACAATGTAATGTCCCTCACCGGGCCGCATCAGAAAAAATGTGCCCGGACGCAGGTCGTACTTCGTGCCCTCGATATGTACCGCACCCTTACCCTTCATGACACACAGCAGCTCGCATTTTGGGTGGGCGTGTAACCGGGATCGGTTCACACCCTCTAAGTCCGGCTTGGGGTAAATACCATGCTGCAGACAGATGTTTGGGTCATTATACAGTGTCTTAAAATGGTCGGAATGGGTTCGGATGCTTAGGGTGGGTCTTTCCTGTAATTCATTCATTTTTATCACCACGACCAGTATAAATCAATATAGTACAAATTGCAATACCTTTTGGGAAAATATGCGATATGATTGCGGATAATTCCGTATTATAATAAAGACATAAAATGAAAGGAGTGTATTTATGAAGAAAATACTCGCTTTTACACTGATGCTTGTGCTGCTTGCCGGTATGGTCGGCTGCACACCCGAAACCGATGCACCTGCACAGCAAAATGCTGTTGGGGAGGGCACATTCCGGGTAGGCTACGGACGGGCCTTTATCACCCCGGAGGAGAATCTGCCCCTGGGCGGCTTCGGCACTGCTTCCACCAGAATAATGACCGATGTGCTGGATGATACCTTTGTCACCACCATTGCCATGACCGACGAGCGGGACTATACCGTTCTGCTGATGCTGGTTGACCTGCAGCGTATTGAGGATCAGTTCATTGAGCTGCTTCGCATGAGTGTGACCAATGCTACCGGTGTCCCGGCAGAGCAGATCATCATTTCCTGTTCCCACACCCACTCTATTCCTGACCTGACTTGGGATGCCCATGAGGGTATTGCCCGGTATAAGCAGCTGCTGCTGGAGCGGTTTGCGGATTCTGCTGTTCAGGCGCTGGAGGATCAGGCGCCTGCCACCATGTATACCGGCTCTATTGATGCCGAGGGCCTCAACTTCGTCAAGCACTATCAGGTCATGGATGAAAACGGCAATATTCAGTATTTCGGTGATAACTTCGGTACAGCGGTTTATAACGAGACCACCCACCATGTAACCGAAGCTTATAATACCATGCACCTGCTGCAGTTTAAGCGGGAGGGCAAAAAGGATATCGTTATCTCCAACTTCCGCAGCCATCCCACCCTGACCGGCGGTCCTGCTGAGCTGAATTTGTCCTCTGACTTTATCGGCCCCATGCGTGATTCTGTGGAAAGCCAGCTTGACTGCCACTTTGCCTTTATGCAGGGTGCCTGCGGCAACATCAACCCCCGCAGCAGAATCACTTCTGAAAACTTCGGTACGGAAAAGGACCACCGGGACTACGGCAACCGCCTGGCCAATGTAGCGGTGGAGGGCATTAAGAACAATATGTCCGAGACCGAGACCGGCATTATCCAGTCTGAGCAGATCATCTATAATGCGAAGGTGGATCACTCGCAGGACAGCCTCCTGAGCTATGCCATTCTGGTTCAGGATTACTACAAGAATACCGGCAGCCTGAGTGAGGCTAAGGCCTACGGTGAGCCCTACGGCATCAGCTCCTACTACCATGCCGGTGCCATCAGGAATAAGGCCAAGATGGCCGAAACCCAGGACATCGAGCTGAGCACCTTCTCCATCGGCAATACGGTGGGCTTCTTTGCAGCCCCCGGTGAGCTGTTTGACCTGGTTTCCGTGGAAATGGAAGAGAAGTCTCCCTTCGATATGACCTTTACCGTTGGTTTTGCCGATGGCGACTGGAAATACTTCCCCTACGGCCCTTGTGCCGAGTACGCCTCCTATGAGTCTGATTACGGCCGGTTTGAGTATAATACCGCCGCCGGTATGATGGAAGCCTGGGAGAATTCTTTGAATACACTTTATGCCAATGCGCAGTAAAAGGAGAAAGTAGTCATGTATGATTTTAAAGTAGGTTACGCACGTGCAAATATTTCCCCCGAGGAGGCCTGTCCCTTAAGTGGCTTCGGCTCCGGCAGAAACAGAATCTCTAACCGCATTATGGACGAGCTGTACGCCTCCTGCCTGGCACTGACCGACGCAGAGGGCAATACCGCACTTGTCTTTTCCCTGGACCAACAGCGTCCCCAGGAGGAGGTCATTGCAGAGATCCGCGGCGCAGTGACCGCAGCTACCGGTATTGCAACCGATAAGATTTTGGTCTGCTCTACCCACACCCACTCCACGCCTGACCTTTATATGGTGGACCTGCCTGCAATTCCCAGATACCGGAAGCTTTTGCAGGACCGCTGCGCCCAGGCTGCCGCAGAGGCCCTTGCAGACAGAAAGACTGCCACCTTTGAGGCCGGCTCTATGGACACCGAGCGGCTCAACTTTGTTAAGCACTATAAGCAGCAAAACGGCCATTTTGTGGGTGATAACTTCGGTGATCAGAAGGAGTCTCCCATTGTGGATCACGCTTCCAAGGTCTATACCAAAATGCACATCATTAAGATTCTCCGTGAGGGCTGTAAGGACTTGGTGATCTGCAACTTCCGCAGCCATCCCACCATGACCGGCGGTACCAATAAGTTAGAGGTTTCCTCCGACTTTGTCGGTCCCTTCCGTGACAGCGTGGAGCGCCATAAGAACTGTGACTTCGTGTTCTTTCAGGGCGCTTGCGGCAACATTAACCCCAAGAGCCGTATTTTGGAGGAAAACCACACCAGAGACTACTACGCCTACGGCGCACTGCTGGCTGAGGCAGCCATTAAAATCCTGGACAGCAAGCACATGAAGCCTGTTCAGGCCGGCAAGCTGCAAACCCGTCAGATCAATTACGATTGCCCCATCGATCACAGCCGGGATTGCGACATTCCCAAGGCCAAGGAGATCGTGGAGTACTGGCATTCCACTGCACCCAATTATGATAAGGCCGGCTGCAAGAAGCTGGCTCTTGCTGCTGATTTCTCCTCCATTTACCACTGCATGGCCGTTATCGGCAAGGGCAAGCTGGCACAGAGCGAGAATGTGGAGCTGGATGTGCTGACCATCGGCGACAGCATGGCCTTCGTCACCGCTCCCGGCGAGCTGTGGGACTCCGTTTCTGTGGAAATGGAGCGGCTTTCTCCCTATCCCATGAGCATGACCCTGGGCTATGCCAACGGTGACCGGAAATACTTTGTCCATGGCGTTGGCTATACTTATCGCAGCTATGAAAGCGACTATGCCCGTGTTGTCCCCGGCACCTCTGATAAGGTGATCGAGCTGTGGACCGAGGTTCTGCGGGAGTTTTATAAAAACAGTTAAGGAGGAATACCATGAAAAGAGCAGCGAAGCTTATACTGCTGCTGTGCCTTGTGGTCTGTCTGTTTGCGGGCTGTAAGCAAGACACTCCTGCACCGCAGGCGGTAGCAGAGGAGAACACACAGCTGTACTGGAATGTGGAAAAATTTCTGTATGCCTCCGTGGATGTGTTGCGTTATCCCCGTGAGGATGGAAATTACTATGTCCGTCTTGCAACAGACGGTCAGCAGCTGGATGTGCCGGTTGCGGACAGCCTGACCGCAGACTTTATGGACACCTTAGAGGTTATGGGTCTGGAGCTTGATGAAAACGGCGTTGTGACCCGGGTGCTCCGTGTGGAGGAGATGGGCTACACCATCAAGGCCGAGGATTACTATGTGGAGACCTTTACGGAAACAGAAATGACCGTCAACTCCATGGGTACATATGGCGGCCTGCAAAAGACCTTTGATATCACCGGCGCAGCGGTCTTTGGCGTAGATACCGAGGGCGGCATTTTGTGCGGCCTGCCCGGTATGCTGCAAATCGGCAGTAAGGTCACGGTCCTTGCCGACAGCGAAGGCACGGTGACCCATGTGTACACCGAGGACCCCTTCGTCATGCAGGATATTTACTGGAACACCTCCAGAAAATATAACTCTACCACCAAAATGTCCACCCGTGAGACCGATGCAGCCGGTAGATTTGAGTACACCTTCGCCGTAAACGGTGAGCAGGTGACCTACTACACCCGGGATCAAAAGGTGGCAAACGCCATTGACTCCGTGGCGGCTAAATGTATGGGCCTTGTCTTTGACGAGGAAGGCAACATTTCCGGCACAGTATCCACCAAAAAGGCCACCGGCAACAGCTCCTTCGGCAGCTGGTTCCATGTGACCGATATTGACGGTGAATTTGTCACAGCTTATAAATTTGCATCCGGCAGCGACACCGGCACGACCCACCGTGGCCAGCTGGCACCGGACTGCAAGATCTATGACGTTTCCGGCCTGGGCGCTTATATCGGTGAGCCCACCGAGCTGCGGGTAAACGATCAGATCCACGGTCTGAAAAATCCCTTCGGACAGGTTGTGATCATTTTCGTTGTCAGCAGATCTGCTGACGCGGATATGTACTATAATGTTTCCCGCCAGTGGAACAGCGGCACCAAGTCCACCAAGCGCCTGCCCGATAAGGACGGCTGGTATACGGTCAAGGTTGTCAATAAGGAAGGCAAGCAACAGACCGTAAAGACCCAGGATCAGGAGCTTGTAAATCTGATGGACCAGCAGGCTGTGCGCTGCTTCGGTTTGACCCTGGAAGGCGATGTGGTCAAAAATGTGTATGCAGCCTCCAATGTTTGGGGCGGCAAGCAATTCTGCAGCTATGACGTGGTTACCGATATTACAGATGGCACAGTTACCGCTGTGGAGCAGGATGCCTCCAAGGGCGATCAGACCTACATCGGTACGATGACCGAAAATACCAAGGTCTTTAACTGCACTTCCACTGCTGGGGTCTTCGGCGAATTGACCACCCTGCAGGTCAATGATAAGATCCATGCGCTGAAGGACCTGCAGAATAACCTGACCTATGTCTATGTGGTCGACAGACCCAACTATGCAAAGATCTACTGGAATGTGTCCCGTCAGTGGGATTCCACCAACAGCTGTACCAAGCGTACTCCCGATGAGGAGGGCTGGTATTATATTGATCTGGCCTACGGCGGTCAGCAGGTGACCCTGAAGACCCAGGATATTGCCATCGTAAATGCTATGGACAAGATCGCAACAAAGTGCTTCGGCCTGGATACCGATGGTGATGTGGTCACAGCGGTTTATGCGACCTCCAAGGTCTACGGCGGTACCCAGTTCTGCAGCTGGGACACCGTTACTGCTGTAAACGGCAGCTATATTACTGCAAAAGAAGACGATACATCCAAGGGTAATGCAACCTACTCCGGCAGACTCAGCAGCCGTGTCTTTGTGCTGGATTGCTCCGGTAACGGTGACTTTATCGGCCAGGAAACCGAGGTTCGTGAGGGCGATAAGATTCATGCCCTGAAGCGGCCCGACGGGACGATCACCTATGTATTTATCATCAGCCGTGTGAAGCGGCAGCTGGTGGAGGAAGCTCCCTGTGACCTGTGCGGCGAAACCGTGACCTGGTACAGCTGGGACGGCACAACGGCCTTTGAGCATGACCACTACTTCCTGGATAGCAAAACTGCTGTGTCTCAGACAGCCTATATCGGTTCTGCCGAGGATGGCAGCAAGGAAGTGACTTTGGACCTGCGCGGTAAGACCATTACCGCAACTTCCCGTGTATTCCGTATTTACGGCAAGCTCAATGTGCTGGATTCAAAGGGCGGCGGTACCATCAACAGTGTCACCTCCGGCCAGGCACCTGTGTTCTATGTGTATAAAGGTGCTGAAATGAACATCTACGGCGGTACATTTACCGGCGATTCCAAGTCCACCTCCGGTGGCGGCGTAGGCGCAGTGGATAACGGCACACTGAATATCTATGACGGCGCCATTAAGGACGGCGTTACTGCCGGTGCAGGCGGTAATATCGCCCTGTTTGGCAGTGCGGTCGTCAATCTCTATGGTGGCTTGATCGCAGACGGTACTGCTGCCACAAACGGCGGCAACATCTCTATGACAGCCACCAGCAGCCTGAATATTTACGGCGGCGCAATCATCGGCGGTACGGCAGTCACCGGTAGCTGCGTGCATGCCAACGGCACAGTTACCCTCTACGGCGGCGAAAGGATCACCGTTTCTCAGCTGCGGCTGCCCTCCGGCAAGGCTGTTGAAGTGGTCGGCCTGCTGGCTGCAGAGTCCTCCATCGGTGTGCTGCTGGCGGATGGCATGGGCACTGTTGCCTATACCGATCAGGAAGAAAATCTCCAATTCTTCAACATTGAAACAGAAGAAATCGTAAAGTTTGACGGCAGTAAGATCTATGTGGAGCCTAAGCCGGTTGCCCATGAGCACTGCATCTGCGGTGGCACCGGTGACCACGGTAGCTGTCAGACCGTTACCTATGCGCTGTGGTCCGGTGCACTTACAAGCGGTACTTACAACTACTGCCTGGCAAGTGACCTGGAGCTGAGCGGTATGATCGATATCCCCAGCGGCGTGACCCTGAATCTGTGTCTTAACGGCCATAATATTACCGGTGATGACCGCGTGTTCCAGATCAACGGCACGCTGAATCTCACGGATTGCCAGGGTGGCGGCGAAGTGACTACCACCAGAGTACGTCAGGCACCCATCTTCTATGTACGTGACGGCGGTGTGTTTAATATGTTCGGCGGCATACTGAAGGGCACAAAAACTATGGCTTCCGATGGCGGTCTGGGTGTCATTGGCCTGAATGCCAACGGTGGCGCGGTCATGAATATGTACGGCGGTACCATCACCGGCGGCTCTACCAGCAAAAACGGCGGTAATATTTACCTGTACCATGACAGCGTGCTGAACATTTACGGCGGTACGATTGAAAAGGGTAATGCCGAATCCGGCGGTAATATTATGATCGGTAATGCCAAGGCAGTGGTGAACCTCCGCGGCGGTGAGATCAAAGACGGTACTTCCGCAGGCGCAGGTGGCAACTTCCGTGTGGCCTCCGGTATACTGAATGTGTACACCGGCACCGTTTCCGGCGGTACGACTACAAACGGTAACGGCGGCAGCATCTTCCTGACCGGCAGTGGTGCGACCCTGAATATGTACGGCGGCCTGGTCACCGGCGGCTATGCCGGCACCGGCGCACAGCAGCGCAGCGGCGGTAACATCTACGCAGGCGCAAATACCGTCATTCAGCTGATCGACGATCCTGCTGTTGAGGGCAAGCCCATGGTTACAAACGGTGAGACCCAGAAAAATAACGGCGGTAACATCTACTACGGCGGCAAGACCCTTATTATTGACGGCGCAGAGATCACCGGCGGTACTGCACCCGATCAGGGCAATGACCTGTATATTGCAACAGCCGGCGCAGTGATCAAGGGCGTTTCCGTCTGTGGTGATGCAGTTGCAGCGGTTGCAGCTGATATCTCCGGCCTGGATTCCCTGGCTGACTTTAAAATTACATTCTTATCTTAATCAGAACTTGTAGGGGACGGGTCACCCGTCCCCAATTTATAGGAGTAATATGATTACAGTAAATAATGAACGCTTTTGGGGCTGTGACGACAGTGAAACGCTGCAAAATGCCATTAACGAGGCGGCAAAGGGCAGCAGAATGCTGACCATTCCCCGATATAATGCCCGGCGGGATGAAATGCAGTGGCGGATCACCCGGGCACTGCAGATACCCGATGATTTTACCCTGATCCTGGATAACTGCTATATGGTCATGGAAACCGGCGTGTATGACCATATGTTTACCAATTCCCGGTCCTATGATGAAACTGCCCGTAATTTAGACGGTGAGCAGAAAAATATCACCATTATCGGTAAAGGTAACGCTACCCTGGACGGCGGTGAGCACAACCATCTTTTGGAAAAGACCTCCGGCAAATACGGCTTTCCCCGGGTGTGGAAAAACACCATGTTCTTCTGGCTCAATGTGCGCAATCTCCGTGTAGAGGGCTTGCATATTGCCAACCAGCGGTGGTGGGCCATTACCCATGTGTGCTGCCGATTTGTGACCATTCGCAACATCCATTTCAGCGCCGTGCCACATGTGCCCAACATGGACGGCATCGACCTGCGGATCGGCTGTAATAACTTTACCATTGAGAACATTACCGGCCGCACCGGCGACGATGTGATCGCCATGACAGCCTTAAACGGCAATGAATACGCATGGCGTACAGAGGGGAAGGACACGGACATCCATGATGTGAAGATCCGTACTGTTTTGGGCGATCCCTTCATCCATTTGGTGGTTCGGTTCTTAAACCATGACGGTAATCAGATCTATAATGTGGATTTGGATACGGTCTTTGATGCCTCTGACTTTACCACCAAAAAACGCCCCCATGCTACGGTGGATTTGGGCTGTGTGCTCTATTCCAAGGTCCGCAAGTCGGAGCTGGGGGAAACCCATGACATTACTGTGCGGAACGTGACCTCCCGTGGCGAGACTGCCATTCGCCTGAATAACCAGCTGTGCGACACTGTTTTTGAAAATGTAAAGACCTTCGGTGACAATATCGATGCAGTTGGTACACAGGGCAAGGGCTGCACAGTGAAAAATGTGACCTTTAAGGACCTGTATTACGGCTCTACTCAGCAGGAGATTTTCGTCAGCACCGCACTGACCCCCGACAAGTACCACGGTGCGGCCCTGAATCTGACAAACATTGAGGGCAGCCTTAACGTAGAGGGTCTCCATGTGGATAAGGTCAAAAATATCGTCACAGCCAATAAGGCTGTGACGGTGACGGTAAAGGATATGGGATGTACCTGCTGTAAGGATGAGTTTGTGCTTTCCGGCGGTGCGGAGGTGAAGGTATGAAAGAATTGAAACTCAGAGGCTATGTGACCCCCGCAGATTGCGGCGGTGACCTGCAAAAGGCCATCAATACCGCCAAGGAGCTGGATATCTGCAAGGTCGTAGTGGAGCAGGATATTATTGCACCGAATGTTTACATTCCCGGTGGTATGTACCTGGTTCTGAAGAATGCGACCCTCATCGGTAATTTGATCGTTGACGGCGGTGAAAACTGGTCCTTCAGTAAAAAGTGGATCAATATTGAAGGCGAAAATGCTGCAGTTTGCGGTAACATTACCTTCTTTAACGCCACCAATGTGACCGTTACCGGCCTGCAATTAAAGGGCGAGCTTATTTGCGAATATGTAAACTGGCTGCGGATCATCGATGTGAAAGACGGACTTGTCACCGTCGGCAGAGGCTGCACCAATGTGATTATCCAGCAGCTGACCAATTCACTGGACATCAGCGGTGACTGTTCCTGCGGCAGGATCGTTCCCGGCAGTAAGCCCGATATCACCAATGTGGTAGTCCAGGATTGCGCCTGCGATGTGTATCTGACCGCTGCGGCTGATTGCGGCCTTTTAAATGTGCAGGTACAGAACCTGCAAGGTGAAGTGTCTGTTGGTGATGCTAAGAACCAGCTTCCCCCGGAGCAGTTTATGAATCTCACCTTTATAAACATCAGTGACGGTGTTCAGGAGCTTAACCCCACGAAGCATACCTACATAAAATAACAACAATGGGATGTCTCAAAATGAATGAGACATCCCATTTTAGTTGCACTATTCTACGTCCTGCGGACGTACAGGCGGCAATCTGCCGCCCGCATAGGCGGCGGGAGCAAGCCCCACCCTACAAGGGGGCGTTGGCGTAGGGGCGATTCATGAATCGCCCATGTGGGGCGTGTTTGCGGGCGATCAATGATCGCCCCTGCATTATGCGTTTACAAGTGCTTTCTTTTGAATAGGGCAGACGATGGCGTAAACTGCGGCTGCAGCGAGGGTAAAGACTACAGGGTTAATGATCATTAGTGACCACCGGGGGATATAGCCCATTTCTACGAGGCCGATGTAGAAGGCGTCCTCATTAAGGAAAAACCAGTTGTGCTCCAAAAGGATATTGCCCAGCTTGGCCCACAGTGTAATGCAAACCAGCATGACAGCGACCTTCCGGAAATTCTTCCAGCGCAGCTGCACCTTGCCGAGGGCCATGTTCAGGATGCCCCAACCAAGCAGCACGCCGTGGAAGAACATGGTCTGCACGGCCTGATAGCACCAGGGCTCACCGTCACCGATGCTGGCCGGGTAGCACAGGTACATCAGCGGCGCAAGAACAGCCAGCACCACCGTAGGCTCTAAAATTTTATGGCCGTTGCGGTTAAACTGGGCCACGCAAACCAAGGGACAAAGCACGGTGCACACATGAAAGGGAAGCTTGTCCATATTCATTTCGCCGTAGACAAAATCGTGGACAAAGAAGTCTGAAAAATAGGAAAGCGCCAGCGCATAAGCAAGCAGCCGTAAGGCCTGCTCCTTCTTTTCCGGGCTCTTTTTCCGCAGCAGATACCACCCAAGGAAAATGCCGCCGAAGATCAGAAACATATAAACGAAATGGGGGATAGAAAATGCGGTGACCTTGATGCCTGTTTCAAAATGGGACATTCGAAATAGCTTAAAACATAATGCACGCATGATTTTTCTCTCTACTTTCTTTATTTGGTGTTATACGAGTTTTTAATAAAACGCTTAAAGCATTTTATTAAGAAATAGTATTATGCCGTGTATACCCTCTTTGGGTGCATTATAGCATGTATAACCATATTCGTCAATCTTAACAATTTGGACACATTTCCGGTTATTCATCACACATTGGCCGCAGGTCAATATATCGCAATTTTGCAAAACAAAATCATATCGTATTTACAAAGTAAATATATCGAGTCGCGCAGCAACATATCGTTGAGTTTTTCGATATAAATTCCTGGCGGAATTTGCGATATATCTTCGATGCGATATGCCCCTTCGGGGCGTTAAAAAAACCTGCTGCAGAGCGCAGCAGGTTTTTGCATTTTAAATTAGCGGATCTTCCACTCATCGTACTGAGGCATGTAAGCCATCTCTTCCTCGGTGAACTTACGCAGAGTATTCACAACTT
Source organism: uncultured Oscillospiraceae bacterium (assembly GCA_964392535.1). GTDB lineage: Bacteria > Bacillota > Clostridia > Oscillospirales > Oscillospiraceae > Faecousia. The sequence continues at coordinate 26,511 of CAYMPY010000010.1, forward strand.
CGCCACCATTGTACTTGCGATCACCCACATCCTCGGTGGTGCCCATGACGGTGACGTTAGCCTGACGATGGCGTGCACGGACATGGTCCCAGTCGATGAAGTAGATGTGAGCGAACTCGCCGCCGTCCAGAACGCCGTCCTTAACGGTCATGGTCTCGCTGCGGCCGAAGAATACGGAGCGCAGGTGGCCATCGGTGTTCATTGAGGTATAGTTGCCGGGCTCCTTCACGTAGCGGCCGAACTGTGCGTGGACAGGGCCGGGGTGACGGTACTGATGCTCCTCGGAGAAGTCGGGGATCATCTTACGCATGATGTCCAGCAGGTCATGCTGCAGGTACTCCAGATCGAAGGTGTCGAAGTCGTGGGAGCACTCCTG
>CAYMPY010000011.1:0-26618 GCA_964392535.1 uncultured Oscillospiraceae bacterium
TGGATTCCAAGGCACCTAAGGGCGGCTATCAGGAGTTCCTGATGAACGAGGCTCGCTACAGCCGTCTGACCCGTGAGTTCCCCGAGCGTGCAACTGAGCTGTTCGCTAAGAACGAGGCTGCTGCTAAGGAGCGTTACGAGCATCTGCTGAAGCTGGTTGAAATGTACAAGGACTAATTCCTGAATTATAGGTATCGCCCCCGGATAACCGGGGGCGATATTACTATATAAAAACGGAGCTGTCTCATTCCTGAGACAGCTCCAAGTATATTATTCTTCCATAGACTCCGTATTATTAGATTGCTGTTTTTTGCTTTTTTTAATTTCTCTTTTTTCCTTATATTTAGACTTGAGTTCAGGCGGATGGGACTTGAGTTTTTCAGGGTCCACATCTTTTTCAGCAAGCTTTTTGTTGGTTTTTTCGCTGATCAGCGCATAAATCACAGATGTCAACGGAATCATTAGGAACATACCCGCAACTCCAAAAATCGCGCCACCAACCGCTACAGCAATCAGGACCCACATTCCTGAAAGACCAATAGAATTACCGACTACCTTGGGATAAATAAGATGATTTTCGATCTGCTGCAAAACCAGGAACAGTACAACAAACCATACAGCTTGGATGGGACTCGAAACCAACATCAAAAAAGCACCTACAATGCAACCGATCCATGCACCAACAATCGGAATGAAAGCCGTAACAGCAATCAGCACACTGATCAAAGGAATGTAATCCATCTTGAAGATGGCCATAGAAACGGCGAACATAGACCCAAGAATTACAACCTCAATACACTGTCCGGACAGAAAGTTGGAGAATGTGGAATTGGTCATCCGTAAAACACGAACGATCTCGTCGGCATGCTTTTCACGCAGACACGCATACAAGAGCTTTCTTCCCTGTCTTGCCAAGACCTCTTTTTGAGACAAGCAGTACACTGTAAATACCACTGTAACAAACACATCCATAAGGAAGTTAGACAGAAACGATACGACGGAAGTAATACCTGTCAGCACAGCACCAACACCGGAACCAAGAAAATCAAGGGCCTGCGGAATAAGCGTATCCCATTTTATTCCACCGTCCAAATAAGAGCTCAGCGCCGTTTTCAGTTGCGGATATTTCTTAATCAGCGCATTGCCCCAGTTCACCAGGTCTTCAGTAAAGAACTTTTTAAGAGCAGGACCAAGATCTGCCAGGGTTTCACTAACAGCTGGCACCAAAAGCAAAACTACAACACCCAAAATCAGTGCAACAAATATAAATGTAAGCGTGATTGCCACTGTGCGACGAAAACCAAAGCTCTTAATGCCACCGAGCATTTTTTCAAACAAACGCATGGGTACATTCAAAATAAACGCAATCACACCCCCCACAATAAACGGAGATAACATTGTCTTTACGGCATTAAAAATGAATAACACCTTCTCCGTCTGCATCAGCCCACAATACAGTAAAATAGCGACAAATACACCAATAAATATATTGCGAATATTTTTCTTATTGCCTTCCATAATCTACCAGCTTTCTCTCCTCTGAAGTTAATCTGATTAATTCATCACACAACGCCCGGACATCCGTTTCATGCGTTGCCCAGCTTGTACAAAATCGAACCACACTACTGTTTTTATCAAACCTTTCCCAAAATGAATAAGAAAAATTCTTACCCAAATTATAAAGCACAGAATCGGGAAGAACAGCAAAAACCTGATTTGTTGTTCCAGGTAAAAACAACTTATAGCCTAAATCCAATAAACAAGAACGAATTTGATCTGCATATTCATTAGCTTTAGTTGAGATACTATAATACAGATCATTTTCAAAAAGCGCACAAAACTGCATACCAAGCAGCCAGCCCTTCGCCAGCATACCGCCTCGCTGCTTCATAATATATCTGAAGTCTTCGGCTAATAATGGATTGCAGATCACCATAGCTTCACCAAAGAGTGCACCCACTTTTGTACCGCCAATATAAAATGCATCACATAAGGCGGCTAAATCCAAAAGCTGTATATCATTTCCCCTTGCAGTAAGGCCATATCCGAGGCGCGCACCATCTACATACAAAAACAGACCAAGCTCTCTGCACACAGCGGAAAGCTCCCGAAGCTGATCAAGAGAATACAATGTACCATATTCCGTGGGGTTTGAAATATAAACCATCTTCGGCTGCGCTATATGCTCTGCATCAGGAGAGGTTCGATGCAACATAACCTCTGTGCGCACCTGGTGTGCTGAAATCTTGCCATCTGAAGATTCGATTGGTAAAACCTTATGACCAACCGCTTCAATAGAACCCGTTTCATGAACGTTAATGTGCGCAGACTTTGCAGCTAAAACAGCTTGATGCGACCGCAAAGCAGCAGAAATCAACACAAGATTAGCCTGTGTTCCACCTACAAGAAAGTGAACAGCTGCCCTTTCACAGCAGCATTTATTTCGAATCATTTCTGCTGCCAATTCACAATAAGGGTCTGTTCCATAGCCGGAATTCTGTTCAGTTAAACGATTCGATATGTAATCAAGTATAGCCTTATGGCCAGTTGCGCTATAGTCATTATTAAATCGTATCAAGCTCTAACGTCCTCTATTCATTCATATATTATAATAATACTAACCAAACAAAGTCCTGTCAAGAACAACAAAGTATAATTAATAAATTTATAATAATCGATCAATGAACCTATATAGCAACACAACAAACCACAACTAATCTATCGATTAGTTGGTATTACCCATTACTCATAAAAAATATTATGGAAATTTGTTGCATTTTATTTATGTTCGCAGTTGAAATTTCTATACAAATAATGCTATAATACTACTAAGCCGATTAACGGTAAAATAGATATAAAGCGAGGTATTACTTAAGATGATAGCATACGGTGAAAACATCAAGGTATTCAGTGGCAACTCCAACCCCGTTTTTGCGCAGACTATTTGTAATGAATTGGGACTCGAACTCGGCAACAGTGCCGTAAAAACCTTTGCGGATGGCGAGGTTTCTGTGTCGTTATATGAAACTGTTCGTGGTTCAGATGTATTTTTGGTCCAATCTACCTGTAAGCCTGTAAACGATCATCTTATGGAACTGCTTGTTATGATCGATGCTTGCCGTCGTGCATCTGCAGGCAGAATCACTGCTGTTATCCCCTACTTTGGATATGCACGTCAGGACAGAAAGGCCAAGAGCCGTGATCCTATTTCCGCAAAGCTTGTTGCGAACATGCTGACCGCAGCCGGTGCAGACCGTGTTTTGACTATGGACCTCCATGCATCTCAGATTCAGGGTTTTTTTGACATTCCTGTTGATCACCTGCTTGGAAATCCTACCTTCGTGGAATACTACCTCAACAAGTTCCCCGAGGATAAGTTTAATCACGATGATTTTGTGGTTGTCTCACCTGACGTAGGTTCTGTTGCACGTGCCCGTGCTTTTGCCGCAAAGGTCCATATGGGCCTCGCTATCGTTGACAAGCGCCGCCAGAAGGCAAACGAATGTGAAGTAATGAATGTTATCGGTGAGGTTTGCGGCAAAACCTGTATCCTGTATGATGACATGGTGGATACCGCCGGTTCTCTTTGCAATGCAGCAAATGCACTTGTTGAGGTTGGCGGTGCTAAAGCTGTTTACGCATGTGCAACCCATGGCGTTCTGTCCGGCCCTGCCTTTGACAGAATCAGCGCCAGTTCCATTGAAGAGCTTGTAGTGCACAATACTATTCCTCTGTCCGAAAATTGCCCCTGCAAGAAGATCAAGCAGCTGGATGTGGCCCCCATTTTTGCTCGGGCAATCAGCCATATTCATGGTGGCACTTCTATTGCCGATCTGTTTTAAGCCGTGTTTGGTAAAAAATGTAGTGATTCCTGGTTGATCGTCGGACTCGGAAATCCAGGCAAGCAATACGAAAACACCAGACACAACTGTGGCTTTCGTGCACTGGATATATTGGGTCAAAAGCTCGGCTGCAAGATCGATAAATCCAAGTTTCAGGGGCTGTATGGACAGATACAGTACAACGGAACAAAGGTTTTTCTCTTAAAACCGATGACCTATATGAATTTATCCGGAAGGTCTTTACTGCAACTCAGTGCTTATTTCTCCATCCCGCCTCAGAGGATCATTGTGTTGTTCGATGATATTTCTCTGCCTTTAGGAAAGCTGCGCATTCGTGGTGAAGGCTCTGCCGGAGGTCACAACGGAATAAAATCCATTATCAGCGTGCTTGGAAGCCAGGAATTCCCAAGAATTAAAATTGGCGTGGGTGCGAAGGCTCATCCGGAACAAGATCTGGCTGATTGGGTGCTTTCTTCCTTCACAAAAGAGGAGGAAAAGCTGCTGGCAGCTGCTCTTGAGCGATGTGCTGATGCGGCTTTATGCATTATTGAGTGCGGAGTTTCAGCCGCTGCAAATAGCTATAACGGTTTATAAATACTGTAAATTATAACAACGGAAAGGGGTATATGAGTCCCCTTTCCGCTTTGTTGCGTTGAACAATTTTGAGGTGTCCCATGGAAAAACTATTATCTGTCTTAAAAACTATACCTGAATATTGCACCGTTTTGGAGCAAATCTCCAACAATGATTCTGCTGCAGTTACCGGCATCGGACAAATAAACAGAAGTCATTTTATATCCGGTATATATACACACTCAGACAGACCCGTTGTGGTTATTTGCCAGGACGACATTGCTGCACGCAGACTGCAGCAGGAGATCAACGGTTTTATTCAAATTGAGGCACCTGTTCTGCCCGGAAGAGAATTAACTCTTCATGATACGGCTGTAGTTTCAAGAGATTGGGAACAAAGACGTTTACGGCAGCTTCATGAATTATATACCGGTAAAAACAAACTGCAGATCATGACCTGGTCTTCATTAAGTCAGCGAACTATTCCGTTATCATTACTAAAGAAATCAACCTTTGAGCTAACTATGGGAGAATCTTACTCTATAGAATACCTTATAAATAGTTTAGATCGTTCAGGATATTCAAGATGCTCTATGGTCGAAGGTCCCGGACAGTACGCACTGCGTGGCGGTATTTTGGATGTATTCTCCCCTGCCTTTGAAATGCCGGTTCGTGCAGAATTTTTTGGTGACCAGCTCGATACCATGGGCTTTTTCGATCCTGAAACACAGCGTCGTTGCCAAAATACAGAATCTGTACTGATCTTGCCTATAAGCGAAACCCAACCAGCTCTTCACCCAAATGGAATAAACGGACTATGCCAAGATCTGGGAGCTTTAATCAATCGACAAAAGCGGCGTAAAATACCTAATGAGGCTTTAATTAAAACGCTGGAGAGCGATCTCTCTGCATATGAAAGTGGAATTCATACAACCACTGCTGATCGATACATGGCGCTTATATATGAGAAATTTGAAACAGCCATGGATTACATTCCCAGTAACGCAACTATTATCATCTGTGACCAGAGCGCAATTCATCGTACAGCAAAAAACCACACAGAAGAAGTTGGAATGTTGCTGGATAATATGTTGCAAAACGGCATACTTGCAGGAGAGTTATGTGATTTTACGCTTCAGTGGGAGGATTTCTGTCAGCAACTAACAGATAAGACCATTGTCTATTTTGATGCTTTTGGCGGAGCGGCATACCCGGAGCAAAAACGTCCCAAACAGTTATTGCCAATCGTTGCAAAGCAGCTCCCCGGCTACGGTGGCAGCTTTGAAACAGCTGCCACTGATCTCGCCCATTACCAAAAAATGGACTTTTCCTGTTTGGTGCTATGTGGTAGCCGACGCCGTGCAGAGCTTTTGCAGGAAATGCTAATCACAAAAGGGTTATCATGCTTTTTATGCATTCCTCTTACAACCATGCCCCATAGCGGACAAATTCTTTTAACTGAGCATACACTCCCCTTTGGTATGGAATATCCCGATATAAAGCTTGTTGTCTTAACTGAAGGACAGCTTGTTGTAAAATCACAACCAAGGAAAAAGGCTAAAAAATCCGCAACAAATCGTCAAAAGCTCAATTCCTTTACAGACCTGTCTCCAGGCGATCTGGTTGTCCACGAAAACTATGGCATCGGCCGATTTGTAGCTATGGAACAGATCAAAATGGACGGTGCAATAAAGGATTATGTAAAAATCGCATATCAAGGCTCTGATACACTATTTGTTCCCGCAACACAACTGGACTTAGTCAGTAAGTATATTGGCGGCGGTGCAGACAGTGAAAATGTTAAGCTCAATAAAATCGGGTCTGATGCATGGCACAAGACCAAAGCCAAGGCTAAAAAAGCTGCTAAGGATATGGCTGAAGAGCTTATTAAGCTGTATGCTGCCCGAAAGAGACAAGCGGGCCACGCCTTCGCTGCTGATTCTCCCTGGCAAAGAGAGTTTGAAGATAATTTCCCCTATCCTGAAACTGACGATCAGCTTCGATGCATCAGCGAAATCAAAAATGATATGGAATCCCCTGTTCCTATGGACCGCCTGCTATGTGGCGATGTAGGCTTTGGAAAAACCGAAGTAGCACTGCGAGCCGTCATGAAGGCCATTATGGACGGAAAACAAGTTGCTATCCTTGTGCCTACAACTGTACTTGCTCAACAGCATTACAATACAGCAATATCCAGATTTAAGGGATTTCCTGTCAATATAGATGTACTAAGCAGATTCAGATCCCCTACTGAGCAAAAACGGACGCTCCAAAATCTCAGAGCAGGTCAGGTCGATCTGATTATCGGAACACATAAGCTGCTTCAAAAAAACGTCCAATTTAAAAACCTGGGCCTATTGGTCGTTGACGAAGAGCAGCGATTTGGTGTCACACACAAGGAACGACTGAAGGAGCTTTCCATCGGTGTCGATGTACTGACCTTATCAGCAACGCCCATTCCCCGAACGCTGAATATGGCATTGTCAGGAATTCGGGATATGTCTACCATAGAAGAACCGCCCTCCGACCGTTACCCGGTGCAAACCTTTGTGACAGAACACAATAACGGAATTATTGACGATGCCATTCGCCGTGAAATTGAACGTGGTGGCCAGGTATATTATCTGCATAACCGTGTGGAGACTATTGATCAATGCGCCTCAGCGCTTAAGAGAAGAATACCCGGGCTTTCAGTAGCGGTTGCACATGGACAATTGGGTGAAGACACTTTAGGTGACATCATGCAGGATATGGCCAACGGCGATATTCAGGTTCTTGTCTGCACAACAATCATCGAAACCGGATTGGATATCCCCAACGCAAACACACTGATCATCGAAAATGCAGACCGTCTTGGTTTGAGTCAGCTGCATCAGCTTCGTGGACGCGTTGGCAGATCAACCAGACATGCCTATGCCTATTTCACATATAAGCCTGAGAAAGTTTTATCTGAAGTAGCCGAGAAAAGACTTTCCGCCATTCGGGATTTCGCTGAATTTGGCTCTGGCTTCAAAATTGCTATGCGAGATCTAGAGATCAGAGGAGCCGGTAATCTGCTGGGTTCTGAACAATCCGGACACATGATGTCTGTCGGCTACGATATGTATCTGAAGCTCCTGGACGATGCTGTTTTGGAGCAAAAAGGAGAAAAAGCAAAAGAACCTGAGTGTATTGCTGATCTGAATGTAACAGCAAATGTTGATCAGGAGTATGTAAGCCGTGGCGAGGAACGCATGGATCTTTACAGGCGAATGGCTGCGATCCGCTGCCAGGAGGATGCTGACGAGCTGCTTGATGAGATCATCGATCGATACGGTGACCCTCCAAAGGGCGTAATAAACCTGATCGATATCGCACTAATGCGCGCAAATGCAAAAAAGGCAGGTATTTATGATATTCGTCAAAAAGGCGGCGAAATTCATTTCACCATGATAACATTGGACTTTAATGCGATCAGTCGCATAAGCAACAGTTCCGATTACAAAAACAGGATACAGATTGTGGCAACTGCCAAAGAACCTACGCTTAAGCTGAGGCTTTCCTCCGGAATTGACAGTCTGAAGCAGGCAAAAGTATTTATTGATCGGTATCGTCAAACAATAAACTGATTTTATACTTGTAATTCTAAAAATTTATGCTACAATATCCCCATCCATTCTAAGAAAGGAGTTTAGAAATGGCAAAATATGTCAAAAAAACCGGTGAAGAAGCAGAATTAGAAGCTTCTTATAAGAAAATCGCCGGAAAATATTCAAAAAAGAAATCTGATTCGCAAGTTAGAAAAGGCAGACTTGCAATCATTTTAATCAGTATCGCCGTACTTTTGGCCATAGTCGGCCTGGGTATCTTCGTTTACAGCTCAGATGTACTGAACTTAAATCGTTCTGTAAAGGTAAAGACTGTAATGGCCGGCGTAGATATTACAGGAATGTCCTATAACGATGCAGTGAGTGCTGTTAAAAATGCAACTGATTCAACCTACAGCCTGGAAAGTATGGTTGTTGTTTTAGGTGAGGAACGCATAATTCTCACACCTGAAATAACGAATATATCCTTTGATGTAGAAGAGGCTGTTAAAGCTGCTTGTAAAGCAAAAGCATCTGAAGGTGCGTATTTTAATATTCTCCCGTATTTGAATCTGAATGAAAGTGCCGTTAAAAATGAGCTTAATAAGCTGATTGAAACGGTTTCTCAAAAGATGGTCCCCAGCACCTATGAAGTCAGCGGTGAGCTTCCCGACCTGACTGTTAGTGAAGAACCCGAGTCCGGCAAAACAATCACTGTAACTGTTGGTTATCCCGGTGTAGATGTTAACCTGGAAGAGTTGTATCAAGAAGTGGTTGAAGCCTATAATCATAATAAATTCCAGGTAAACCATTCCGCTGAGCAATCTGAACCTACACTCCCAGACCTGGAGGAGGCCAAAAGTGCGCACAGCATCGAACCTGTTAATGCCGAAATGGACAAAACCACTTTTGAAATTTCTGAGCATAAATACGGATATACTTTTGACGAAAACGAAATCCTGTCTGCTCTGAACAATGCAGAGTACGGGCAGGTGCTTCAGTTCAACTTCAAGAGAATTAAACCTGAAATTACACACGAAGATCTATCAAACACCTTATTCTGTGACGTTTTGGGTGAATACACAGCTACCAGTCCCAGTATTCCGGGTGGCAGAGATGTTAATCTCAAACTTTCCTGCGAGAAGATCAACAATATTGTTCTTTTGCCCGGCGAAACCTTTGATTACAACAAGGCTCTTGGTGAACGAACAGCTGCCAATGGCTGGAAAAAAGCTAATGGTTATATGGGCATGGAAACCGTATCTGAATACGGTGGTGGCATTTGCCAGGCATCCTCAAGCCTGTACTATTGCGCCCTGATTGCCGATCTTGAAATTGTCACAAGACACTGTCATGGCTTCATATCTGACTACATGCCCCCGGGAATGGATGCTACTGTAAGCTGGGGCGGTCCTCACTTTCGTTTCAAAAATAACATGGATTACCCGATCCGCATTGAAGCAGTAGCTGACGGCGGCAAGGTTACTGTCCGCATAATGGGCACCGACACCAAAGATTACTATGTTAAAATGGAGTATAAGCAGTACAACATGGTATGGTGGAAGACGGAGTATGTGGAAATGACGCCTGACGAAGCTGCAGCTAAGGGTTATACTGATGGCGAAGTAATCTGCACCCCCTATAACGGCAGCACTGTGCAGACTTATAAGTTAAAATATAGTAAAGAAACCGATGAACTCATTTCCAAAGAGGAAGAAGAACTTTCTATATATAACTGCAGAAACTATATGATCTGCAAGATCGTGGATCCGAATAATAAAGAAGAAACTGACACACCCGGAACAGATACACCCACTGATCCTACAGATCCCAGTGAGCCCACTTCCCCCACAGAACCTGAAACACCCACCGTCAACCAACCGACAACAGAAAGCGGATCTAATGATACCCCGATTCCCGGAACAGGCGAGGATGTTTCTGACGGATAAAATAACGGCGGACAGTTCAAATGCTGTCCGCCAATATTTTTTATATAGCTTTAATATCCATATGATAGTCAACTTTTCCGGCAGAACCATGCTCGATCTCAATACTATACTTAAGATCCACTACGCCGCCTTTTTCATCCAGTTTCCATGAAATATCCGTTGCGCAAACGCTTAATAATAGCGTGCCAAAATCCATACGATATAGTGACTCATGGACCTGACCAAGCTTAAAGATCATTTGGGAATTCAGCTTACCGGTCCGGGTCAAAATCATACTGTCAGGTTTAACGCAAAAGCTTGTATTAACGCCTTCCATGCCGGTAAGGCTGCTTTCAGAATACTCAATTTCCCAACCATCATCAATGGGCTTCAGGCAGCCTTCTGTTGTAAATTCAATTACATCAGGCTCCTGATCCATATAACATTGACGGCCACAAATAGAAAGTAATACAGGATAACTCATGTATTTGCCTCCAATGCGAGTTCAATGAGATTATCTATTAAATCACTGTAAGCAATTCCGCTGGCTGCAAACAATTTGGGATACATAGATATGGAGGTAAATCCGGGCATGGTATTGATCTCGTTGAATACAATACGATTACTGCCATGAGCAACGAAGAAATCAACGCGACTTAAGCCAACACAACCAACGGCACTGTACACCTTGACAGCAAGCTCCCGAACACGCTCCGCAACATCCTCATCAATTCTTGCCGGAATATATGCAACAGATGTATCTGTAACATATTTGGCATCATAATCATAGAATTCCGCACCTGAATCGATCTCTCCGCAAACAGAGGCAACCGGGTTATCATTACCCAAAACGGCAACCTCGATCTCTCTACCGTGAATAAACTCCTCAACAAGGATCTTGCTGTCATACTCAGCAGCATTCAAAAGGGCCTGACAAAGCTGCTGTGAATTTGCTGCCTTGGAAACACCAACAGATGAACCTGTTCCGGCAGGCTTAACAAACACTGGATACATAAACCGTGTTTCAACAGCTTCCACGATCATATCAATTTTATGCGGCAGGTCCTTGGAATAAACAAGCTGCCATGCTGCCTGTGTAATCTGAGCATTGTCAGCCACCAGCTTCGTAAGTGTCTTATCCATGGAGACAGCGGATTCCGCTGCATGTGGTCCGACAAAGGGGATTCCCGCCATTTGCAGCAAGCCCTGCATGGTTCCGTCCTCACCGTTCTCACCGTGCAGAACAGGAAACACAACATCAATTGCCTGAAATTCAACACGATCGCCATCAAAGATCATCAGGCCACGATTTCTTGCAGGAGAAATGACTGCTGTTCGATTATCTGGGTAGTGCTCCCATGCACCTGTAGGAAGTTTAGAATAATCCTTTTCGGAATAATAAAGCCACTGACCATTTTTAGTAATTCCAACAGGAAAAATATCGTATTTTTCCGCATTCATGTTATTCAGTACGGACTCAGCCGAACGCAAAGAAACCTCATGCTCCGGACTTATGCCGCCAAATAAGACGCAAACTTTAATTTTAGACAAGATACGATTCCTCCTTCACCGGATCAGTCATTACTTTGGAGCAAAGCTTCTCCGGCTTTGAAAATATCTCCCGCACCGATCGTCAGGATCACATCGTCTTCACGAGCGATCTGTCGCAGATGCTCAGTTACTTCCTGTAAAGTAGCACAATATACACTGCCAGGGATCTGCTCAACAAGATCCTTGGAGGATATACCAACTGTATTTCTCTCTCTTGCAGCATAGATTTCAGAAAGGATCAAATAATCTGCCTCACGAAGCTGTAAAACAAAATCGTCAAACAAAGCTTTGGTTCTCGTATAGGTATGAGGCTGGAAAGCAACTACAATACGCTTATGTTCCATAGAACGCACAGCGGAAATCGTTGCAGCCAGTTCATCGGGGTGATGAGCATAATCATCGTATACCTTTGCACCATTAAACGTGCCCTTAAACTGCATACGACGGTCTGCTCCGGAAAAAGATTGAAGGCCCTTGGCTGTTGCTTCTCCGGGAATACCCAAAAACCATGCAGTCGCAGCAGCACCAAGTGCATTGATCGCATTATGCCGCCCAAGAACATTCAGATCCAAATGACAGTAGAACTTCCCCTCACAAACAACATCCAAATGCCGCCAATCCGGGCAGATATTTTCTCCATGCACTTTGTTGGAAGCATCCAAGCCAAATGAAATATAATCCATTCCGCGAAGCGTTTCAATAACATGGGGATCATCACCGTTTGCGATAATTGCATTGGATGCAAGACTGGCAAAATTACGGAAGGACTTCTCTACATCCTGAAGATCCTTAAAATAGTCAAGGTGATCTGCTTCAATATTTAAAATTAGTGCAATAGTGGGAAAGAAGTTCAAAAAGGAATCACAGTATTCACAGCTCTCAAGAACAATGGTATCACCCTCGCCTACCCGATGGCCCGCATGCAGAAGCGGAAGGTAGCCGCCGATCATGACTGTAGGATCAACGTTTGCCTCCATTAAAATATGTGTGATCATGGAGGTAGTAGTTGTTTTTCCATGAGTTCCGGACACGCAAACAGCGTTTTTGTAGGCCTGCATGATAACGCCCCACGCCTCAGCACGCTCAAACATAGGAATTCCCTTTATTCTTGCAGCAGCAACCTCGGGATTATCATTATGGGCAGCTGCGGTACGAATAATACAATCTGCACCATCTATGTTCTTTTCGGAATGACCAATAGCCACCTTAATACCCTTAGAAATCAATTCATCTGTAGATACAGAAGAATTCATATCAGAACCGGTAATGTGCATCCCCATTCCCTGAAGAACAAGACCCAATGGACGCATAGATACGCCGCCAATGCCAACAAGGTGCACATGCTTTCCCGGAACAAGATACTTTTTTAAAAGCTCGGTAGTATTTCCCATTCGGTAATCTCCTCCGAATACAATTTATTGCTCAACTTATTAATTATATAATATTTCATTCAGTTTTACAACTATAATATATATGGCAATATGTCTAAAAATTATTTTTAACAGCAAAATATGCCCGCTTGTGACAAATATACATCACTGATGTGATCAGTAACAGGAAAATCGGGAATATCCAAATACCAACCAAATCTGCAACAAATCCAAAAATCGGCGGCATTACACATAAACCAACATAGGCACTGGCCATTTCCACACCAATCACAGCCTGTGACTTGGTTGCTCCAAAAAACTTTGGCGTAGCATGAATAATACAAGGATAAATCGGTGCGCTGCCGAAACCGATCAGCAACATTCCAAGTACAGCAAATAGCCAACTACCGGGAATCAACATGATCAGTAAACCTGTTCCAATCAAGCCACATCCCATATGCACCAATGTACGATCACTAAATCGAACCGTCAAAAAACCATTTATAAAACGACCAACCGTTATACCAGAATAATATATGGATGCCAGCAAAGCAGAAAGCTCTTCTGTTAAGTGTAAATGTCCAAAGAAATAGCATGCTGCCCACTGCCCTGCTGTCTGCTCCATGGCGCAATAACAAAAAAAGGTAACGATCAAGGCTTTCGCCCCCGGCATGGAAAAGATCTGCTTAAGAGAAAGCGGAGCACCTTGCTCAGCAGCTTCCTCCAGGCTTTCGCCGCTCTTTTTCCAAATAGGCAGGCTAATAAACAGACATGACATCAACACGATCTGAATAACACCAATGCCCCAATAGCCCAAACGCCAGTTATTAAAAAAAGCTATTGCGGCACTCATTATATATGGTCCGGTTGCAGCGCCAAGGCCCCACATGCAATGCAGCCAGCTCATATGCTTACCGGAATAATGCAGCGCAACAAAATTATTAAGGCACGCATCGACACTACCGGCACCCAGACCGTAGGGAATGGCCCAAAAACACAATAGCCAGTAAAAACGGCTCGTACCAAAGCCGACAATAGCCACAGCGGTCATTGCAACACTGAACGTCGTAACAACACCTGTTCCAAATTTTCGGGTTATTCTGTCAGATAAAAGACTGGATACGACTGTTCCTGCCGAAATCAACAAAGATACAGCCCCCATCCAGGAGATTGGAACACCAAATTCCGGCTGCATAACCGGCCATCCTGCACCTAACAGGGCATCCGGAAGTCCAAGACTTATAAAAGCAGCATAAATAATTACAAGCAATATATGTACCATACTCCATGCCCCCTTTCCACCGGGCAAATCATACCACAGTATTGAATGATTGTCCAGTAAATATTCAAATATTCATCCAAAAATTGAATATAACATGAGAATTATCTGAAAAAACCTGAAAAAACAGCATTTTTAGCACTTGACTCTAATCACACTATACGCTATAATATGCACATCATAATTCCGTTAAACGGAAAAAACAAAGGAGTTTTACACAATGAATAAGATTCTTGCACTTGTGCTTGTTCTTGCAATGGCTCTGACTCTGTTTGCCGCCTGCGGCACTGATACTGAGACACCTACCACCGAGAACAAGGAAACCGCTGCTCCCACTACCGAAGAGGTAACCGAGGGCGAAACCACCGAAGCTACCGAAGCAAAGCCCGCCTTCACCACTGTTGAAGAAGGCAAGCTGATCATGGCTACCAATGCCTACTTCCCTCCCTACGAGTTCTACGAGGGTGAGCAGATCGTTGGTATTGACGCCGAGATCGCTGCTGCTATTGCTGAGAAGCTGGGCCTCGAGCTGGTCATCAATGATATGGAGTTCGACTCTATTATCACCGCTGTCGCTACCGGCGCTGCTGACTTTGGTCTGGCTGGTATGACGATCACCGAGGATCGTCTGAAGGAAGTTGACTTCTCCATCAGCTATGCTACCGGCGTTCAGGCCATCATCGTTAAGGAAGGCTCCCCCATCACCACTGTTGACGATCTGTACGCTGAAGGCGCAACATATAAGATCGGTGTTCAGCTGGGTACCACCGGCGACATCTATGCATCCGACGATTTTGGTGCTGAAAGAGTTTCCCAGTACTCCAAGGGCAACGAGGCCGTTGCAGCTCTGCTGGGCGGTGACATTGATTGCGTCATTATTGACAATCAGCCCGCTGAATCCTTTGTGGCAGCAAACGAGGGTCTGGTGATTCTGGAGACCGCCTACGCTAACGAAGACTACGCTGCTTGTCTGGCTCAGAACAATGATGCTCTGCTTGATGCCATCAACCAGGCTATCGAGGATCTGATCGTCGACGGCACCATCGATGCAATCATTGCAAAGTACATTCAGTAATTCGTTCTACTAATATAGAAAAATAGGAATGTTCTTACATTCCTATTTTTCTTGTTATAAATAATATAGGAGTAATAGCAATGCTCAAGAAGAAACACAATCGCATTATTCTCCTTTGTGTTATATTAGCAGTTATAGTCCTTATCGCCGGTTTTTTTATTAAAGATCAATTCTCTGATAGCCAGGTTAAGAACAAGATCTCAAAAGAAGAATCGCAGCAGATCGTAGATCAGGTCTTTTCTTCCCTGCCGGTAAATGTAGCTGACAGTGCAAAGCTTATCATTGATAAAACAGATATTACCGTTCAAGCAATTGAATACGGATATGAAAAAGATATTATCCTGACTTGCACTTACTCAACCGTTAACACAAAGGATGCAATCCTTCCGAATTTGGATTCTATTGCCTCGCGTGCATATGAGATTACGCAAAAAAATGGTTCCAATCAGGTTGGTATCCGTCTGAAAGCAGATTACGCACAATATATTAAGAATGCGGAAGCAATAACGGGCGAAATCACGCTGTATATCTATGAGACCACAAGTGGATTACAGCTATATTTAACCAACGATATTATTGATACCTGCACCGGCGGATTATATACAGTAATTGATGAAATCAATAAGATTAAAACCGTAACATACAACGGCGAGACATTCAACATAGCCAATGATAATACTCTCAGAACCGGCATTAAGTATCCCATCAACTTAAGCAATTACTCTACCGACAAACCTGTCACCGGCAGTGCCTTGGTTGTTGCATGGGAAGACTTTAAGAGCGAGTTCCACACAAACTTTATTCAGGATAATCGCTATATGCATCTGGTAACGGGCTTGGGTAATACGCTGGCTATTACCGGGCTTTCTGCATTGTTGGGCATCCTGATCGGTTTTGTGATTGCAATCATCCGCTGCACAAACCAAATGACCGGTAAACTGAAGCTTATCGATGGATTCTGCAGACTATACCTGACCATTATTCGTGGTACACCACTCATGGTCCAGCTATTGATCCTGTTCTTCGTGGTCTTGCTTCCCATGAATGTAGACAGATTTTCTGCTGCTGTGATCTGCTTCGGTATGAATTCCGGTGCTTATGTAGCCGAAATTGTTCGTGGCGGTATTATGAGTGTAGATAAAGGTCAAATCGAAGCCGGCAGAAGCTTGGGCTTTAACTATGTTCAAACAATGATCCATTTTGTTGTGCCTCAGGCTTTTAAAGCCATTCTCCCGGCACTTGCCAACGAATTCATCACTTTACTCAAGGAGTCCTCTGTCGCCTTCTACATTGGTGTATCGGACCTCACAAAGGGCGGTCTTACAATTCGTTCCCTGACATTCAGCACCTTCATGCCGCTCATTGCAGTCGCAGTTATTTATCTTGTGCTGGTTTTGATCCTGACGAAATTGGTTGGATTACTGGAAAGGAGGCTGGCTAAGAGTGACCACTAATAACACCATCATCAGTGTAAAGAATTTACAAAAGTCTTTTGGACAGCTTCAGGTTCTTTCCGGTGTAGATATTGATATCAACCGTGGAGATGTAGTTGTTGTGATCGGTCCGTCTGGTTCAGGTAAATCCACCTTCCTGCGCTGCCTCAACAGATTGGAAGAGTCTACCGGTGGCAACATTTTCTTTGAGGGTGAAGACATTACCGCCAAAAATGTCAACATCAATAAGCACCGCCAGAAAATGGGTATGGTATTCCAGCAGTTTAATCTGTTCCCGCACCTGACCATTATGCGTAACCTGACCATTGGTCCTATGAAGCTTTTAAATAAATCCAAAGAAGAAGCTGAAAAGCAGGCACAGGAGCTATTAGATCGTGTTGGTCTTGGTGACCGTGCGCAATCTTACCCTAACCAGCTTTCCGGCGGACAAAAACAGCGTGTTGCCATCGTTCGTGCGCTTTGTATGGACCCTACGGTAATGCTTTTTGACGAACCAACTTCTGCTCTTGATCCCGAAATGGTTGGAGAAGTTTTGGAAGTTATGAAGGAGCTGGCCCGTGCAGGAATGACCATGGTTGTAGTAACGCATGAAATGGGATTTGCCCGCGAAGTTGCAAATAGGGTAATCTTCATTGACGAAGGAAAAATCATGGAAGAAGGCGCTCCTGACGAGATTTTCACTTCGCCCAAGCATCCAAGACTGCAAGATTTCCTTTCTAAAGTTCTATAATATTGTTTCAGCCGCAGTACATCTGATATGTACTGCGGCTGCTGTTTTCATTTAATACAATCTGTTTTAAAATATACGATTCTATACCGTTCATCCGGAAGAACTACGAACAGCGTATCATTCGCATACATATTTCGAACAGATATTTTGATGGTTTTTTCAAATGAGTATCCTTGACGATGTTCATCCCAAGGTTTTAAATATATATCAAGCACTTCAACAGATCCACTTAAACAGTTTTTGATGATTAGCTCTCCTTCTGTAATTGACAAGAGACTTTGCCATTTATCTGAACCCGAGCTGCTTTGACACGTTTTATAATAACATTCCCCACCCCTTATATGTGCCCCATTCCAGCTCTGCCCATCTCTATCATAAAGCAATATTCGCTCCCCTGCCGGCAGCATTGTCGTTTCAAAATAGTATGAGCCCAAATCTGTATACAGTTCCACATAAAACGATTCCAGAAGCTGCTGTCCGTTATTATAAAATACAGCTTCCGTATATTCTTGCTGTTCATCTGATCCAATCCATTCCAAAATCAGCTGTGTCCCCTCTATTGTATAAGGAAGTAACACCTTCTCTTCATTTATACTTGTATCAGCGTATACGCTAAAAAACGATATACAGCTTCCGGCAGACAATAACAATAAAAGAATTCGCTTCAGTAAAATCAATCCCATCACACCTTTCGTGATGGGATTATATGTGACAAACAAGGTCCAAAACAAGGGAAATCAATACATAAATACCTTGTCGAATACTTGATAAGATCAAGAATATACAAATATCGTAAAAATATTCGGCAGAATAGAGTAATCGGCAGGAAGTAAAAGCTACTTCCTGCCGAAAAGTAATTATTTTGTCTTCAGCAGATCTGCAAAATAAGCATCCATCTGTTCTTTGGTATCAAAGTTGCAAACATACATGACGTTTGCCATTGCACCGGAAAGCGCATCAGGAATACGGCCCTGCATCTTCATGCAGTGTCCGTACTTCTCCATAACTGCATCATGATCCAGTGCATATGTCCGACCGTCACGGCGACCCACAAAGGCACAGTAATGACGGGTACCGATGGGCTTAGTGCTTTCATTAAAAACGATCATATCAGCCCAAATCTTGTACACATCCGTTTCATAGGCATAATTATACATATCCGGGGTATAACCACCACAGGGACGCATATTGACTTCAAGACCCACAATATCGCCCTGTTTACCGAGGCCCTGCTGATCATCTTTCAGTTCAAAAAACTCAAAGTGAATAAATCTGCTCTTAACACCAAAGGCCTCCACGGTCTTAAGACCGGCCTCACGGATCTTATCAGGAATTTCCTTATGCAGATAATAAATGGAGTCAGCACTGTCATTAACAACATCCATGAGAGAACAAGGCGTATAGTTGCCAGACTCGAACAGCGGCTGTCCATCAGCACCAATAATGGCATCATAAGTACAGACCACACCGTTGACCTGCTCTTCCATAATGTAAATATTATCGTCTTTTGTATCGATGAAGAAACGAACCTCATCATTGCTGCGCAAACGGTATGTGTGGCTGGCTCCAACACCATTATCAGGCTTTACAACAACAGGATAGCCCACCTCGTTTGCGAATGCAACAGCATCCTCAAAGCCCTCAACCAGATGGTATCTTGCCGTGGGAATACCGGCTTTCGCATAAAAAGCCTTCATTGCAGACTTATGCTTCACGCTGGCCATCTGCTCATATTTAAAGCCAGTAGTAATGTTAAATTCGGTACGAAGCCTTGCATCCCGCTCCAGCCAAAACTCGTTATTGGATTCAAGCCAATCAATTTTGCCGTACTTATAGGTAAAGAATGCAACCGCACGGTAAACCTCATCAAAGTCAGCCAGGCTGCCAACCTTAAAATACTCATGCAAAGAGTCCCGAAGTTCCTGCTTCAGATCGTCGTAAGGACAATCGCCAATACCCAGGACACGCATACCGTTATTCTTCAGTTCAGCACAGAATTTCCAATAGTTTTCAGGAAAATTCGGTGAAATAAAAATAAAATTTTTCATACTGCCAACTCCTTATATCTCTAATAATTGCGGCACATAGTGCTCTACCATTTTAAACCACCAGGGCCAATCATGATCCACATCAAAGCCCCAGTATTCAAATCTGGCATTAATACCCTTTTGTGCAATAACTGTATCCAGTCTTCTTGTGCTTTCCAAAAGCTCCTCTTCCCATCTGCCCTGGCCGCATACGATCAAAATCTTCCGTTGATTATAAAGGTCAATATAGGGATGATCTCCTGGCATATTGCCGATGTACGCCACAGGAGAATTGTTATAAACGAGGTCATCCATATAATCGCCAAAGAACATGGGCGAATCATAAAGGCCGGAGATCGCAAAGGTTCCCTCGAACAAATCCGGTCTGCGGAAAAACAGGTTCGCTGCATGCATTGCACCCATAGAGCAGCCAAATGTGAATATCCGCTGGTCATAACCGTTAGCCTGGCCACTCAAATGACGAATAAAGGGAACGATTTCATCAACAACATGATTATACCAGCGTTCGTGGTTCTCGATTCTGCAACGATTATTGCCGTTCAGGTCAGCCCAGGCTTCATTGTCAATGCAATCAACAGAATATACCATGCACTGACCTGCTTCGATCCACTTTGCCCAATAATCGATCATATGAAAGTTTTCAAAATCAAAGAATCTGCCGCCCTGACAAGGAATAAACAAAACCGGTTTGCCGCTATGACCGTAAACCTTAAATTCCATATCCCTGTTTAGAGAATTACTATACTGTTTAAAATATCTGATTTCCATCTCTATGCTCCATTATTTATAATCCAAGGCATTCCACGACAACCGGAAGCTGCCGTTCCCAGGATGCCTCACTGTGATTACCGCCGGGTACAATTCTGAATGTAAGATTAACTCGCTTCGTCAATAAAAAATGACAGGTAGAGATCAGCGCCTCAGAATTTGCCGCATGATTCAGCATTTCTTCACTGCCATAATCCATGTAAATACATGTGTCATTGCGAAGATTGGCCTTAGCAATCATTTCCAAAACCTTGCCCGGCGCAATCCACAGGCTCGGCGACAAGCACGCTGCCCGCTGAAACACATGATTATAAGCTGTTGCACCATACAGTGCCATAAGGCCGCCCATGGAGGATCCTGCAATTACGGTATTCCTACGGTCCGGCAGCGTTCTGTACCGTTTATCAATCTCCGGCTTAAGCGTCTTAATCAACCAATTCATGTAGATATTACCACGGCCTTTAATAAGGCCCATATCCGCATTCTCAAAGGTAAACGGCGAGTACTCTCGTAAACGGCCATTGCCCTCATGATTGCATTCAACCGCTACAATGATCAGGTCTTTTTTTGTCTGGGTCATGAACTTATTCATACCCCAGGATTTACCATAGGTGGCATCCGAATCAAAAAACACATTATGTCCATCGAACATGTACATAACGGGATACCGTTTAGTTATGTTTTTTTCATAGGATGAAGGTAAATATAAATAGACTCTTCTGGTCTTATCTCCGCTAAGCTTCGGAATCGTTGTAAGCCATTTTTTAACCATAGCTTAACCTCCAACAATCACGATAGTCATAGTATATCTTTAAGTGCTATAATTGTCAATTTTCAAAAACGACAAGAAACAGCTATCTATTTCTTCCTTATATAGGTAATATGATCACTCCGAACGGAGTCGTCCAGCATATGTGCATAATCATACAAATGCACAAACCCCAATTGATCATGAAGGTTCTGAGATGCAACATTTTTACGGTAAATATGTGCATAAACCGATGCTTCACCAAGCCTTTCGAGTCCATAGAATATAAGCTTACGCGCAAGTCCTTTTCTGCGCATATCAGGTGCGGTAATTAGCGAGTGCAATAGAAATCCATCATTATACGGTTCAAAGCAAACTACAGACAAATACCTTCCGCCTTCTTCCAGGATGCACATTTTTCCACCATAATAGCCGAAGAATTGCTCACGAAGATACTGATAATAATCCTGCTCAGCCAATCGTCTGCCTTCAAACTCATAAACCTCGGAGTAATACCGCTTACGGCTGGATTCCACATCATCGGCATAGATATCCGTAAGCTTTGAAAAATCAATCAAACGAATGTGATCTGCCCAAATAATCATCATTATATTTTTGATGGGATAATTCCTGCAAATCGCAGCAATTACCAAAATTCAAACACATAAAATCAAACAACATACGAATATTCATACACTTATTCACACATTCCACAGGTTTATCCACAAGTATCACCTGATATATTTCACTATAAAATTATAAAAGCCTATTAAATATCAAGAATTCAAAAACTTTTAACATCATTTTATGTAAAATGACATGTAAATTTCATGTATATTCAGAATGATTTAAAAATGCAGGGAGTTATAAGCTCCCCTGCATTTTTAAATCGTTTCTCCTAAAATAGACTTAGTAGCATAGGCATTAAGACTCATATCTGCCGTATTGCCGGCAAGGTATTCATAGTACGCCTGAGAGCCGATCATAGCAGCATTGTCTCCGCACAAGGAAAGGGGTGGTAAGTAAACCTCTGCGCCTAATCGTTCCATTGCGGCCAACAAATCCTTACGAATCCGGGAATTAGCAGCAACGCCACCGGCTGCGGCAACCTTCTTATATCCGGTCTGCCGTACAGCCTGCTCCATTCTGGGAATTAAAGTATCAGAAACAGCCCTCGAAAAGCTTGCGCACAAACCGGGAATATCCAGCTCCTCTCCAACTTGCTGTGCATGATGAATAAGATTCAGTGATGCCGTTTTCAGACCAGAAAAGCTCATATCGTAAGGATTAACTCCGGGCTTGGAAACAGGAAGTGGATACTTTCGATCATCACCGGAAACGGCCATATTATCCAAAGCTGCTCCACCGGGATAAGGCATTCCCAAAACACGAGCAACCTTATCAAAGCACTCCCCTGCCGCATCATCCAATGTGGAACCCAATATCCGCATTTCCGTATAGTCCTGAACATCCACGAGCATTGTGTGACCGCCTGATACAACCAGGCACAGGAAAGGCGGTTCCAGATCAGAAAATGCAATATAATTGGCAGCAATATGGCCACGAATATGATGAACCGGAATCAGTGGCTTATGAAGCGCAAGTGCGGTTGCTTTTGCAAAATTCACACCAACTAACACCGCACCAATAAGTCCCGGCGCATTGGTAACCGCAATGGCATCAATATCATCCACAGTCATACCTGCACGATCAAGGGCCTGATCAGCAAGACCATAAATCGCTTCAATATGCTTTCGGGAGGCAATCTCAGGCACAACGCCACCATATATTCTGTGCAGCTCAACCTGCGATGCAATGCAATCGGTCAAAACCGTTCTGCCGTCAACAACAACCGCTACAGCAGTTTCATCGCAGGATGACTCAACGGAAAGAATATTCAATCTGTCCACTCCTTTCTCAGTATTAAGGCGTCCTCCTTGGGGTGTACATAATAGTTGGGTCTGTACCCAACCTGAATAAAGCCCAATTCTTCATACAGACCAATTGCTGGATCATTAGAGGCACGTACTTCAAGAACAAGAACATGGGTCCTCTGTTCCTTAAGTCGGCGTATAAGCTCCTCTACGAGCTTACGGCCTATGCCCCGTCTCCGACACGCAGGTGCAACGGCAAGGTTCATCATGTCTGCCTCGCCGAGAACACTCTGAGAGCCCACATAGCCCGCTACAACACCGTTTTCTTCTGCAACGACCCACAGAGATAAGGGGTTATTAAGCTCTGAGGTAATGGATCGCAGGCTCCAGGGGTCGCTGAAGCATAGCTTTTCAAGCTCGGCGATCTTCTCCAGGTGATCTTCACGCATTAATACATAATCCATCATTTTGCCTCATACCAATTCTTGCCCCACTTTGCTTCTGCTTCAAGGGGCACACTGAGCGAGGCTACATGCTCCATCTCCCGGCTTACCAAAGCAGCGACCTGTGCAGCAATTTCCTCCGGACATTCAATAATAAGTTCATCATGGACCTGCAGCAATAGTCTTGCCTCAGGAAATTCACCGGATAATGCACTGTCTACCCGAATCATAGCAAGCTTGATCAGATCCGCAGCAGTACCTTGAATAGGCGTATTCAGCGCAATCCGTTCTGCGCCCTGTCGAATATTGAAATTAGAACTCTTTAACTCAGGGATATACCGTTTTCTGCCAAACATGGTTTTGGTATAGCCTACAGCTCTTGCATCCTCCACTACACGGTGCATATATGCCCGCACACCGGGATAATTGGAAAGATAGCTGTCGATATACGCCTTAGCCTCATAGCGGCTGACACCGATATCATCTGCAAGGGAAAACTCAGAAATACCGTATACAATACCAAAGTTTACAGCCTTTGCATGGCGGCGCTGAAGATCTGAAACTTCTTCGACGGGAACGCCGAACACCTGGGATGCAGTAACAGTGTGAATATCCAGGCCATCAATAAACGCCTTTTGCATAACCTGATCATCAGCAATATGGGCAAGCACACGTAGCTCGATTTGACTATAGTCTGCATCTACCAAAACATATCCGGGCTTCGGGATAAACATTTTTCGAATCTCTGCGCCTAAATCCGTTCTTACAGGAATGTTTTGGAGATTAGGTTCTACAGAAGAAAGTCGACCGGTAGCTGTAACAAGATTCTGAAACTTCGTGCGGATCCGTCCGTCATCTTCAACGACCTTCATAAGGCCTTCCGCATAAGTGGAATTCAGCTTTGTCAGCATACGATAGTCCATAATTGCTGGAATGATCGGATGCTTTTCTTTTAACTTCTCCAACACATCGGCATTGGTGGAATAACCTGTTTTTGTCTTTTTAACCGGGGGCAGTCCCAATTGTTCAAACAGAAGCACGCCAAGCTGTTTAGTGGAATTAATGTTAAACGGGCCGATAGAATAAGAATAAATCAAGCTTTCACAATCCGCGATCCGCTGTGTCAACATGGCACCAAACTGAGAAAGCTGCTCAGAGTCAATTGCAACTCCGGTCTGCTCCATCTTAAACAGTACTGTACAGAGAGGAAGCTCGATATCATAATACAGGCTCTTCATCTCCTGCTTTTCCAATTCACTCTCCAGTACAGGTCTGAGATTCCAAAGCGCTTCTGCACAGGCAGCCGCATCGGTATCGTCCACTTGAATACCCAGGAAATTGGTAGCAAGCTTGGAAACAGAATATTCAGATTGTGAGGGATTTAAATCATAGGCCGCAAGAGCGGTATCAAACAACACCCGATCATAACCAATATTCCGCTCCCGCAGAATATGCATAACGGTCTTGGAATCATGGAGAATCACGCCTTCAAAGGGACCTACACCTGCCATCTGCACCTCAAGGGGCATCAGAACACAAACGCCGGTACTGCAGGCAATACCCAAAGAACCGTCCTGCGCAAAATACATGGCGCACGTCCCTGCTTTATCAGGCAATGACTCCACTCTATCCAAAGAGCAAAACTGCGCACAGGGCTGAACCTGTTCGTTTATCGTGCAGTCACTGAGACAATAACGGTCGATCAGGCGCACAAACTCCAGCTTTACAAAAAGCTCGTATAAAGCAATACGGTTATACGGCCGGATCACAGCATCCATCGGTTCAAAATCAATGGGAGCTTCCGGCTTAATGGTAGCAAGTTCAAAGGAAAGATAAGCGCTTTCTTTTCCTGCTTCAAGCTTTTCCCGAAGCTTCGGTCGAATAGAAGCATCTCCCAAATTGGCATATACACCATCCAGAGAACCGAATTTCATTAAAAGCTCTGTGGCAGTTTTAGGACCGACACCCGCAACACCCGGAATATTATCAGAAGAATCACCCATAAGCGCCTTGAGATCTACCATTTTCTCAGGCTCGAAGCCATACTCTTCCACAAACTTTTCTTTATCATACAGTGTAGCCGTTGTTTGTCCGGGACGAGAGATCACAAGCTTGACCTTTACGTGCTCATCGATCAGCTGTAAGCTGTCCCGGTCTCCGGTGACGATCACACATTCCCAATCATTGTTACCGCAGATCTTGCCAACAGTTCCAATCACATCATCAGCTTCCCACCCTTGGCAGGCATAAACAGGAATGTTCATTGCAGCTAAAACCTGCTTCATAACAGGCATTTGTTGAGCAAGCTCTTCAGGCATACCATGACGGTTCGCCTTATATCCGTCATATCTTAAATGACGGAAGGTCGGACCATGAAGATCAAAAGCAACGCAAACAGCTTCCGGCTGTTCTTCCTTTTCCATCTTTTCCAAGATATTCAGGAAACCGTAAATGGCATTGGTGTAAAGCCCCTCACGAGTTGTAAGGGGCTTTACACCATAAAATGCACGATTGATGACGGAATTTCCGTCAAGGATCATAAGCTTCATACTTTTCTCCATTTGGTGCCCTGAGGCGTATCAATAATCTCTACACCCCTATCCTTCAACTGATCACGGATACGGTCTGCCTCGGCATAGTTTTTGGCTTTCTTAGCCTCAGTACGGGCGTGAACCAATGCATCAATCTCAGGATCAGCGGATGCAGCTGCTTCTTCTGCCTCTTTTGCACGAAGCCTTTCGGCAGCTTCCAGCAAATTCAAACTCAGCACCTGATCGAAATCCTTAAGAGCAGCATGCTTGGTAGCATCATTGGTCTTCGCCTTTAAAACGTCATACACACAAGTAACCGCAACGGAAGTATTCAGGTCACCGTTAAGAGCTCCCTCAAAGCGCTCCTTCAAGGAAGCATATACAGCCTCGTCAACTTCCCCGTCCTGCTTTAATGCTGCGATTTTTGCAACAAGCTTCTGATATGCAACCGCAGCATTGTCCAGATTTTCCCAGGAGAAAACAAGGTTTCTTCTGTAGTGGCTCTGCAGGCAGAACAAACGATAGGCCATGGGATCATAGCCCTTCTGCTCCAGCAGACTCACCGTCAGGAACTCACCCTTAGACTTGCTCATCTTACCGTCATCGGTATTGAGGTGATGGACATGGAACCAGTAGTTGCACCACTTGTGACCAACATAGCTTTCAGACTGTGCGATCTCATTGGTATGATGAGGGAAAGCATTATCAATACCACCACAGTGAATATCCAGATCCTCACCCAAATACTTCATGGAAATACCGGAGCACTCAATATGCCAGCCCGGATAGCCTACACCCCAGGGAGAATCCCACTTCAGCGCCTGATCCTCGAACTTACT
>CAYMPY010000012.1:0-25937 GCA_964392535.1 uncultured Oscillospiraceae bacterium
GTAGCTCTGGTCGTGCTCTCTGGGCAGGCCAACGTACTCATCCATATTAAAGGTCACCACGTTCTTAAAGGTGACCAGGCCGGCCTTGTTCATCTCGATCAGGCGCTTGTAAGTACCCAGGGGAGAAGAACCGGTGGGCAGACCAAGCACGAAGGGACGGTCTTCCTTGTGGTTATTGATGGCATCGGCAATATGCTGTGCAGCCCATGCGGACATTTCTTCATAATCGTTTTTAATAATCAGTTTCATAAAAGTTTCACGCTCCAAAGAAGTTTGACGGCAAGAATATCCTTGCCGTCTTTTATTATACACCTTTTTTTTGATTTGTCTATCCCGGATTTATATTTTTCAACAATATTTTTGTCATTTTAAACTCTATCGAGCCGTAATTCCCAAAAAGCAACCGCACTGGCCGCCGCTACATTGAGAGAATCCACCCCATGATACATGGGAATTTTCACGGTGTAGTCACTGCTTTCGATGGTGCTGTCCTTCAGGCCGGCACCCTCTGTGCCTAAGATCACCGCCAGCTTTTCCGTCTGCCGCAGCTCAGCGGCATCGATGGAATAGGAATCGTCCCGCAGAGCCATGGCAGCTGTTTTGAAGCCACAGCTATGTAAAAGCTCCATCCAGTTTTGGGGCAGGAAGACCCAGGGAACCTGGAAAACTGTGCCCATGCTCACTCTTGCACTGCGGCGGTACAGGGGGTCACTGCAGCCGGGGGTCAGCAATACCGCATCCATGCCCAGTGCGGCCGCGCTGCGGAAGATGGCACCCAAATTGGTGGGGTTCATGACTTCCTCTAATACGGCCACCCGCCGGGTATTCTTTAAAAGGGTCTCTGCTGCAGGAAGAGGGGTACGCCGCATGGCACACAGAAGGCCTCTTGTAAGCTTGTAGCCGGTGATATTTGCCAGCAACTCTGTTTCGCCGGTATAGACCGGGATATCTCCGCACTGGGCGATGGCCTCAGCCGCTTCGCCGCCCATGCATTTCCGCTCCACCAATATGGATACCGGCACACAGCCTGCATCCAGCGCCCGCATGATCACCTTGGGACTTTCCGCAATGAACATGGCGTTTTCCGGGTCAAAGCGGTTCATCAGCTGGGCCTCAGTCAGCCGTGCAAAAGGGTCGATACGGGGGTCGTTAAAGTCTGTAATTTCAAATATCATGTATTTCTCCCTTGGTCAGCTGGGGTGCATCGGTCAGCACCACGGTCCGTAAATGGTCATAAGCCACCGCATCTGCCGTTTTTACCTTCATAAGTCCCAGCATATATACGCCTACGCCCAGAACCGCTGCAACTGCACTGCAGGTAAGGGTGGCGGCAGTCTCATTCCAGCTGCTAAACAGCGGAAGCTCTGTAGCCATAGGCAGAATATTCACCAAGGCGATCAGTAAGTAGTACCACCAGAAGCTCAGGTCCAGCCGGAACAGCTGTATACAGCTGCCCTTCGTAAGCTTAAAGCTGAAGCGGATCGCCTCCCGGACACCAATCTGCTCCTCATCCAACAGGATCAGATAAACAAGCCGTGCCCGGTAAAACAAAGGAATCACCACCGCCAGTATGGCACCCCACATCAGTAGCAGCATGGGCAGCACTGCACGGGCCAGCTGCTCGATGGGGATGGTCTCCAGATAGGCCATCATGTCGGTTTCTGTTTCCGGCATGGCCGCAATGAGCTCCTGGAACTGCCCCATAAAGGGCAGGGAAACAATGCTGACGACAGGGGAGATGACCATGACCAGTGCAAAAAGGAATATCACCAGTAAAATGGTGTATTTTACAAAGCTGATCCACTTTTTAAAGCCACGAAACAGCCCCTTGGGCCAGGGGTCCTGCTCCCGAAGCAGCATCAGGCCACAGTAAAGGATGCCCGGTGCCCAAAAGATGCTGAAAATGCTCCAGGCCATACTCAGCACCGAGGAGATCGTAGCCAGCATACTGTAGACGCCCAGACCGCTTAGGCCCTGGGCGTTTTCCATACCCAATGACAGCAGCGCATCTACGCCCAGCAGCAGCGGACTTACGCACAGGGATACCAGGCTGAATACCAGCACGAGCTTTTTTATATCCCAGGGGGTGTAGCTCAGGGTCTTTGCCGCCCGGGATTTGATATCACGATAATTCTGAATAACCATAACCGAACTCCTTCATGTTATAGTACTACTATACGGCATTAAAAAGAAAATAGCAAATAAATTTTATGTAAAAGGATGGAAAAACACGGCCCTGTCTGCTATAATGGGGTAAATACTACTTACCGGGGGGGGTAAGACCATGGATATTGGGCAGAAGCTAAAGCAGGCACGGCTGGATGCGGGCTTGTCACAGCGGCAGCTTTGCGGCGATGTGATCACCAGAAATATGCTCTCTCAAATTGAAAACGGTTCAGCTCGCCCCTCCATGGATACACTGCGGTATTTGGCCGGGGTACTGGGAAAGCCTATAAGCTTCTTTTTGGAGGAGGAGACGGCATCGGCCAACCAAAAGCTGATGGAAAAGGCCCGTGCTGCATTTGGGCAAAAAAACTGGACAGCCGTATTGGAATATTTGCAGCAGTACGCTGCCCCCGACCCGGTTTTTGATGCGGAGCAGCACCTGTTAGCGGCACTGACCCGGCTGGAGCTGGCAGAAGTTGCCATAAACGAAGGGAAAACGGCCTATGCCGAGGTGCTGTTGGAGCAGGCGTTGGAGGAGGGAAAACAGACCCCTTATTATGCTTCTGAAGCACGCCGCCTGTGCCTGTTGTACGCTGCCAGACCGGACCGGGCAGGAGAATTATGTAAACTACTGCCTCCTGATCCGGACAGAACTTTACTGCTGGCCGCCGCTAACCCGGACCGTGCGGAGCTGATTCTGGATGCAGACCCTCAGGACAGCCCCCGGTGGCATCAACTCCGTGGAGATGTGTATTTCCGCCAGGGGCGGTACAGTAAGGCAAGAGACCACTATGAAAAAGCCCCCCTGTCCAAACAGCTGCTCCAAAAATTAGAGCAATGCTGTAAAGAGCAGGGAGACTATAAGGCCGCCTACGAATACGCCTGTAGGCTGCGGGAAGAGTTTTCGTAAGGGCGATTCATGAATCGCCCCTACCGTTGGATGGCCCGGAATTCTCTTGGGGTCAGGCAGAAATTCTTTTTAAAGATGGCATTAAAGTGCTTGATGTTCTCATAACCCACGCTGCCTGCTACACGGCTTATGGGCAGATCAGTGGTTTCCAGCAGCTGACAGGCCTGCTCCAGGCGGATGCGCTGGAGGTACTCGGCAAAGCCCACGCCCACCTCCCGGGAAAATTTCCCGGACAGGTAGGGCACAGAGTACCCCAGCTCATGGGCAAACATACCCAGCTCCGGCTTTTCCCGGTAATGGGTGTGGATATACTCCAACATTTTTTGGATCTCCGGACTTTTCTCCGGAGCTTTTTCTTTTTTGCCGATTTTGCGCATGGTCAGGATCAGCAGCTCCACAAAGGCGCACCGCACCAGCTCCAGATAGCCGTAGTCCTTTTGATTGTATTCCTTAATGATACTGCTGACCAATGTGCCAATCCGCCCGTCATCGTCATGGAAGGTGATGCCGGTGGGGGAGGCCCGTAAGGTACGGTAGCAAAAACGCAGCAGGTAAGAGTTCATCATAGAATCAAAGCTGTGCTCTCCCTCTAAGCTGCGGTCCAGGAATTTGGGCAGAAACAGAAGATTGCGCACCATCAGCTTTTCAGGGCCCAGCTTTTTGTAGGAGTGGGCCACGCCGTAGTCCACAATATAATAGTCTCCCGGGCCCAATATCAGACACTTGCCGTCAATATGATGCTCGATGGTGCCTTTTTCCACATAGGCCAGCTCCAAAGTGGTGTGTCCATGCCGGGGAACTTGGGCGATGGTGGCAGAATGGACGGAAAAGCCCAGCTTATTGGCCTGCTGAAACCAGGGCGATTGCGCCTTCCGGGAATCCATGTGAAAATACCCCCTAAAACAATATAAAAATACCTCTTGAATTATTATAGGCGGTTTTATACAATAAAGTCAAGATGCTGGACAAAAATTCCGGTAACCCATAAAATAAGTGGGATAAAACCATGTTAACAAGGATGATTTCAATGGCGTTAATTCTGTCCTTACTGGCCGGCGTGCCCTTTACGCCCCAGGCCTTTGCCGCAGAAGGCGGCAGTGATGTGACAATTTACGACTTGATGACCGAGGACCTGGTGGACCCGGTGGGCATTGATGAGCCTAACCCGGTCTTTTCCTGGAAAATGCGTTCGGACACTGTTGGTCAGCGGCAGACCGCTTATCAGCTGACGGTGAAAAACGGCGATACCACCGTTTGGGACTCCGGTAAGGTGGAAAGCGATGTGTCTGTGGGCATCGTCTACGAGGGTGCGCCTCTTGTTTCCTCCACCACCTACACCTGGTCCGTTACGGTATGGGATAAGGATGGAAATGCCGTCACTTCCCCCACAGCTACCTTTGAAACGGCCCTGTTGGAGGAAAACGCCTTTGCCGATACCAGCTTTATTTCCTATAGCTCCGCAACCGATGTGACGGATTATACCATCGATGTGGATTTCGTCATTACAAAGGACGGCATCAGCCCGGTGTTCGGTGCAACCGATTCCAGCAACTTCATTATGTGGCAGGTCAATGCCACCAAAAATCAGATCCGTCCCCACTTCCGTGAGGGCGGCTCTTGGGTCGCTTACCCCGGCAAAAGCGGCTCAAGCTATGCCGTGGATGCCATCGATATTACCAATGTGTATACAGGTCTTAACAATACCCATCATTTGCGGATCGTGGTTAATGGCACTACCATTGAAACCTGGATGGGTGCGGATGCAGATACACTCACCCAAATCGGTACTTATACCCACACCAAGAATATCCCCCTGGGTCTTGTGGGTGTGCGGCAGGCAAAAGCAGAGGCTGGCTGGTTTGATAATTTTACGGTTACCGATGCAGACGGCAAGGTGCTTTATAAGAACACCTTCACTGATGCAGCCTCCAACGATATTGTCATCTCCGCCGGTGCGATCGACGACGGCTGGCTGAAGATGGACGGCTCTGCAGAGGTGGTGTGCCTCCAAAAGGGCAGCGGCAACAATCTGCCTGCCTACAGAAAGTCCGTCACCGTAGGTGAAAACTTAGTCAGCGCAAAGCTGTATACTGCCGGTTTGGGCGTTTATGAAAGCTACATTAACGGTGTCCGTGTAGGCCGCAAGCAGGCAGACGGCACGATTGCTTACGATGAATTAAAGCCCGGCTTTACCCAGCGCAACAAGCGGCAGTTTTATTCCACTTTTGATGTGACCTGGATGCTGACTCAGGGCGAAAATGTACTGGGCGGCGTGGTCACAGACGGCTGGTGGCGTGGTGTGGGCAGCCTGTACAGAGGCACAGAAACGGCCTACCTTGCAAAGCTGATCCTGATCTATGCCGACGGCACACAAGAGGTTATCAACACCGATACCACCTGGAAGTCTACCAAAGCAGCTGCAGCCCAAAGCGGCACAGGTATTTACGCCGGTGAGCGGTACGATGCTTCTGCAGACCAGAGCTGGATGCTGCCCGGTTATGACGACAGCACCTGGAACTATGCCAAGGTCAATACCGAATTTACCGGCACACTGGAGGCCTGGGACGGTGTGCCTGTCATTGTGCGGCAGGACCTGGAGCGTGCCCCTAAGTCTATGACCGTCTACAGCGGCGCAACCGGTGCAGTCGCGGATACCAGCTACGGTGATATCAGCGTGGTCAGAACCCACGCTGACGGCGAAAGTATTGCACTTACTGCCGGTCAGACCCTGCTGGTGGACTTCGGTCAGAACTTCGCAGGCTGGGAGTACTTTGAAATTGAAGGCGCAAAGGGCACCGTGGTAACAGTAGAGCACGGTGAGTGGCTCAACGAGGCAGGCGGCTCTATTGCCCGTGGCAACGACGGCCCCGGCGGCAGCATTTACAATGCAAACTATCGCTCTGCCACTGCCAACACCATCTACACCATGGGTGGAAACGGTATCGAAAAGTATCACCCCAGCTTCTCTTTCTACGGCTTCCAGTACATTGAGATCACCGCAACGGCGGATATTACTGTTCACAAGGTGCGGGGCCAGGTGGTCACCTCTGTCCATAACGACACGGCCACCATGGAGACCTCCAATGAAAAGGTCAATCAGCTGCTTTCCAATATCCGCTGGGGTATGTATTCCAACTATCTGTCTATTCCTACCGACTGCCCTCAGCGCAACGAGCGCCAAGGCTGGACCGGCGACAGCCAGGTATTCTCCCAGGCCGGTACATACTTAACCTATTCCAAGAGCTTCTTAGAAAAATATCTGCAGGATATGCGGGATGCCCAGGTGGACAGCACCATTTACGGCGGTGCATATAACGGCGCATACTCTGATATTGTACCCTATGTCCATAACTATGGCACTGCCATTGATGCCTATGGCAACGTCACCTACGGTGAAGTAGGCTGGGGTGACGCCGGTATCATCATCCCCTGGAATCTTTATATGATGTACGGCGATACTGCCACCATCCGGGAGCACTGGGATTCCATGTGCAAATACATGGACTTCCTGGAAACCTCCGGCGGCAGCGGCTTTGCTTACGGCGCAAAGGATCACCTGAATTTGGAAAACACCAATAAGCAGCCGGTAGGCGACCTGCTGGCTGTGGCCTTCTTCGCATGGGATGCCCTGATGATGGCAGACATGGCAAACGCCATCGGGGACACCGAGGCTGCTGCCCACTATCAGAGCATTTACGAGCGTGAAAAGCAGATCTTCCAGCAGCGGTTTGTGAAGGAGGACGGCTCTCTTACCCGGTTTGAGCAGACTGCCCAGTTGTACGCCCTGTACTTAGACCTGCTGCCCAACGAGGAATCGGTGGCCGTTGTGACGGAGAACCTGATCTCCAGCATTGAAAGCTACGGCAACATCATGTACACCGGCTTCTTAGGTACTTCTATTATCACCAAGACCCTGACCAAGGTAGGCAGAAGTGATGTAGCCTATACCCTGCTGCTGCAGGAAAGCTACCCCTCCTGGCTGTACTCTGTGAACCAGGGCGCAAATACCATTTGGGAGCGCTGGAACACCTATACCACCGAAAGCGGCTTCGGTGATGTGACCATGAACTCCTTTAACCACTACTCCTACGGTGCAGTGGCAGGCTGGATGTATCAGACCGTGGCCGGTATCGGCTTCGATGCTGAAAAGCCTGGCTTTAAGAACATCGTCATTGCCCCTGCATTTGACGAAAGATTACCCCAGGTCAAGTCCTCTTATGAATCTGCTTACGGTCTCATTGAGACCGAGACCAAGCTTGGCAGCGGCAGCTGGACCTATAAGGCCACCGTTCCTGCCAATACCACCGCAACCGTAAAGCTTCCTGCCGCCAACATCACCGTAAACAGCAAGGCACTTAGTGCCCTGACCCTGGAGACAGACGGCATCGTTTATACCGGCACGGTTGATGGCTTGGTCACCTTCAGCGCCGTGGCAGGCAGCTTCACTTTTGAAGCTACGGAAGAGACCACCCAGCTGGATTGGAGCCAGCCCCAGTACTGTCAGCACTGCAAAAAGGATGTAATGTGGACAGCCTATACCACTGCGGGCCATATTTCCAGCAGCCATGTATATCTGGCAAATGATATCACCACGACTATGACCGATGGCATCAATGTGGCCAGCAGCATTATGACCGCCTGTATGCACTTAAACGGCAAGACCATCACCTGTACCACCGGCAACCGTGTCTTCAATATTTCAAAGGGCAGAGATTTCCGGCTCATGGATCACCCGGAAAATCAGGGCATGATCATCCGCGAAAACTCCAAGGGTAACCGTGGCGGTATCTTTAATATTACCGACACCGGCATGGTAACGGTCTACGGTGGCAACATGATGCTGGGCGAGGGCTGCACCGGCACCTATGGTGCACTGGTGTACTTAAACGGCACCTGTAAATTCACCATGCACGGCGGCGTGCTGAAAAATGGCGTTGTTGCCTCTGGTGCTTCCATCAAGAAGGGCGGCAGCATCTACGCCGAGGGCACTGCCCAGGTTGTTATTAACGGCGGCACCATCGAAGGCGGCAGTGCTCCTGAGGTCGGCGGCAATATTTACGCCAAGGATACTGCAACTATTACTGTTAATGGCGGTAATATCCTCTCCGGCACCGCAACCACCGGCGGCAACATTTACATGGATTCCGGCACGACGCTGACCTTCGGCGAAAACGCATTGGTTAAGTACGGCAATGCAGTCACCGGCGGCAATATTGCCCTTGTGGGCGCAGCCCAAGGTGGTGGCCGTTACAGATGGCACGGAAACACCTTATGACTCTCTGCAGCTTGCTGTGGACAGCGAATGTGACTATGTAAAGCTGACCGCCGACATCACCGAGGATGTGACCGTCAGTGGCACAGTGTACTTAGACTTGAACGGCTATGAGTTGACCGGTAATATTTCCGGCGAGGGTACGCTCTACGGTATGGACAGCGCAACGGATAAGTACGCCACCGACACCATGGGCCGAATTACCGGCACGGTCAGCTGCACAGTAGAAACGCACTTTAAGACCAATATTACCGGCAATGTCCGACGCTATATGGCAATTAAAGACGATAGCGGCTACACCTTCCACCGTTTCTGGATGGGCATCACCCACATGAATCTGAAGCCCGGTGCAAACGGTGTTGGCTATAAGGCTGCCTTCTACGGTGACGAGCAGGTGCTGCAGCAGGTCACCGGCTACGGCTACACCCTGTGGGTGGGCGAAAACGGTAAGAAGCTGTCCGCCGGAAAAGAGGGCGCATTCATCTCCGGTCAGACGGTTACCGCACGGCTGCAGAACTTTGATGTGGAAAACTACGGTGAAACACCCGTCTACGGCCAGGTCTATGTGACCCTGGAGGGCGGCACCACCATCGAAAGTGCCGAGTACAGCTACACCTTCCGCAATTTGGTGGAGCAGGTGGCTGCAAACGCCGATGCATACACCGAAAGCCAACTGTCTGCCCTGCATGATATGCTGACCCGCTTCGAAGAAACCACCTCTAAGTGGAATGTTGGCAGTATTATGTAAACCAAATTTATAGGGGCGATTCATGAATCGCCCCTACATCCTAAGAAAGGTCCGTGTTGTGTTGTACAACACGGACCTTGGTGTTTATTAGTAGTTTTCTGCGTGGATCTCGAAGTATGCCTGAGGATGGGCACAGGTGGGGCACAGATCGGGTGCCTTCTCGCCAACTACGATGTGACCGCAGTTGCGGCACTCCCAAACCTGGACACCGGCCTTTTCGAACACAGCCTTGGTCTCCACGTTCTTCAGCAGTGCGCGGTAACGCTCCTCGTGGTGCTTTTCAACAGCAGCAACCAGACGGAAGCGGGCAGCCAGCTCGGGGAAGCCTTCTTCCTCAGCGGTCTTGGCAAAGCCCTCGTACATATCGGTCCACTCGTAGTTCTCACCGGCAGCGGCGGCAGCCAGGTTCTCTGCGGTGTTGCCGATGCCCTCCAGCTCCTTGAACCACAGTTTTGCGTGCTCCTTTTCGTTCTCAGCGGTCTTCAGGAACAGGGCACTGATCTGCTCATAGCCCTCCTTCTTGGCCTTGGAAGCGAAGTAGGTGTACTTGTTTCTTGCCTCGGACTCGCCGGCGAAGGCGGCCATTAGGTTCTTCTCAGTTTGAGTGCCTGCGTATTTATTTGCCATAATAGGTTCCTCCTAAAATTTAATTCTATATTCAGTATAGCAAAAACAGGAAATTTTTCAATAGGCTAATTGAGTAAAACAAAGGCAAAATTTAAATAGCCTGCAAAGGTGACCCACAGCAGGTAGGGAAGCAGCAGTGTGCCTGCGGTTTTGTCAATTTGAGAGAACAGGTTTCCCGTGATTAAAATCAAAATCCACAATGCTACCAGAATGAAAAAGGCCACCAGCAGCCACCCCAGGCCAAAAAACACCGGCGACCACAGAAAATTCAGTACAAGCTGGGCACCGTATACGGTCAGGGCCCGCCGCTTCTCCTCCTTAGGCGTATCAGCGGTCAGTACCCTGTAGGATGCGTAGCCCATCAGCAAGTATAAAATGGTCCACACCACCGGAAACAGCCACCCCGGCGGCGACAGCGGCGGCTTTACCAGCGTTTCAAAGCTTCCCATACCCCCGGACAGCAATGCCGACAGGCCGCCTACCGCCAGGGGAATGGCTAAGCATATCAGCAGTTTTTTGATTTTCATGGACATCCCTCCTGCCTATACTTTATGGGGCAGGAGGGATATTTATCCGTTATTTATTTAAGATCTTTTCAATCTGCTCCTTGGAGCGGAGGCCTACGGAGGTCTGAGTGACCTGGCCGTTTTCAAAGACCAGCAGGGTAGGGATGCTGGAAATGCCGTAGCGGACAGCCAGCTCCATCTCCTCGTCCACGTTGACCTTGCCAACGGTCACATGCTCGTTTTCCTCGGCAATCTCATGGACGATGGGGGCGATCATCTGACAGGGGCCACACCAGGTTGCCCAAAAGTCCACCAGCACCGGGCCCTTTGCATTTAAAACCTGCTCCTGAAAATTATCTTTTGTGATATTTAGTATAGACATAATGTGCCTCCTTATTGTACAATATATAATAAGTATAAGCGAAAAAGCCGAAAATAGCAATACGGGAGGAATAAAAATCATGAGCTGCTCAAAAAATTGCGGTGGTTGTAATGGCTGCTGTGGTTCAATAGAATTGACCGAATTGGAGATCCGTCTGCTGGTACTGTTGGGTCAGGTGGCATTTTTACCCCTGGCAAGAAAGCCTGCAGATGAATATCCCATCTGTAAAGAGCTGCCGGAACAGGACCCCACCGAAACCGGCCTTGCACTCGCTTGCTTGGAAAAGCGGGGGCTTGTGGATATTTCCTACGATGCCCCCCTGAAGGGCGCAGATATGTCCGCCTACGAAGGCTATTCCGTCCACGGCTCCGCCGCCCTTACCGAACGGGGCCAGCAGGCCGCCGATGCTGCTGAGGGCTTGCTGT
The DNA here is from genome assembly GCA_964392535.1 of uncultured Oscillospiraceae bacterium. Classification (GTDB taxonomy): domain Bacteria; phylum Bacillota; class Clostridia; order Oscillospirales; family Oscillospiraceae; genus Faecousia. Next base: position 11,037 of record CAYMPY010000012.1, read on the forward strand.
TGTGAAAAAACATATTATTATATTGGTCGTGGGTCTTACGCTGTTTTTCCTGGGCGTGTGTCAAAATTTCAAATATGAGGAGCAAAGCCTGAAGGTGAAGGCAACTATCACGGATATTAAAACAAAAGATGATCCCGACGGCGATTATATTCACACCTATTATGGCAAATACGAGGTAGATGGAAAAACCTACAAAAATAAAAAGCTTTACACGGAGTACGGCGGCTCCTATGAGCCAAATAAATCTGTGGGCGATACCATAAAGATTACGGTCGATCCAGATAACCCGAACAAAAAAGCAGCCGAGGGCGGTGTTTTTGGCACTGTCGGGTTGATTATGACTGTATGTGGCATCGTTATGCTGGTTAAAGACAAAAAAGCGAAGGAGCAAGCACCATGTTGACTTTTATCTGTTACCCCCAATGCACCACCTGTCAAAAGGCAAAAAAGTGGCTGGATGACAACAGAGTTTCCTATATTTTGCGGGATATCAAGATCGAAAATCCCTCTTTGGAGGAGTTGGCCCTATGGCATCAACAAAGCGGTTTGCCGCTTAAAAAGTTTTTCAATACCAGCGGCCTGCTGTATAAGTCCATGGAGCTGAAAACCAAGCTGCCAACCATGACCGGGGAGGAAATGCTTGACCTCCTTGCAACGGACGGTATGCTGGTAAAACGACCTCTCCTGATCGGTGACGATTTCGTGCTGGTGGGCTTTCAGGAAACTCAGTGGAAAGAATTTGTGTAAAAACGGCAGGAGCAAGCCCCTGCCCTACGATGCCGAATGTGGCTGTAGGGCGGGGGCTTGCTCCCGCCGGGGTTTAAAAGCTTATTTCGTTTAAAGCAAGCAATGCTCTTGCGTAGATGCGCATGTATCGCTGCAGGCGGTCCAGGCCTACGGATTCGTCCTTGCCGTGGGCGCCGCCCCGGCCCTCGGGGAAATCGGCGGGCTTTTGGTTGCCGCTGGCACCGTAGGGGTAGGCATTGGGAAGTCTATGGGCATAAGTGCCGCCGCTGAGGGTGTAGGGTGCTTTATCCATGTCTGTTTGATCGTTTGCGATTTTGCAAAGGGTCTGTACAAGCTCGGTATCGGGATCAAGCAGGTAGGGGCTGGTGTCACGGGGGCAGTCACTGATGACAAAACCCCACTTTTCAGCTATCTTTCCTACATTTTCCATAATCTGCTCATAGGTGATCTCAATGGGATAGCGGATATTCACCGTAATTGCAGGACAGCCGTCCACCAGGCTTACTGCTTTGGCATAAGTGGTCAGGTTGCCCATTTTTTCGGATACGGTTTTGATGCCCAATGCTTCGCCGTCAATGCACAGAGAAACCATTTTGAAGAATTCCATAATGTGTCGGTCCTCGGTCTGTACCACATCCAGCAGCCCATGGCAGAGCTTGGTGATCATATTGCCGCCGGGCTTGGGATGGGCAGCGTGAACAGGAGGAGATTCAGCAATGACTTGATTGCCCTCGATGGTGCAATCAGGCAGCTCCTGCGGCAGCTCCAAACCGTCAAAAATGGCGGTGGCCCGTCCGGGAGAGTCTTCACGGCCTGCCCACATGGTAAAGCCGTGGAGGGGCGTTTTGCTCTTTAAAGTCAGATTCATGCCGCCCTTTCCGCCGTAGCCTACAGGGAAGCCGCTGTCCGGAACAAGGGACAGCCTGGGCGGTGTGGAGACATTTAAGAAGCCTTTAGCCTCCGGGATGGCCGGGTCACCGATCAGGTCGGTCATGCCGAATTCCTCATTGCTGCCCACATAAATGGCGGGGTTGTAGTTAAGCTTGATATCCAGATCCTTAATGATTTTCAGCAGCAGAAATGCGCCTGCCAGCTGGCCCTTGTTGTCCGTTGCACCACGGCCAATAATACAGCCGTCCCGCTCTACGGCATTGTAGGGCTCGTAAATCCAATCGTCACCCTCCGGCACCACATCGCCGTGGAGCCAGATGCCCACATCCGGCTGTCCCTCCTGCAGGGCGGCGCTCATGACACCCACCTTATAGTCGGTGCAGAAGAAGCCCTCTTTCCGGCCCAGCTCCATAACGGTATCCAGCACCTGCTTACAGCCTGCGCCAAAGGGGCCGCCGGGCACCGGTTCGCTTTTTACACTTTTGATATTTACCAGCTTGATCGTCAGTGCAGCCAGCTCCCGGGTGCATTCTTCGATTTTGGCATCGATCTGGGATAAAAGGTTCTGATCCATGATAAGCTCTCTCTTTTCTTTATAATTATTTGAATTATACCATGGCCCTGTTTAAATGTAAAGCGCTGCGCAGGTTGCCTTTTTTAATATTTTATAAATATCCTACAAAAACTGTTGCATTTTTACAGGGAAGTATTGTATAATATTCTCCCAAAAACTATACGGAGGTGTAATTATGGCAAAAGAAAGACTGTCTGCGGCTTTGTCTGCACAAATAGAGCAGGAAAAAGCAAGTCACAGCTTTGTGGATCTGTCCTTTAAGGATGAGCAGGCCGTTCGGCGGCACAGCAACGATACACCTACCCCGGTGTGGCGGCCCAAGTTCGCCAAGGATATTGACCGGATCATGTACAGCCCCTTCTATAACCGTTATACCGATAAGACCCAGGTGTTCTCCCTGGTCAAAAATGACGATATTACCCGGCGGAGTCTCCATGTGCAGCTGGTCAGCCGCATTGCACGGACTATCGGCAGAGCACTGAATCTGAACCTGGATCTGATCGAGGCCATTGCCCTGGGACATGATATTGGCCACACCCCCTTTGCCCACACCGGCGAGGTGTTTTTAAATCAACTGTATCATCAGCATACAGGCAGATTTTTTAATCACAATATCCATTCTGTCCGTGTGCTGGACAAGGTGTTCTCGCTGAACCTGACACTTCAGACCTTAGTGGGTATTGCGGGTCACAACGGTGAAATTGAGCTGGCGGAGTACCGCCCGGTTCCCATGGACAGCTTTGATCAGTTTGAGGCAGAGCTGGAAAAGTGCTACACCATCCCCGGCTATGCCAATAAGATCCAGCCCTCTACATTAGAGGGTAATGTGGTGCGTATTTCTGATATTATCGCCTATTTAGGCAAGGATCGTCAGGATGCGGCCATCGTCCAGATGGTGGAGCACAGCGCCTTCCCCAGCTCCGAGATCGGCACCATCAATTCAGAGATCATCAATAATCTGGTGGTCAATATTATCGAAAACAGCTACGGCAAGCCTTATATCAAGCTGGACGACAAGCATTTTGCGGCGGTTAAGACCTATAAGCGGGAAAACTATTCCATGATCTATGAAAACGAGCCCGGTCGCGCTGTTCTGGAGCGTACCGCCATGCCCATGATGACAGAGATCTATGAGCAGCTGCTGGAGGACCTGATCCTGGGCAAGAAAAACTCTCCCATTTTCAAGCATCACATAGATTTTGTAAACCATACACGGTATCCCAAGCCTGTGCCCTATGAAAAGACCGAGCCCAATCAGATCATTGTGGACTATATTGCCAGCATGACCGATGATTACCTCATCGACCTGCACCACTTCCTGTTCCCGGACAGCGGTTATTTCGTAGAGTATACCGGCTATTTTACGGATTTGAAATAATAACGAATACCGGGCGACCATTTGGTCGCCCGGTAAATGATTAGGCCTGCTCTTTCGAGCAGGCCCGTTTTATTATGCCTGAGGAAGAATGCTGCTGATTGCCCAACCTGCATCCTGCAGAAATGCTGTATAGGATGCCAGCATATTTTGCAGGGCGTTCATTTGAACCTCAGTATAAGCTTCGGGATTGTTCTCCACAGCAGTGTTGATAGCTTCAAGCATCTGACGGAAGGTGAAGTAGCTGTCAGAACTGGTGATGGTGGTGCCATCGGAGAGCTTCATATAGACATTGGCAAAGACCTTCGTCTCACCGTACGTGTCTACAGGCATGCCTTGAATCCGGAGGGTCACGGTCTTGGTGTTGTCCAGCTCGTCCCGGGTCTTTGTGCAGGACAGCTTGGTTTCCATGCCGTCAAGCCACAGGTTGTAGCCGAAGGCTTCGACCTCATGGAGCATGGACTGAGCAATGTGGTCTGCCCGGAAGGTGGCCTTGTAGCCAACGCCGGTAACAGCAGGACGGAGGCTCATGGAGGTGACACCCAGGTAGATGCGGTGGAAGGACTTTGCGCCGGTTTCGGGATCGGTGTAGGTCAGGTAACGACGGACCTTACCGGTGACAGAGGTCTTGTACTGCAGGGAAACCTCGCCGGTTACATCGGTGATCTCACCGTAGCCCTCGGTGCAATCGTAGTCATCGGTGGTGGAGTCCATGCCGTAAAGCACAGCACCCTCGGCCACAGTGACCTTACCGGTCAGGCTATTGCCTGCCAGGTCCAAATAAATGCTCTTAGAGATGGTTGCATTCTCATCACAATCGATCAGAATCTGCATATAGCCACCCTCAGCCAGGGCATCCACGGCATCCTGCAGATACGCATACTTGGTGTCACCAATCTGTGCAACATCGTCCTTCTTGGCAATGTTGAAAGTTGCGGAAACGCTGTAGCCGTTTGCGGTCAGAGTAGCTGTTGCTGTGCCGATGGCGGTGTTGTCTGTATACGTCAGGGTGGTTTCGCCGTGACTCCAGTTGTCGCTTACCGTAACGTTTGCGGGCTCGTGAGCATTGCCGTTATAGTAGAAGGAAGTGCCGGACAGGGTCATGGATGCGGTCTCGTTGTAAGCGGAGGCATTGCCGGTTACGCCGGTTTCGGGATCCTTCACTGCAGTTGCGTTGGAGGAGATTACATCGTTAACATCATCTGCGCTCCAATCCAGGTAGAGGATCAGGTCTGCGGTGGGAACACCACTGAGCAGGATTGCGGTGGTGCTGTCAATGGCGTGAAGCTTGCTGCTGTTGTTGTTATAGGCAGCCTTGGTCAGGAAGATGATGCTGGTATTTTCTGCATCTGCAGTGGTGGCATCGGGTCTGCGGCTGTGACCGAAGATGCCACGGTCAGAATGCTGAGTCAGATCGCAGCTGATGTTGGTGTCTTCGCCGATGAACATCTGAATAGCACCGGTTACATAGTACTTGGTGCTCCAGGAGGGGAAGCTGTAGGTGTTGTAGCAGCCGCCGTAGAGACGACGGGCAATCTGGCCGCCGGTAATGTACATGTTTACATCACCGGTGAGCGCACGGCTCAGTGCGCCGCCGAAGACCTGCTCAAAGTAGCCGCCTTCAAAGTAGAAGTTTACAGTACCTATGGTCTGTTCACCGGCAAGGCCTGCGCCGTAGGCAGCCATACCCTCACCGCCGGTAATATGCAGTTCAACGGCATCCACAGTTGTTGCACCGTAAGAGCCGCCGAAAACGGAGTTAAACTTGCCGCCGGTAACAGTCATATAAATCGTACCGCTGATATTGGCAGTGCTGGTGCTGGAGGTCAGTCTGGAGCCGCCGTAGGTGCGGTTATAGTAGTTGGTGGAGGAGTCGTGGCCGGTAGTGGCATAGTCCAGATCCTTGTTGACACTGCCGCCAACGGTCAGGTGTACATCGCCGGTCAGGTCGCAGTTGTTATTGCCGCCATAGATGTGCCCCCAGGTGCCGGACAGCACGGTCAGGTCGGTGCCGGTAATGTTGCCGTATGTAGTCTGATAGGCACCACGGCAGCCACCGAAGATGAAGCTGTTGGTGGAGGTGTCGGTGTAGTTTGTGCCATCGTAGTACCGGACGGTCACATCGGAATCGATAACGGTGGTATAGCCGTTGCAGTAAATGTAGTATTCCACAGCCGGGATGGTCAGAGTCATATTCTTGAAGTGGATATGGTCCATGATTTCCACACGTGTCTGATTGGTGATATTCAGCTCGCCACCGGTCAGAGTAACGTGCTTGTCGTGCTTTTCAAAAGCATCAACATCCACCACATCCACGATGTTTACGATACCCCCATCCTCAATCATTTCCAGTGCGTAATTCAGTGTCTGGAAGGGTGCATTCTGGGTGCCGTAGCCGGCAGTGTCGCTGCCATCGTTGGAAATGTACAGCGTTCTGGGTGCATGGGTATACAGCGCACCATCCTCATACTTAAGGCCCCAGTCCTGGCCGCTGACAAAGCAGCCGATCTTGTCGGTAGAAGCCACACCAAACTGGCCCAACATGGTGCAGGTCAGCGTGATCGGCTCGGTTGCAGTCAGCTCAGAGACATCCAAAATGGCAGTAGCGGTGTTGTTGCACACATGCAGATCCTGAATCTGGGGAGCACCCTCAAGTTTCAAGGTGCCGTTGCTCAGATAGATGCCGTTGCCGATACCTGCGCTGCCGCTGATAATTTGAACGCCGTCACCGATGATGTTCTCACCGGCATTTTCAGCAAAGGTGTTGAAAAGAATGGCAGAACCGGATTCCTTGCAGGTACCGCCGGTGATGACGGTGTTGCCGGAGAGATTGATGTAGCCGTTTTGATAAACGAAGATGGTTGCGCCGCCGAAGGCAGCATCAGCAGCGCCTACAGAGCAGTCGATCATACTCAAGCTGCCGAACGCGCCAATGGAGCCGCCGCGCTGTGCAACGCCGCCCTCGAAGATACAGCCGGTAAGGGTTACGTCAGCATCAGCAGAAACCTGGAGGTTACCGCCATTACCGTTGGTGGACCCATCGGTACAGAGATTTGCAATACCGTTTTTGAAGGTGCAATCGGTCATCTCAACCGTGCCGGAGTTTACATAGACATTGCCTGCACTCTGTGCTGCGCCGCCATCGAAGGAGGTGCCGGTAACAATCAGGGTGTTGGCTACGGAGTATAGGTTGCCGCCGTAGGTAAAGGTCTTAGTTTCGTTGTCGGCCCGACCACCAGTGAAGGTGCAACCGGTGATGGTAACTTCCGCTGTGTCGTTCAGATAGACGTTGCCGCCTCTGGTAACAGTTGTGCCGCTTGTGAAGGAACAATCGGTAATAGTCGCTTTTTTTTCAAGGTACAAATTGCCGCCGTAAGAACCAGCGCTGCCACCTTCGAGAGTACAGCCGGTCATGGTCAGGTTGGCGGTGGAGCTGTTCATCCGCAGGTTACCGCCGGCATACTTTGCACAGGTGCCGCCAATGAGCTTGACATTTTCCAGTGTGACTGTGCCGCTGGACAGGATATTGCCGCCACCGCCACCGGTAACAGAGCCGCCGGAAATGGTAATATTCTTGATGCTCAGGTTGGTATTTGCATCAGCAATAATATTACCGCCGTCTGTTGTAGCAGTACCGCCGAAAATCTCACCGCCGGTGATCTCAGCGGTGGCATGTTCAATAAAACGGATATTGCCGCCGCTGGTGGTGGCGGTACCATCATAGATCTTACCGCCGGATATAGAAAGATTGTTATATTCGCTGGCATAAATATTGCCGCCGTTGGCAGCACTGCCGCCGTAGATCTCACCGCCGGAGATGGTCAGGGTATAAACCGTGCCATCGGTCTTGTTGCCGCCAAAAATGATGTTGCCGCCGGTGGAGGTAGCCGTGCCGCCGTAGATCTTACCGCCGATGATCGTGGTGTTACCGCTGTTAAACAGGGTGATGTTACCACCGTTGGTAGCATAGCCGTCACGGACGATGATGCTGTCGGAGTAAGTGATCTTTGCGCTGCCGCCGATATTACCGCCCTTGCTGATGGAGCCATGTATTTCACTGCCATCGGCATTCAGACCGATAACGTTGCCGTATGCAATTTCGCCGCCGGAGAAATTGCCGATTGCAGTGGTGGTGCTAAAGTAAACATTACCAGCTTCAGAGCCGCTGGGGTAGCAGGTACCACCTGCAGGCTTGCCCTCAGCATCGATACCGATGGAGCCGCCGGTCATGTTTATAGTACCGTTTGCAATACGGATAGAGCCGCCGCAGACATCGTAAGAATTTACAAGGCCTTCGGACTTTTCGGTATCCTGGTCCGCATTGGCCACACCGCCCCAGATCTTACCGCCGGACAGGTTAAATGTACCGCCGGACATATAGATGTTACCGCCGCCGTTGCCATAAGCCTGGCCACCGTAGATTTCACCATGGCTGATGTTCAGGGTGTTGGTGGTGTAGATGTTGCCGCCGCGTCCATGACCGTTGGTATTGGTCACATAAGCGGAATGGTCAGCGTTGGTAACCGGATCATGCTCCGCGATACCGCCGGACACCGTGCCTCCATAGACATTCAGGGTGCCGGAGTTGTAAATGTTGCCACCCAGGCCAATGCCACTGGAGTAGGTCTTGGAGGAATCGTTTTGGACAGCCTTACCGTCCGACACAACGCCGCCATACAGATTCATTTCAGCCTTGGCATCAATGATGATATTGCCGCCATAGCCATACTTCGTGGTGGTTGTTGTTGTGCCGCTAGTACTGGTAGTGGTCCACTGGATGTAGTGTGCCTCACCCGCAGTGACGGTGCCGCCGTACATATTAAATACGCCTGCGTGCATAACATGGATATTGCCGCCGGTACCGGCCTTGCCTCCGTAGAGCTTGCCGTTATACAGGTTCAGGGTGCCGCACTCTTCACGCTTAAGCGCAGTTGAAGAAGTACCGCTGGCCGCGCCATCCTGCGCAATGACGATCAGGCCGCCCATGCGGTGCACATGGTCCTTACTGGTAATATTACCGCCGTAGATGTTCACAACACCTAATGTGCGAATATAGGTAACGCCGCCGTAGGTTTCGGTGCCACCGGTAATGGTGCCGTCCCAGGTCTTGGTCTGCACATCGTAGGAGCAGTCTGTAATGGTCAGAGAGCCCTTCTTAGGGCCGTTGAACACACGTGTTGCACTGGTGGTGATGTTACGGCCATTCAGGCAGATTGCAATATCCTTGTTTTCTATTGCGCTGGCTGTGGTCACATTCACATCGCTGGTCAGATAGTAGTATCCGGATGACAGACTGTTAAAATTCGTAGTGCCTTCCGGAAGAGGCTGCCAGGTGGTGTTTTCGCAGGGATGGTTTGCAGCATCACTCGTAGGTGCGCCACCACATACACAATGGATGTGTTCGGTGGTTTCTTCTGCAGAAGCAGTGAAGGCAGTAAAGCAAACTACCATGCACAGCGTCAGCAAAAACGCGAGAATGATTTTCTTCATAGACGTTCCTCCTTAGTTATATCTATAAGATATATAAATTCAAACCTATTTTACCATTAAAAATAATAAAAGTCCACCAAAAATCAGTTTTTTGTTGACTGTTTTGCTCAATGCCGTTAAAGTATATAAAAAGGAGCGAACAGCATAATGAAAAAAGAATGGATTTTTATGATCTCCATGGTGATCTTTGGTACCATGGGACCCTTTGCACGGGAGGTTTCCGTATCCTCCGGAGAGCTTGCACTGTACCGGGCGGTGCTGGCGCTTTTGCTGATCGGCCCAATACTGCTGATCAAAAAACAAAGGCTGCCTGCCGGGCAGCTGAAAAAGGTGCTGCCGCTGCTGCTTCTGTCCGGCGGAGCTATGGGCTTTAACTGGCTTTTGCTGTTTGAGGCCTATAAATATACCACTGTATCTGTGGCAACGCTCAGCTACTATTTTGCGCCGGTGCTGGTGACAGTGCTGTGCCCCATTCTGTTTAAAGAAAAAATGAAGCCGGTAAACTGGCTGTGCTTCGGCTTTTCTACACTGGGCATTTTGCTGCTGACCGGCCTTGGCGATCCAACACAGGGACAGAATCACCTGATCGGCATTGGCTTTGGACTCAGCGCGGCGGTTCTGTATGCAACGGTGATGATCCTGAATAAATACATTAAGGGCGTTTCCGGGCTGCAGCGTACCTTCTTCCAGTTTTTGGCGGCGGTGCTGGTGCTTGCCCCTTATGTACTGCTGACCGGTGGCGTGACACTGGAAAAGCTGAATGCCACCGGCTGGGTGTGTCTGCTTGTGCTGGGCCTTGTCCATACCGGCATGACCTACGTCCTGTATTTTTCTTCCATGAAGTCCATTCCCGGCCCAAAGGCTGCTATTTTGAGCTACCTTGATCCGCTGGTTGCTGTGATCATATCGGTAACGGTGCTTCACGAAGCAATTTCCGTCCCTCAAATCATCGGCGGCTTCCTGATTTTGGGCTTTACGCTGTTAAATGAACTGATGGAGGATTGGTAATTAACATGAAAAAATATGCTTTTCTATATTGCTTCTGCCTGTGGTATTTCTTGCTGAAGGTGTTTTACTGTTTTGGGTCGGGTTTTCCCAAAATCAAGCTTATAATTCGGCGGAGAGTGTTACCGCGATTGTTGCCGAGAGCTGTTATGAAACCTGGGATACAGATGGTACATTCCAATCAGGCTACAACATTTATGTGGATTATACATTTAACAACAAGACATATTCCCACATCTACTGGAAAACTCAGGATGATTCTATGGCATTGGGAGAACAAGTCACCATAAAGATCCACTCCGATACGCCGGACCAGCCGCTGTCTAATAATATGTTTTTCCTGATGATCCTTGCCGTTCCCGTTGGGATCGCTGGCTTGGTGATGGCGTTTTTATTGTTTCCTCATTCGGTGGAAACAGTAGAGCCAGGGGAACAGGCACACGAGATAGGCAGTCTGTTTTGGCTGGTCTTTCTTATCCCTGCTGTTGTTTTTTTGATTTTGGGCTTTACGATCGGGCCGCTTTTCCATATTGGTACCATAATTTTTGCATACTTTACCGTAGTGATGTTTGAGGTACTGTGATAACAACAGACAAAAGGCTGTCTCGTTAACGTTCTTTATCCGTTGTAGGGACTGGCCTCCGGACAGTCCTAAGCAAAAATCGGCACTCGATGTGCCGATTTTTGCTATTTATGGCTTCTCACAAGGAACGTCGAGGACAACGGTCCCTACAAAAAGTCGTTTTGAGACAGCCTCTTTTTATTTCGCCAAATCTTTAAAGATCAGCATGGACAGATCAAATGCAGGAATAACGGAGTTCATAAACATACGTTCCTTGGGACAGTGGCCGTCTGCACCGGCAGGTCCCATGCCGTCAATGCAAATAGGACCGTATTGAGCGATCAGATTTGCATCGGAAAGACCGCCCCGTGCTTCGTATACGAAGTTGATACCTGCTTCTTTGCCGATGGTCATTAAATGATCGAAGTATTTTTTGGCCTTTTCATCGGGGACAAGGGGCAGCTTGCAGCGTTTTTCTGCGATCTCCACGCCGATGCCGTGCGCTTCGGCCTGCTGCAGAAGTCCCTTGACGGTTTCCTCTACACGGTCTGCCTCAGTGGGATCGGAGAAACGCATATCCACGGTCATTTCTGCGTTTTCCGGCACCACATTGGGCTTGCTGCCGCCACTGGCAAGACCTACATTGACAGAGGTGTTCCGCTCCTGACTCTGAAGTGCATCCAGTGCCACGATCCAGCGGGCCATTTCACTGATGGCGCTCTTTGCGCCGTTTCTGAACACAAAGCCGCAGTGACCGGGCACACCGGTGAATTTCAGCTTGTACTGCACCGCACCCTTGCGTTCGATGCACACGCCGCCCTTGGAAGAACGGGCTTCGTAAACAAGGCACAGATCGGATTTTGCTGCGTAGGGAAGATAGCGATCCTTGGAATAACGGCTGCCGATCTCCTCGTCAGGATTAAAGACCACCACGATGTTCAGCTTTTCGTTGATCTCTGCGGGCAGATTCTTCATAAGATGGTACATCAGCAGACTTCCGTGCTTCATATCGGCGACACCGGCACCGTAGGCAACATCACCCTCTACACGATAGGGGAGGCCGGTGCCCCTGGGAAATACGGTGTCAATGTGTCCAATGAGCATCACATCGTAGTGTTCTGCTTTGCGATTGGTGCAGATCACACAGGTGCCGCACTCCGGCGCAAGGTCGTGCTCCTCTACGATCCAGCCCAAGTCCCGGAAGCCCTCTGCGAAGAAGGCGGCAACTTTATTCAGACCCTCCGGGTCGTCGGAGCAGCTTTCAATGTTGACCAGCTGCTCCAGCTGGGAAAAGTAAAGCTCTAAATCCATGATAAGCCTCCTGTTTGCGTATAATTCAGATGGCTCAATCATAGCAAAAGAACACTGTAAAATCAACCGCCCCGAAATTTTATTTTTACTTCCAAAGATTTTTTCTTGATTTACGGAGTGGGTTGTGGTATAATGCGATTTGGCTAAATCAACTATTTTTTTACCAATTTCAATTATTAAGGAAGTGTTTTCCATGATTAACGACCTTTATGATCTGTCCCATACCATTGCCGGGGACTATTTAAGTACCTTTACATATCCCTGGGAGGCCCTGAAGGGCATTAAGGATCTGATCCTGCAGTTAGGCCCCACGCTGACCGATTATGAGGAGCGTGCGCCCCGGGTTTGGGTCCATCCCACAGCCACCGTTGCGCCCACTGCTTATTTGGGTGCGCCCTGCATTATCGGACCGGAGACCGAGGTGCGCCACTGTGCCTTTATCCGGGGCAGTGCGCTGGTAGGCGCAGGCTGTGTGGTGGGTAACTCCACGGAGCTTAAAAATGTGATCCTGTTCGATAAGGTCCAGGTGCCCCACTACAATTATGTAGGTGACAGTATTTTGGGCTATAAGGCCCACATGGGCGCAGGCTCCATTACCTCCAATGTCAAGTCCGACAAGGCCCTGGTGGTCATTAAGGGCGAAACCAATATCCCCACCGGTCAGAAGAAGGTTGGCGCAATGCTGGGTGACCGTGTGGAGATCGGTTGCAACAGCGTACTGAATCCCGGTACGGTCATTGGCAGAGATTCCAATGTGTATCCGCTGTCCTGTGTCCGTGGTGTGGTTCCTGCAAACAGTATTTATAAAACCGGCGGTGTCATCGCCACAAAGGAGTAATGAATTATGGGTAAATATTTTGGTACTGACGGCTTCCGTGGCGAGGCCAATGTGGATTTAACTGCGGATCATGCCTATCAGGTGGGCCGCTTTTTGGGCTGGTATTACGGAGAATTGAAGCGCCGTGGCGGCAGCAATGAGCCTGCAAAGATCGTCATTGGCAAGGATACCCGCCGCTCCAGCTATATGTTTGAGTATACCCTGGTAGCGGGTCTGACCGCTTCCGGAGCAGATGCTTATCTGCTCCATGTAACCACCACGCCCTCTGTTGCTTATGTGACCCGTGTGGATGAGTTTGATTGCGGCATTATGATCTCCGCCAGTCATAATCCCTACTATGATAACGGCATTAAGCTCCTCAACCGCTTCGGTGAGAAGATGGAGGAGGATGTGATCGACCTGGTGGAGGCTTACATTGACGGTGAGCTGGAGCTGTTCGGTCAGAAATGGGAGACCCTGCCTTACGGTAAGCGGGAGCAGGTCGGCTGCACTGTGGACTATGTCTCCGGCAGAAACCGCTACATCGGCTACCTGATCAGCCTGGGCCTGTACTCCTTCAAGGGTATGAAGGTGGGTCTGGACTGTGCCAACGGCGCATCCTGGAATATTGCAAAGTCCGTCTTTGATGCACTGGGCGCAAAAACCTTCCTCATCAATGCTGAACCCAATGGCACCAATATCAACAATAACGCCGGTTCTACCCATATTGAGATCCTGCAGCAGTTTGTGGTTGCCAACAGCCTGGATGTGGGCTTTGCCTACGACGGTGACGCAGACCGCTGTCTGTGCGTGGATGAAAAGGGCGAGGTAGTTAACGGCGACCACATCCTCTACATTTTGGGCGATTATATGCGTCAGATGGGTCAGCTGGACAACAACACTGTGGTTACCACTGTTATGAGCAACTTCGGCCTTTATAAGGCCTTGGATGAAAAGGGTATTGACTACGCCAAGACCAAGGTTGGCGACAAGTATGTTTATGAGTATATGGTTAAAAATGGATGCCGCTTGGGCGGTGAGCAATCCGGCCACATCATCATTTCCAAGTACGCTACCACCGGTGACGGCATCCTGACCAGCCTGAAGATGATGGAAGTCATGCTGGCCAAGAAAAAGAAGCTCAGCCAGCTGACAGAAGGCTTGACCATCTATCCCCAGGTGCTGAAGAATGTGCGTGTGGTATCCAAGCCCGAAGCACAGAACGACCCCGAGGTACAGAAGGCGGTTGCAGAGGTTGCCGAAGAGCTGGGCGATACCGGCCGCATCCTGGTCCGTGAGTCCGGCACCGAGCCGGTGATCCGGGTCATGGTGGAAGCACCCTCTAAGACGGTCTGCCAGGAGTGCGTGGACAAAGTCGTAAATGTGATCTGCGCAAGAGGCCACGCGAGAGTATAAAATAAAGCTCCTTTGCTTATTGATCGCAAAGGAGCTTTGTTTTTGTACAGGAAAACAGTTTTAAGGAGCGGAATTATCCCCTTGTGTTATAGAACTTCATTGAACTGCCACACTCAGGACAATTTCCGTCATAGGGTCCATCGCAACCGCATTTGCCACACCAATACGGTGCATCGTTGTTCTTATGGAGAACAAATGTAGCTGCATTTTCTGATTGTTTAGTCTTTGCTTTTGCTTCGCGTTCAGCTTTGGCTTCGGCTATGCGTTTAGCTTTTTCTTCTGCTTCGCGTTTTGCTTTCGCTTCAGCTTCGTCTATCATTGGCTTTGCGAGCATCTGAAGATTTTTATCGATATTGGCATTTTGATCTCTTGCTACGTGGGTGTCGTCAACAAGCTGGCCAAAAGCGTATAGCAGCCATGTAGAGATTAGTGCAACAATTGGACCACAAAACAGAGTAAGCAAACCTGCTAAAATAAACTCATCTGCAAGTAAGACAATTCCTGTAATAACTGCACCAATCGCTCCAACGATGAATATTACTTGTGCCCAGACTTTGATTTTTATTCCAATGTCCTTATATAGATTATCCAGCATTGTTATTTCCTCCTGAATGGTTTCGTTTAGCATAACACATGGCAATTTGCAAAATAATTGTAGTACCTTGTTTCAACTAAAAGTTGACATTTTGTATAGATATGGTAAAATAGATATA
>CAYMPY010000013.1:0-23688 GCA_964392535.1 uncultured Oscillospiraceae bacterium
AGATGGGCGGCATGACCCTGTCCACCGGCACCGTTATGGCACTGACCACCATGGCCGCCGAGCCTGCCCCCCGTGATTCCGGTATTGCAATGCACTACGGCTTCCAGCCCAACACCCACATCATGCTGCCCGTTGCTGAGTCCGGCGGCGCATCTCTGGAGTGGTTTCGCCGCACCTGCATGGCCGGTATCTCCTACGATCAGATGAACGAGGAGCTTCTGAAGCGGGACCTGCCCAATAACCTGATTTTCCTGCCCTTCCTGGTTGGCACCAACTCCCCCGAGTTTGATACCGATGCCAGCGGTCTGTTCTATGGCCTGCGTCAGGAGAGCGATGTATACGATATGGCCTGCGCTGTCATGGAGGGTGTTGCCTTCATGCTCCGCAAGAACTGCGACCACATTCGTGACAAGGGCACAGATATCTCCTACATCATTGCCACCGGCGGCGGCGCAAAGAGCCCCATTTGGTGCCAGCTGCAGGCTGACATCACTGGTCTGCCCGTGGTCATCCCCACGGAGAAGGAAGCTGCCTGCTTAGGCTGCGCCATCATCGGCGCTGTAGCTGACGGCGTGTTCCCCAGCTACCAGGATGCCGCTGATAAGATCATTTCCTTCCAGCATCGCTACGAGCCTGTAAACCACGCAAAGTACGAAAAGAAGTACGAAAAGTACTGCGCATTGTACGAAGCAATGCTGAAGATCACCAGAATGTAATCCATAAAATTGGGTCTGTCTCAAAATAACATATCATAGGGACACCCGTCCTCGGGTGTCCGCAAAACCCACAAAAAGAGGGCAGCTGGTACATTTTTGTATCAGTTGCCCTCTTTTCGGACACCCCAGAGGGGTGTCCCTACGGCTTTTTATCGATTTGTTGTTTTATGAGACAGCCCTGTTTATTTATCTTGTAATATCGAAGCTTCTTACTTCGAAGATGCTGCCTGTGGAGATCTGACAGGTCAGCACACATTTGTATGTGCCGCCGGGGAGGCTGTCAAGGTCCAGCGAACCTTGGGCGTACTCCATCTCCAGGATGTCATTAAACCGATACATATCCATCTTGAACATGGATTCTTCACGACCGAAGCAGGTCAGCTGCCGGACAGCACTGCCTTGTGCATCATAAACCGTATAGGTTGCGTGGGAGATGCGGTAGTTGGAGGTCAGCTGACCACGGAACATGTTCTCCTCAGAGGGATCTGTGATGGAATCCTCAACCTTTTGCTCCTGCAGCGGTGCAGGATCGATCAGCTCTTTACAGGTAATAGGCAGGTAGCCCTTGTTATAGATGGTATTAAAGGTCCAGATCTCGTCATAGCCGCAGGCTACATAGCATTTCCCATCGATCAGCGCTTCGTAGTAGGTCTCCTCTGCATTGAGGCCTGCGCTCTCCTGCTCTAAGATACGGACATAGCTCTTTTCGCCATCGATCCGATCACCATCCATGACCACAACAGACTCACAGACCATGACCGCATGGCCGCCGGAGGACTTGGTGTACAGCACCATGCCATCACCCTTTTGCAGCTGGCCAAAGGCCTTAAACATGACCTGCTCACCGTTTGCCTGCAGGATCGGCTTGGTGGAGCCATCGAACTTGCCCATATCGTCCCACTGATAATCACCCACCTTGATGCAACCGGTAAAAGTTGACATTTTTTGGGTATAGGGGAAGGTAATGCTATTGGCAACACTGGCCCAGGCCCAAAACACAGCATCGGCACAGTCATTGCTGATGCGGGCCTCCTGGCCGCTTTCGCCGGTCAGCAGCTTGCCATCAATAGAAATAGTATACACACCGTTCTCATCCTGGCCGGTTGCATACTGAAGCCAACTGTAGCCGGAGCCGGAGCCGTGGGAGTAAGGCATACCACGGTAGACGCGGCCTTTCTGCAGGGTAAAGTCATAATCGTTATGCCTGTAGGTGATATCCTCAGCCGGTGTCCAAAGCATGCCCATCATGTGCCGCATTTGGGCTTCCACAGTATCACGGCGCTGAGCCAGGATCTCTTCATCGGTAAGGCCTTCCTCGTTGAGCTTAACCAGCTTGGCAACCGGGACAGGATCAGTGACCTCCGGTAGCTGAACAGCATGCTGTGTTTCCACAGGCTCAGTGGGGGCTGGATTTTGCGTACAGCCGGTAAGCAACAGCATCGCAAGCAGAAATGCAATCAGTTTTTTCACACTATGCCTCCAAATAGCCCTTCAGGACCTTCAAGGTGTTTTCAATACCGTCCATGTGGCTGCGCTCGTAGCCGTGGCTGGCGTATACGCCTGCGCCAATGAGACCGTGACGAATATCAAAGCCGGCACGGAGGGTAGCCTCCACATCGGAGCCGTAATAAGGATACACATCCACAGCGTAATCTGCACCGGTTTTCTTTGCAGCCTCAATGAGCTTTCCCACGACCTCATAGCTGTAAGGTCCGCCGGAGTCCTTGGCGCAGATGCTGACCTGCCGCTCTGTACAATTAAGGCCGTCACCGACACAGCCCATATCCACAGAAATAGCCTCGGTCACACCTGCAGGCACAGAGCCGGAACCGCCGTGGCCCACTTCTTCGTACACTGTCACATGGACATAGGTCCGGCGGGGCAGTGTAATACTATTTTCAGAAATATACTTTGCAAAGCCCAGTAAAATACCTGCGGACAGCTTATCATCCAAAAAGCGGCTCTTCAAATAGCCGGATGCAGTACGGCGGGTACGGGGATCGAAGCAAACGATATCACCCACCTGAATGCCCAGCTTTTTGGTGTCCTCGGCAGAGGAAACAGGCTCGTCCAAAACCACCTCAGTTGTGTCAAAATCCCGCTTGGCGGAAGAGTAGTCCCCATTTACATGGACAGAGGCATTACACAGCTGCAGCGTGCCTTCGATGATCTTACCGTCCCGGGTATAGACACGGACATTTTCTGCCTCGCCGTTATTGGCGTTCATACCGCCCAGGGCGGTCAGCTTCAGGCGGCCGTTACCCTTAACCTGTGCCACCATGCCGCCCAAAGTATCCACATGAGCCGCCAGCAGCAGACCGTCTTCCCCATCGGTGCCACCCAGATCAATGAGCACACCGCCCTTGGTGGTGATTTTTGCATCAAAGCCCAATGCTTCAAATTCATTCTTTACCCAGGCAGCTGCCTGGTCTGTATAGCCGGAGGGCGAGTCCACTGCCAACAGCGCAGCGGTCTTTTCCCAGGCAAATTCAGCAAATTTCTTCATACCTGAACTCCTTAAATATTCAGCAGCTTATACCGCCACACGGCCAAGATCTCACGGATAAAATAGTTGCCCAAAAGGCCAATACGCTCTGTTTTAGCAGAAACGGTCTGCACCGCCATGCCCATATCCTCTGCCACCATTTGTGAACGGAACAAGTGAAATTCGCTGGACAGCACACCGATATTTTCCGGAATACCACCGGTTTTCTCCTGCAGCATGGCCTTTACATATTGGATGGTCTCCGCCGTGGAGGTCGCCTGCTCCTCCAACCAAATACGGTCTGCGGCAATACCGCGTGCGGTCAGTTCATCCGCCATGCACTGTGCCTCTGTAATGCTGTCACCCTGACCCAGGCCACCGGAGACGATACACTGGGTACCCGGGTTTTTTCGCAGATATTCACAGGCCGCATCAATGCGGTACTGCAGCATTTGAGAGGGGGTCGTATCATTGACCGCACAGCCTAAAACGATCAGGTAGTCGCAGGGCTCCTGGGCTTCACCACCTGCTTCCGCTATAATATAGAAGCCGGTGGTAGCTGCGGTCAGCATACCCAGACCGATCACAATAGAGAAGATCAGCCGCAGCACCTTGGCTGTCCGTTTCATCCGTCTGCCCAACAGCTGCAGCAGTAAAAACACCGCCGCACAGCCGGCAAGACCCATAAACACATAGCCGATATACCGATGGCTGTACATTAAAAAGAAAATAAGTGTTCCAATGCCTGCGCAAAGCAATGCAAAGCTCCAACCTATAATTTGACGAGTTTTCATTCTGTTTGCCTCACTTTTCTATATCTGAAGGTGATTATAGCACAATTCTATAGCAAATACAAGAGGCCATCCGCAAAAGCGGATGGCCTCCCAAATTCATGCCGTTTCCTGATAGAGTTCATTATCGGCAACGATCACATTACCGCTGTCCTCAATCACAGCGGTTGCAGCCGCGTAAACGCCGCTGCCAAGGGTTGCCGTGCCACCGGAAACCGTACCGCTTTGCAGGTTCAGGGTACAGTAGCAGGTCGTACCATTCTTGGTCACAGCATTACCCACCCAAATATTGCCGCCATTGGCGGAAGCTGTGCCGCCGCTGACCGTACCGCCAGCCAGGGTCACCGTGCAGTTTTTACCCATGCGGATATTACCGCCATAGGCCGCGCTGCCATCCACGATGCTGCCACCATTTACGGTCAGGGTTGCGGGCAGATTGGTCTCGGTATCCATGTAGAGACTCACGTTACCGCCGTAGCCGCTGGCAATGCCGCCGCTGATGGAACCGCCATTCATGACAATATTGCCGTAAGAACAGATGTTACCACCGTTTTTGCCTCTGCCGCCGGTGATATTACCATCGTTTATTGTCAGCGTGGCCTGGTAGCCCACATAGATATTACCACACTCGCCTGCGGCATTTGCACCTGCCGTACCACCGGATACGGTGCCACCGTTTACGGTCATGGCTGCACCGGAGCCCCAGCGCAGGAAGATATTACCGCCGGATACGGTGCCGGTGGTGCTGCCGCCCCGGATCTGAGCCTGGTCGGCAACGGTCAGGCTGCCGGCAAAGATGTAAACTGTACCGCCACCGGAGGAGGCAACGCCGTTTTCAATAATAGCTGTACCGCCAATGGTCAGATCATTACCGTAGCTGAACACACTACCGCCGTAGGCTGCATTACCGCCACTGATCTTGCCGCCGGTGATAGAGTTGTTCTTGCCGGCCACATACACCGCGCCGCCTCTGCCGTAGGGCACATTGCCGCCGATGATCTCGCCGCCGGTCATGGTAAAGGTGGTAGAACCACCGGTCAGCGCAACTGCGCCGCCCTTGACATAGGTGCCGCCTGAGCCGCTGCCATAGGCTTTGGAGGTAATGGCGCCACCCTTGACCGTGCCGCCGTGGATGGTAAGGCTGGTGGTTGAGGCAAAGCCCCAGATCGCACCGCCCATGCTGTCCTTACCGGATGCAGCATCACAGACCTTATCCATAGAAAGCCCCGATGCATCCACACAGCCGCCGTAAATAGCCATATCGGACTTGGTAGCTGTCAGGCCCATACTGCTGACTGCATCGTTGCCCAAATAGATGAGGCCCCAACGCTGGGTAGTCGTCGTCACAGAGGAAGTAATTGTACCGCCGTAGAGATTGATCTTACCATCTGCATAGGCATAAAGTACGGTACTATAACTGGACAGCACCTTACCGCCGCCGGCACAATCACAGATATTCAGTGTACCGCCTGCCACATTGCCAAACCGCTGGCCGGATACGGTTTGAAGGGAATGACCGTTTAAGCAGATATTTACGGTCTGTCCCGGATAAACCTCCAGTATATTGGACATGGTTACATCTGCGCTGAGGTAAATGTAGACATTTTCGCCTTCAAAGCAGCGGTTATTATTGAGCTTTCCTGTAACCGTATAGGCTTTCCACTGGCTCTGACTTGCAACTGGCAGCCACTGCTGCACCGTACAGCTGCCGTCCGCTGCGTTATGCATTTGCTGGGCATGGGCATCCAGTGTACCGCCACAGGCGCAGTGATTGCTGCCGTGGGCCTCGGTTCTGGAAATGATATAAATAATTCGGGGATTTCCGTTCTTATCTGCAAGACCGTGGATCAGGTCACCCAGCCGCAGGCTGGACAGCTCACCCTCCAACGCTGCACCGGCGCTTACATCGAACACCTGGGTTTTCTCATCCATCGTGCCGGTAAAGAGCTTTCCGTTATCACTGCCATTAGAGACCTTAATGGTCTTAACGAGGCCGTTTTCGCCCAGCTCGATCACATTGGTCCAGCTGCCGAAGTCACCGCCGATGGTGGCCTCCGCCTTCCAGGGCATGACGGTTCTTGTGATGCGGTCACCGTCTGTAACAAGACCGATGCAATCCACCGCACGGCCGTCGATGGTATCCACAATGGTGCGGTCATTGGTCTTCAGCTTCACATGCTGGCCGTCGATGGCCATGGTAAACCAGTACCAGCCGTCTTCATCGGGGGTTCTTGTGGAGGTTGTGCCGTCCCACATCTTTTCCACATTCCAGTAAATCGGCACATCATCCTTACGGCCTACAACATAAACCAGCACCACCTTGCCACCGGAATCCTGCATACACATAATGGTGTCACCCAGCTTCAGCTGGGTCTTTTCGCCACGGTAGTTCACAAAAGCTGTAGAACAGTTGTAAACCGGGCAGGTTGCGGTCATGGTTCCGTTATAGATCCAACCATAGTCAGAATCGTTTACATTTTTATTTTCAGCTGTGAGCTTATTACCCTCCATGGCGGTCAGGGTATACCAGGCAGCCTTTCGTCCACCGGTGTAGCCCGCCACCTTGCTGTCGGCATAGACCTTGGTGATCACTGCTCCATTGACCTTCAGGCCCACAGCCTTGGTGGCAACCTGATCGATCTTTGTGGCAGAATCATACATTCTGCCCTTAATGTAATACACCGGCTTTTCCTCGAAGGGCGGCTCAGCATAAATGCAGATGGTGTAACCCTGCTGATCCTGGATGGCCGTCACACGGCTGCCACGCTGCAGCTGGGTAGGCATACCCACCAACGGACCACCGTCATCGTCCATATAATAAATACCTGTATCTTCCCGAAGCTTCAGCTTGATGGGTAGCTCCCGGAAGTTTAAGGAGGTGTTACACAGCACTGTTTCGCCGTCCATGCTCTCCACATAGGCATTGAGGCAGGCCAGACCGCCGGTAAACTCATCGATCTTCAGAACCTTTTGCACCACATTGTTTTCATCGATCTCAAGACCCATATACAGCATGGTATCTGCATATTCCAGTGTGGCATAGTTATCGAAGAACAGGTCTATCTGCTCGCCGTTTACGGCAAAAGTAGCACGGTAATAGTCCCCGTTTTTAATGCGGGTCATACCGGTTTCCGACTGATAGCTAAAATAGTCCACATTCCAGTAGATCTGTACACCTGCCTCTTCCTCCACCGCCGGAGGAGGTGCTTGCTGCTCCCTGCGGCAGCCGCCAAGCATTACCACCAGCAGCACGGCAAGAATCCATAATATGTTCTTTTTCACGGCTTTTCTCCTTACTGAACCGGGACTTCACCCAGCACGAACAACTGACCGTTGGCGATCCGGGCCTCTATCCGCAGCTTGTCACCGGCCCGGGCCTCCTTTAAGGGTTCAGGCAGCTCTAATGTGTACTCTACGCCATCGCAGATCCGTGCAAGGCCCGTATCCGCCTTGGTATAATGGCGGATCGCTGCACGCTTCCGGGTGCCGTCCGGCTTAACAAGCAGTGCCTCTACGGTACACAGCAGGTAGTTTGTGCGAATGGTGCCTTCCAGCATTGTCTGCGGGGTGCTTGTGTCACCTTCAAAGGTGAGCCATGCCTGCTCCACCGGCCGCTTGCCCTGGAGCTCCAGACAGGTCACCGGGATGTAGCACCAGTCAAGCAGCTGCTTAAAGCTGTAAACATGGTCAATGCGACCGCTGAAATGGAGGGTTGTTCCCTCACATTCCCGCTCATAGAAGCCCTCACCCTGTCCGCCACGCTGATCCTGGATCATGACGGTGCTGTTTTCCGCATCGATGGTGCCATCTGCGTTATAGACAACACCCGGCTTTTCCACCACCATGACCGCATGGACCTGGGGTGTGGAGATCAGGCCGTCCGCAGGCAGCATAGCCGCATAAGAACCTAATATCTTTTCATCACCATTCGCCTTACAGATCAGCTCTGTGGAATGGTTGCGGAAATCCTCGATATCACCGGGCACATCGATATCACCGGGATATTGGAAATTATTCACGGGCGACATGGTGAAGGAATGGAATTTACCTGCCATGGAATTGGCAACAATACTCCATGCCCACAAAATACAGTTGGCACAGACCGTGCCTAAGGTCTCGCCCCAGACCTGGCCGTCACCGTCAAAGGACATGACGCCGGTTTCAGGATCGTAGTGGTAAAACCACTGAAAAATGCCGGTATGGGCATTGGCATAGGGCAGGCCTGCGTACTGCTTACCGGGGCCAAAGGAGAACAGCTTTTTGGGCAGATCCCACTTGTTGCGGTATTCATATACCTTGTCCGCTGTCCAGGAGATGCTGAGAATATCCCGCATTGCCTTGACACAAAGGCAGCGCAGGTCATCGGTCGTATAGTTTTCGGGAATCTTGTATTCCGGCAGCGCCATAGGGGCTGCCGGTACTTTGATCTTTTCCATGGTCAAACTCCTATCTCAGCAATGGTGAAGGTATGGCCGGTAGCCAGGGTGGCTATGAGCTTTACGGTTGTACCGGCTTCTGCTTCCAGGCCCTCCAGCTTCTGCAGGTCATAGGTAAAGCCGTCACAACCACGGTCGGTGCCGGTATCGGTCTTGCGGTACAAGGCAATAGCAAGGCGTTCACCGCTTTCGGCATCCACCGCTTCAATAGTTGCCAGCAGATACTGAGTCTTAACGGTGCCCCTGAGCACCTGCTGAAGGGAATCGGTGCTTCCTTCAAATGTAATTTCCGGCTTTTCATAGCCGCCAACAGGAATAAAGCCGTATTCCGGAGTCATGGTGAAGGTATTGAATTTACCACCCACAGAGTTTACAACCGTGCTCCAGCTCCACATCATGGTATCGGCACAAACAGAACCCAGATCCGCACTCCAGGCCATTCCGTCACCGGGATAGGACATAATGCCGGTTTCCTCGTCATAATAAGCATACCACTGAAACAGTCCCGTATGGGCATTGGTGTAGGGCAGGCCGCCGAAGGTCACCTCCGGCACAAACTGGAACTGCTTGTCAACAATGTCGTAGGGATTCTTATAAGTATAATATTTATCCGGAGCCCAGGGCAAGGATACAAAATCCTGCATGGCCTGCAACGCCGTCGCACGCAGCTGCTCTGCAGTGGGGTTTTCGCCCTGAGAATAGTCAGGCCGGGCCTTCGGTGCATTTACACGATAGCCGACCTGCTGCACCGCCGAGGGCTCAGTAACAGTTTCCTGCACAGCAGGCTTCTGCTCCACACAGCCCACCGTCAAAAGCAGAGAAAAAATCATAAATATTGCAAAAATCTTTTTCATCTTCAGCCCTCCCCTACTTCTCAGAAGCTACAATTGTAGTAAAAACTACAATTGCAGCAAAATTATACAGCTGTACAAATGCTTGTGGAATACGCCTTTTTCAGTTGACAAAGACTGCGCAAATATGATATAATTCCACAGTATAGATTATCATAGGTGTGTTATGCCCCAAGGAGGTGTGCCAGGTGGAGCAGCAATACCGTTTCATGATTGACCTGGTACGCAACCATTTTACGGGCCAAACGGTAGATATCCCCGAAAACACTGATCTTTCAGGTCTTTACGAAGCAGCAGCAAGACACAAGCTGGAAACATTTGTATACGGATATCTTGAAAATACCCCTTACGGACCGGAAGCTATGGAGGCCATCGGTGGTGCGTATCACAAGGCTGTATTCCGGGATGTGCAGGCGGATTACATCCGCAATCAGATCACACAGGTTTTGACTGAAGCCGGCATCGATCACATATATCAGCGGGGTGTTTGTCTGAAGCATGACTATCCTGTCCCCGCCATGCGAACCATGTCGGATATGGATATACTGGTTCACAGTAAGGATCTTCATAAGCTCCCTCAGGTCATGTCGGCCCTGCCCTGTGTTCAGCGACCCGGCGATGGTAATCACCGTATTTTCTCTGTTTCTCCGGGCTTTACGGTAGAGTTTCATCCCAATCTCATCCACTGCTCCTCCCATGTGGGAACAGGTATCAATCCCGGCTGGCAGCTTGTCCCGGAGGGACAGCCCCCCGGCGAGCAGTTTATGACTGAGGAGGGCTTTTATTTAAGTGTCCTTTGTCATTTGGCAAACCACTTTGCCGGCGGCGGTGTTGGTGTTCGGTTTGTGCTGGACATCTGGGTATACCGTCATCTGCGCAAGCAGCAGCCGGATTGGGTTTTGGTAGACCAGGAGCTTCAGCGTATCGGTCTGCTGAAATTTGCAAGGCAAATCGAAGCCCTGGGTGATTGGTGGTTTTCCGGTATCACACCGGCAGAGGATCTGTCTGAGCTTGAAGAATATATTCTCACAAGCTCTTCTCACGGCGACGATGAACGAGCTATGCTCAATTCCGTCTGCCTCTCCCCCGGTGGCTCTCGCCTCTCCGCACTTTGGAGAAAAATTTTCTACCCCAAGCAGGATCTCTACGAGCGCTATGATTGGGTCAGGGGCCGTCCGTGGCTATTGCCTGCAGCATGGTTTGTCCGTATGTGGCTAGCACTTGCAAGGCGACGCAACCGGGTAGCTTCCTGGGGCAAGGGAACAATGAAATTTACAGATGAACAGATCGCCCGTCAGCGTGAAAAGCTTCAGCGGTTTGGCATCTATCAAGGAGGATAATCATGGAAAAATCAAAAGAATTGAATTTGCAGGAGCTTTTCTATGCCCTGATCAACAGAATCTGGCTGATCGTGTTGTCGGCGGTTGTTTTGGCCATTTTGGTCTACATTTACTCTTCCAATTTTATTACACCCCGATATAGAGCATCGGTGACACTGTATGTCAACAATACCGTACAGGACACCAACGAGATTTCTTCCTCGGACCTGGCAACTGCCCAGCGACTGGTTGATACATATGTAGCCATTTTGGCACAGTACTCCACCCTGGAACAGGTTGCGGCCCGTGTTTATGAGGAAACCGGCAAAAATATCAGCCCCGAAGACATCTACAACAGCATGACTGCCGCTGCCATTAACGAAACGGAAGTCTTTACAATAACGGTGACCCATACAAATGCCAAAATGGCCATGATCATCGCAAATTCCATCGCAGATGTGGGGCCCAGTGTTATTGAGTCCATCGTTGTAGGCAGCTCGGCAAAGATCGTAAACCGGGCGCGCCTACCGAAATCTCCATATGCACCCAACAACACCAGATATGCCATCTGCGGTGCCATTGCCGGTGCACTGCTGGCCATAGCATATGTAGTTATTTGGATATTGACTGATGTACGTATCAACAGCGAAGAGGACCTGGCTATCATTTCCTCCGCACCTGTGCTGGGTCTGATCCCGCATTTTGACACAGACGAAAAAAGTGGCTATTCTTACCAAAAGTACGAGTACAGTACCAAGTCCAGGAAGGAGGCAAACTGATGAAGCTGTTTAATCATAAAAACGAGCCTAAGCAGGAATCCAATCAGAGCTATATTATTCAGCGGCGGTACATCTTAGGCAAAAACAGCAGCTTCTATGTACAGGAAGCATATAAGACGCTTCGTACCAACATCCGCTTTTTCCTGTCCGGTGACGGCTGCAAAAAATTCTGTATTACCTCCGGCCTTGCCTCCGAAGGCAAGTCCATCACAATTTTAAACCTGGCTATCTCCTTTGCAGAAGCAGGCTCAAAGGTTCTGTTGGTCGATGCCGACCTGCGCCGTCCCTCTTTGGCTCGCCTGCTGATCGAAAATGCATCCCCCGGACTTTCCAATGTACTGGCCGGTCTTTGCACGCCCGAGGAAGCCATCCGCAAGTCTGCTTATCCGAACCTGGATATTCTGTTTTCCGGTGAGATCCCCCCTAACCCCTCTGAGCTTTTGGGTAACACCCGCATGGTCAAAATGCTGGAGAAACTCAGTCTGCAGTACGATTACATTCTTATGGATACCCCCCCTGTAGGCGTCGTTTCCGATGTCTGTGTGCTGGGTCAGCAGCTGGACGGTGTTCTGTTCCTGGTTCGCCAAAACTACACCGAAAAGGAATCTGTTGCAAGAGGCATCAAGCAGCTGGAGATCTCTGGCGCAAAACTCATGGGCTTTGTACTTAACGGTGCAGATAAGAACCGCAACAGCCGCTATAGCAGAAGGTACAAGTATAAGTCCCGCTACGGCTACTATCGTTACGGCTACCGTTACGGCTATGGCTACGGTTACAGCAGAAGAGGCGCATCTGATAAGAGCATGCACGATGTAGCACCTGTACAAAACGACACCCCAACTGATAATAAGGTACAAGATGAAAAGAAATCCTGATTTTCTTTTAAAAAATGTGGCCGGGAAACAGGTTTTAGTACCGGTTGGCCAGGCCGCCGCCGCATTCCCCGGTATGATCACCGTAAACGACTCCGGTAGATTTATTTGGGAGTTTTTGGAGCAGGAGCACACTTTTGGGGAGCTGATAGAGGCAATGACCAGCCGCTATGAAGTCCCCACAGAAACGGCCCAAAAGGATGCCGCAGTATTTATCGAACGGCTTGGCAGTGTAAAGGCAATTATAGACTAATAAACAGCCGCTTCCGTTGAGAAGCGGCTGTTTTTCATTTACTGCACATCGCCCGAAGGCCGACATATCGTGTGCCTTGGCACATATTGCTTCCCACAGGGAAGTATCTCAAATTCCGTCAGGAATTAATATTACCCAATTGGGCAATACGTTGCTTCGCAACTCAATACATTGGCCTACGGCCAATGTGTATGGGTGCGAGATGGGAAACCCGTCCCGTGGAATGCATAAATGCATCCCCTACAAACAACCATTGTAGAAGGCAACACCCTCGATGCTCCGTAAAACCGCCCCAGTTTAATTGATAATGGATAAATAATCATCAACTTCAATTGTCCACTATCAATTAAAAACGGAGCGCCAATGGCACTCCGTTTTTATGTGTTAAATTGCAATACCGGCCTTGTCCAGGATGGTGGGGACATTCTTCTCTGCGCCGATGGCCATGATATGAACACCGTCACACAGCTTCTCGTCCTTGATCTTGGCGATCATCTCAGCAGCCATCTCAATGCCCAGCTGAGCAGGCAGACCCTTGATGCCCTTCTCCTTGCCCTCTGCAGCAGCAGCGGCCAGGCGGTCGATCATGTCCTGAGGCACATCGATACCGGGAACATTCTGATTCATGTAGTTTGCCATACCGGCAGACTTCAGCGGAATAATACCTGCCATGATGTGGGTCTTGATACCGGCCTTATCCACAGCATCCAGGAAGTACTTGAACTGATCCAGGTTGAAAATGCCCTGGGTCTGTACGTACATAGCGCCATTTTCCACCTTCTGGCGGAGCTTGTTGATCTGCAGGAACATGGGCTCATAAACAGGGGTAACTGCTGCGCCCTTATAGAACTTGGGTGCGCCGCCGGCGATCTCGTTGCCGCCGCAATCACAACCTGTCTCCTCCATCTTGCTGAGCATCTTCAGGATGCCAACGGAGTCCAAATCGTAAACAGGCTTTGCATCCTTGCAGTCGCCCACAACAGGGTGGTCACCGGTCAGGGCCAGCATGGTGTCGATGCCGAAGGAGGCTGCAGACAGAATGTCGCCCATAATAGCCATACGGTTACGGTCACGGCCGGTGATCTGAATAATGGGCTCCACGCCTGCCTGCTTCAGCTTAATGCACAGGCCCAGGCCGGAAGCCTTCAGGCTGGCGGACTGCATGTCGGTAACGTTCACAGCGTGGACCTTGCCAGCCAGCAGCTCAGCGGCTTCCATCTGCTCTGCAAAGTCGTATCCCTTAGGAGGGGCCATTTCAGCGGTAACGCCAAACTTGCCGGATTCTAATGCGTCTTTTAAAATACTCATTACTTCTTCCCCCTCAAGCTGATAGTTCTGGGATAAGCATGGGCAGCGTAGCCCTTATCCTCACGGGTTTCAGTCATCTTCTCAACCTGGCCGATAGCCTGCAGGCGCTCATAGATCTTGATCCAGGCGCAAGGATTCTCAGGATTGACCTCGCACATGCCGTTCTTCTGACCGCCACAGGGACCGTTCATCAGGCTCTTGGCACACTGGGTAACAGGGCAGATACCGCCGGTCTTACCCAACACACAGTCACCGCAGAAGCGGCAGGCTTCTTCCCAAACGCCGAAGCGGACAGCTTCGCCTAAGTACATGGTGTTGTTGGAGGGGTATACGGGGATGCCGGGGGCGTTCTTTGCAACACACTGAACGCCGTCACCGCAGGACATGCAGATCATGCAATCAGGCTTCTGTGCAACGATGGGCTTCATCTTGCCCTTGACACCCAGGTTCATGCAGCAGTAGTCACAGACGGTGGTAGCAACCACAGTCTTGCCCGCATCCTCCAGGATCTTAGCCAGTTCCTGAACCTGGGGCTCACCACCGGTCTGACAGGCAGTAGCACAGCTGTTACAGCCGACAATGGCAACTGTTTTGGCATCGCCAACCATAGCCATGACTTCTTCAATAGGCTTTTTTTGCGTAATGATCATGTAATTCTTCTCCCTTTTTAAAGAATTCAGGGTATAGAGCAACCTCCACCCTTTACCTTTTTATTATACTGTATTTGCCGCAAAAATCAACTGTAAAATGTTAATAAAACATAATTTTTTGTTAAATTCTGTTTATAATGATAACATTTAAACACTTTTTATCACATTGTAACAGTAATCTCCCCTGCCTGTAGGAAATACATTTATGCATTCCACAATTTGGAACGGATTTATCCGTTCCTTACAGCGGTTACGGTCCGCGGCGGGAGTAAGCCCCCGCCCTACATGCCGCAGGACGGGGGCTTACTCCCGCCGGGGAATATTATTTTTCGATTTTCTCGACGAAGCCGGGGCGGTCGGCACAGCCGTAGAAGGCAGAGCCGGCAACCAGCACATCAGCGCCGTTTTCCTTACAGATCTCGCCGGTAGTCAGATCCACACCGCCGTCCACTTCCAGGTGGCAGGAGGGGTTGACCTCGTTAAGCATCTGCCGCAGCTGCTTGAGCTTGGGCATCATATGGGCCATGAACTTCTGACCGCCGAAGCCGGGTTCTACGGTCATAACCAGCACCAGGTCCACCTTGGGCAGATACTCTGCAATAGCCTCTGCAGGGGTGTTTGGCTTCACCACAATGCCGGGCTTCACACCGTGGCTGCGGATCAGGTCGATGGTAGCCATAATATTCTCAGGGGTATCGGCCTCCACATGGATGGTCAGGTAGTCAGAGCCTGCCTTACAGAACTCCTCAGCGTACTTGATGGGGGTATCGATCATCAGGTGCACATCCAGCGTAAGGTCGGTGATCTTCCGCATCTGCTTGACCCAGGCGTAGCCGAAGGACATATTGGGCACGAAATGGCCGTCCATAATGTCCACATGGAGCCACTTGGCGCCGTCAGCCTTGGTGCGGTCCATATCCTCATGGAAGTGCATATAGTCCGCAGACAAAATAGAAGGAGAAAGAATTGCCATAGTTTATTCCTCACAGTTCAGCATTGTTTTACCCTTGCCGCAGAGGGATTCAAAATCCTTTACAAAATCGTCCACAGCAGCGGTAACATTTGCATTTTTAATTAAGTTATCAATAACCTCAGAGGCCAGTGTCACACAGCTGATGCCATACTCACAAAGGTCCAGCACCTGCTGGGAGTTTTTAAAGCCGGCAGCCAGCACCTTGGTATCTATACCGTTGGAGGTGTAGATATCATGGATCTTCTTAGTTGTGTTAATACCGTCATTACCCAGGTTATCGATTCTGTTCACATAGGGCGCAGCATACTCTGCACCGGCCTTGGCAGCCAGGTAGGCCTGCATAGGCGTATAAATAGCCGTCGCGGTCACATGATAGCCCTCACCCCGCAGAATCTGCATAGCCTTCAGGCCCTCCGGAACAGAGGGAATTTTAATATACGTGTTGTTACCCAAGGTGCGCTCGATCTTCCGACCCTCAGCAACCATATCCTCTGCAGTTTTGGAAACAACCTGCACATGAAGCTGGGCCTTGTTGCCGATAAATGCACGGATATCCTGCAGCGCCTCATAGGGCGGTCTGCCACATTTGGCCAAAATAGATGGGTTCGTGGTCACACCATCAATGGGATAGTAATTATAAAGCTCTTTGATTCTGTTAATATCAGCATCATCAATCAGTAACATAGTAGGTCTCCGTCAGGTAAATCTCTAAAAGGATCGTAAGAGGACACCCGGGGACGGGTGTCCCTACAATTAGCTTAATAAACCAGTTCGATGTCCATCATCTTGCAGAAATCTTTAATAGCTTCCACATGGTTGCCGTAGGTCACGATGACATGCTGGCTGGATACGTTCTGTGCAAACTCCTCAACAGTGCAGGAGTCAGGGAACACCTCCAGGCTGGGCAGCTGAGGAGCGGGATCGTCCCAGCCAAACTCGTTCCATGCGGGAGGAGTCTTAGCCTCAGCGGTATAGACATGCATCTTGTACTTGCCCTTCAGGTACACCAGACGGGCGCAGGTCACATAGCCGGTCTTGACCTTGGAAACGTTCAGAAGAGAAGCGTTCAGCAGACCGAAAGCGGCAGGCAGAACGGTCACATCACCCTCGGTAGCAGCCTTGGGCACAAAGTCCGGCACACCGATGAGCATGGAGTTTTCAAAGAACTCATAGTACTCTAAGTAAGGCACGGTCTGACCGGAGATGTAATGCATGATCAGCTGGGTCACAGCACCCATAACGTCGTTTTCGGGAACGGTCAGGATGTTGCAGTAGTGCTCCAGCAGCATAAATACCATTGCAGGGGGGAAGCCCTCCAGCTTCTTCATGCCATCTACGTCCAGCAGGGTGATGGCCTCCCAGCCACGCTCCTGGATCTTCTTCAAAATAGCCAGTGCATACTTGACGCCCTTCTCGATAACGGAATCGTCGCACTCCTTCTTGAATACCCAATTCTCCTTGACGAACTTGATGCCCTCTGCTACATCAGCAGCATCCAGGGTATCAATGGCACGGACCATCTCCAGCATCTCGTAAGGCTCAACCTCTACGCCGATCTGACCGCGCATGGAGTTGCCCTCGTACTGGGTGCCGTACAGCAGCATATCACGGTAGCCCATGGTACCAACCTTGGCAGAGCGCAGGTTATGACGGGCGCAGGCAGCGGAAATGAAGGTGGTGATCTTCTCCATGGGCCAGGGCTTGTCAATGATGTTATAGACATACTTGAAGGTATAGTCCAGAGCCTCAAATGCGGGGCGCAGAGCGGTGGTACCGGCCTGCTCAGCAGTGGTAATGATGCGGCCGTTCTCCTTCCAGCCACACAGGCCCCACAGGACCATAGGCACATGACGGAAGTGATCGGTAACACGGATAACGGCATGGGTGGGCACCCAACCGGCAACGCAGACAACCAGGCAGCTCAGGTCCTTGCCTTCCAGCTTGGCGTAGGCGGCGTCAGCGGTCTCATAAGCGGGATCATCGATGACCAGGCCTGCATCCACGATGCCGTCAACCTTCTCCTGCAGGGCAGCCAGTGCCTCGTCATGCTTCATCTGCAGACGCTCAATGGGAGTGTTGACCTCACCAAAGCAAACATAGCCGATAATGTTTTTCTTCATATCATAAACTCCTTAAATAAATTCCAATTGCAGGGAACGGATTTATCCGTTCCGTCGATTGCGGTACAGGAATGCATAAATGCATTCCCTACATTAAAGTGCCTTATTGTTCAGCCGCTCGCCCACAGCTCCACCGGGATGGATCAGGGCAAACTGCTCTGCCTGGTAGCCGGTGACTTCAATCAGGGCGGCCTGCAGTGCATGGAAGATCATGCATAGTGCGGTAGTGGAGGTCGTGCCCTGGGCATTCCACTTATCGGTCTCCCGGTTCACATGCTGCTTAATGACCACATCGGCAGCCTGGGCCAAGGGAGATTCCATATTTTCGGTAACGGTAATGATCTTCACGCCTTTGGCCTTGCAGATATCCACGATGGGCAGCAGCTCCTTGGTCTTACCACCACGGGAGGCAAACACCATAACATCGCCCTCCTGGATAAAGCCGGTTGCACCGTGGACAGCCTCAGCAGGGCTGACAAAACGTGCAGGACGCTCAATGCAGCACATTAGGTGTGCAAAGTGCTGGCAGATAATGCCGGAATGACCGCAGCCGGCAGCACCGATCCGGGGAGCGGTAGCCAGCAGCTCCACAGCTTTAGAAAACTGCTCATCATCGAAGTAAGCCTTCATTTCGTTAATGCAGGCAGCCTCAATATCATAGGCGGCCTTGGCTGCATCAAGGGCAGCTTTTGTAATCATGTTTGTATCCTCCTGAAATATGTATTTTGGCATAGCTTTACGTCTAATAGAATACTACTTTTCGCCCTGTTTTTCAAGTGTTTTTTGTGTTTTTGTATATGTATTGAGAGTTTGCAGTTTTACAAGGTTTGAATGCAATAATTAACCATTATTAAATCAAAAAAGCAGGGGCGATTCGTGAATCGCCCCTACGATTTTTATTTCAGGTAGTCCATGCTGACCCAGCCGCTGGCAATTCTTGCCCAACGTTCGCCGGCATCATTGGTGGTGATCTCCAGAACGGTAACCTTTCCACCGTAGTCCACCCAGCTGACGATGGCTTCATCGGTGCCGGGACCTTTGCGAATATTCAGACGGTCCGCAATGACGGTGTAGGTCTTGTTGATCTGATCGGAGTAATCGTCCACGATCACATAGTACATGCTGATCCAGCCTTTGTCGGTTCTGCCCCAGACAGTACCGGAAACGGTCTTACGCTCCAGAATCTTCACACGCTCATTCTTGCCGTAGGAGCCAACCTGCTGAGAGGCCACACTGGCTTCCTTACGGATATTCAAAGAGACGTTGACATTGATGGTGCCCCAAATAGCCTGGGTAATTTCGGGCTCAGGGTTCTGCTCGGACTCATTTTCCTCTTCACTGCCATCCAGCTTTACATAGCTCATAGCGATCCAGCCCTCACTGATACGGCCCCACAGTATGCCGCCATCGGTGCGCTGCTCCAGGATCTCCACCCGATCATTGGGCTTCTTGTAGCCCACAACAGGTGCGGAAGTGCTGGTATTGCTGCGGACACGCAGAAACTCATTTACATCCACCGTGCCCCACAGGGTCTTGGACTGCTCAGAGTCGGGCTGCTGAGTCTCCTGCTGGTCGTCCTCTTCAGGCTCGTTATCCAACAGCACATAGTCCATACTGATCCAGCCATCACTAATCTTGCCCCAATCACCCATGGACATCTTTTTGATCTCGGTAATCGTAACCTTTGTATCCTTATTCACATAGCCCACGATCTCGTCATCAACAGAGGGGCCTTTGCGGATACGAACAGAAACCGTACAATTTACGATCGTACCGGTATAGGTCTTTTCTTCGTTATTTTCGGGATTTTCAGATTCAGGCTCTGTGGTTTCCTCCTTGTCCAGAACCACATAATCCATGCTGATCCAGCCCTGGGAAATACGGCCCCATTTGACCGTACCTACCATCTTGGTTTCCAGGATCTCAACTTTGGTATTGGACTTCAACTCACCTACAACACTGTAGCCGGTGCCTGCGTTGGCACGGATATTCAGAGAATCGTTAACCTTGACCGTACCGGTCAAAATCACCTGCTCGGACTCGGGCTGCTGGCTGGTATCGGTGTTGGTATTGCCGATATCGCCGGAAGAGGTGTTACCGCCGGAGGTAGTGCCACCGCTGACGACCTCTTCAAAATCCGTATACTTCAGTGCGATCCAGCCATCACCGTAGTTTCCCCAGGTGTAGCCACCGCCGTCAACGGTCTCGGTAATGGTCAGCTTGGTGCCCTTCTTGGCAGTGCCGACCTTGGAATAATTGGTGCCGGGACCCTTGCGTAGATTCACATCTACACCGGTAACGGTCACATCCCAGGGGCCCTTGGTCAAGTTGGGGCTGTTGCCGTTTCCGTCGGTCCAGTGGGCATACAGAGTCATGCCGTTATGGGAAGCATCCAGAGAGGTAACCTTTGTGCCGCCGGTACGCTGGGTGTACCAGCCGGTAAAGGTATAGCCATCATAAGTAGGTACAGGATAAGGTGCTGCGGCCCACTCGGTGCTGTACCCCTGGGTACGGGGAGATGTAGTACCGCCGTTGGCGTTATACAGCACATAGCAGTACTGCTCCGGCGGAGTCTGATCATAAATGCCGTTTAAGTACATATTGGCTTCGCTGAGACGGCGGCGGATCAGGAACAGCTGAACCTCGTCACCGGCGCTGCACCACAGCGCAAAAGCACGAACCAAGTCGTTACCGGTGTAGCCTTCCACAATGGCCTTATAGAAGGTGCCGGTGGTACTGTACATCCAGGCGGTGCCACAGTTATAAGAGAAGGACACCAACGCATCAAACTGATGCTGGTTCAGCTTCAGATTATGCTTTTTGATCAGCTTCTCATTGATCTCTGTCTCAAAGCGGTTCAGGAAGTTCCGCAGCAGATTCTCTGCCTGGGCCTCGGTAATGCCGTTTGCACTATAATAGGCCAGCATATCATCAGGACAACGCGTACCGTATCCAACCGTATACTGGGCGTAATCCCACATCGGATAACGGCAGAAGCCCTCCATCTGTTTGATCATTGCAATGCACGCATCACTGGTGGTGAAGGTGCCATCATCAGCAGTGGTCGTTTCATCAGCAGCGGTCGTTTCATCAGCAGAAACGGGGATCACGCCGCACATAAGTACCAATATAAGCAACAGACACATCAGTCTTTTCATCGGTATATCTTGCTCCTTTCCATATCGTCCCGAATATTATAGCAGAATTGTAACCATATTGCAACCCCAAATTTAAATAAAATTACATTTTGTAACCGCTCTTTTAAAGAAATATATGGATAAATTATGGATTCGCCCCCATATATACCATGCTTTACCATATTTTACCCTATACATCGGTTTACATAATACATTATAATGCAGATTATTGCATTTTAAATGTGGCTGTGATAGAATATTAAAAAATCAAACAAACGAGGTTATTGCATGACAAAACGTGTTATGATCGCCATGAGCGGTGGCGTAGACAGCTCCGTTGCGGCGTACCTGATGCAGCAAAAGGGGTACGAATGTATTGGCGCTACCTTGCTGCTGTGCGGCAAGGAGCTGACAGGGAAACCGGCAGATACCGCCGATGCCCGGGCTGTTGCGGAGCGGCTGCAGATTCCTTTTTATGAATACGATTCCCGGGACCTGTTCTGCCAACAGGTTGTAGATCCTTTTATCCGGGTTTACGCCGAGGGTGGCACACCCAACCCCTGTGTGGAATGTAACAAGACCATAAAATTCGGGCATTTACTGGACCTGGCTCTGGAGCTGGGCTGCAGTCACATCGTCACCGGTCACTACGCCCGCATAGAGCAGCAAAACGGACGGTATATTCTCCGTAAAGCCCCTGACGATGTCAAGGATCAAAGCTACTTTCTTGCGGGCCTTACCCAGGAGCAGCTTGCCCGCATCCTGTTCCCCCTGGGGGAGCTGACAAAGGATCAGGTACGGCAGATTGCCGAACAGCAGGGCTTTATCAACGCCCGAAAGCGGGACAGCCAGGATATCTGCTTCATTCCCGATGGAGATTACTATGAATTTATAAAGCGGTACACAGGGCAGGATTACCCCTGCGGTGCATTTTTAGATCAAGCCGGCAACCGGGTCGGCACCCACAAGGGCGCAATGGCCTACACCCTGGGCCAGCGCAAGGGGCTGGGCCTTGCCATGGGCGAACCGGTTTATGTCTGCAGTAAGGACATGACCCATAACACGGTCACTGTGGGCCCGGAGGAGCTTTTATTTGCAACCACCCTGATTGCCACGGATTTAAACTGGATGCCCTTCCCTGCTCTCACAGAGCCCATGGAGGTCACCGCCAAGGCACGCTCCCGCCACAAACCCCAAAAAGCAACCATCTACCCGGAGGGTGATCAGGTGCGTGTGGTGTTCCATGAACCCCAGCGGGCATTGACACCGGGTCAGGCGGTTGTGTTCTACGACGGAGATTTGGTGGTTGGCAGTGGCACAATTACCCCGATTTTATAATAACCCTTTGTAGGGACCGGCCTCCCGGACGGTCCCTACAAAAGCGGTTGATTCTTTTTGCAATATATGGTAGAATTATAAAAAACTTACGGAGGAGATCAATATGGATTATAAAAAGCTGCAAAACGGCAGTGACATCCGCGGTGTTGCCTTAGAGGGTATCGAAGGCCAGCACATCAACTTAACCGAAAAGGCCTGTAAGGACATTGGCCGTGGCTTTGCCCTGTGGCTGAAGGAAAAGACCGGTAAGACCGCACTGCGTGTAGCCGTTGGTCGGGATTCCCGCCTGTCCGGTCCTCAGCTGTGCAGCTGGATCTGTGAGGCCATGGTCCAGCAGGGCCTTGCCGTCACCGACTTTGGCATGGCCAGTACCCCCGCCATGTTCATGGCAACCGTCACCGAGGGCTATTGCTTTGACGGCACGGTGATGATCACCGCCAGTCACCTGCCCTTCAACCGCAACGGCTTTAAATTCTTTACCGCAGGCGGCGGTCTGGAAAAGGTCGATATTAAAGCCATTTTGGAGTACGCTGAAAGCGATGCCGTCACCGGCCTTGCAGCAGGCACTTTGGAAAGCGGCAGCTTCATGGACACCTATGCAAAGCTTTTGGCTGACAAGATCCGTACTGCTACCGGCGAAGAAAAGCCCCTGGAGGGCTTCCGCATCGTGGTGGATGCCGGTAACGGCGCAGGCGGCTTCTATGCCGACAAGGTCTTAAAGCCCCTGGGCGCAGACACCACCGGCAGCCGCTACTTAGACCCGAACGGCTCCTTCCCCAACCACATTCCCAATCCTGAAGACCATACCGCCATGGCCGCCATCACCGAGGCTGTCCAGACCAACAAGGCCGACCTGGGTATTATCTTCGACACCGATGTGGACCGTGCAGGTGCTGTGCTGTCCGATGGCAGTGAGCTCAACAGAAACCGCATCATTGCAATGCTCTCTGCCATTCTGCTGCGTGAGCATCCCGGCACCACTATTGTCACCGACTCCATCACCTCCACCGGCCTTGCGGACTTCATTGCAGAAAAGGGCGGCGTGCACCACCGCTTTAAGCGTGGCTACCGCAACGTTATCAACGAGTCTATCCGCCTCAATGAGCTTGGTCAGGACAGCCAGCTGGCTATCGAGACCTCCGGCCACGGCGCACTGAAGGAGAATTACTTCTTAGATGACGGTGCATATCTCGTCACCAAGCTGCTGATCGAGCTGGCTCGCGGCAAGAAGGAGGGCTACACCTTAGCTTCCCTGATCGAGACCCTGGCAGAGCCTGCTGAAAGCCTGGAGTTCCGCATGAACATTCTGGTCGAGGACTTCAAGACCTACGGTCAGAAGGTCATTGACGAGCTGACCGCCTATGCACAGTCCCAGCCCGGCTGGAGTTTAGCTCCCAGTAACTACGAGGGTGTCCGTGTAAACATCGGCAGCGGCTGGTTCCTGTTGCGGCTGTCCCTCCACGATCCCCTGCTGCCCCTGAACATCGAGGCAAACGAGGTCGGCGGCGCAAAGCAGATTGCTCAGGAGCTTGCCAGGTTCCTGGCCGCTTATGACCAGCTGGATGCTGAAAAATTGCTTGCTTTTGCAAAATAAAAGACACACCACAGTAGTATCCTGTTAATACTAAAACTTTATTTCTGGATATAAGTGCTTTAGTTT
>CAYMPY010000014.1:0-23642 GCA_964392535.1 uncultured Oscillospiraceae bacterium
GGAAGCGGAGCAGTCACCGGCAGCCAGCTTCACGGTACGGAAGTGGAAGCCCAGGTTCTCCACCAGCTTCTCAGCCTTGGTTACCAGCTCATCAAAGGCAGCATCGGAATCCTCAGGCTTGCAGAACTGGAACATCTCCACCTTATTGAACTGGTGGCCACGGACCATGCCACGCTCGTCGGCACGGTGAGAGCCGGCCTCACGGCGGAAGCAGGGGGTATAGGCAAACAGCTTCTTGGGCAGCTCGCTCTCGCTGAGGATCTCATCTCTGTAAATGGAGCACAGAGCAGCCTCGGCGGTGGGCAGCATGTAGTGTACACGGTCGTCGGTGGGGTTGGCGATCTTATAGACCTCGTCGGCAAACTTGGGGAACTGACCGGCGGTCTCACCGCACATATACTCCAGCATATGAGGAGGCAGAATGAAATCGTAGCCATCGGCGGTGTGGGTATCGATGAAGTAGTTCAGCAGCGCCCACTCCAGACGTGCACCCATGCCGGTGTACATCCAGTTGCCTGCGCCTGCCAGCTTGACACCACGCTCGTAGTCAATGAGCCCCAGGTTCTGGCACAGGTCCACATGATGCTTGGGCTCGAAGTCGAAGTTGGGCTTGTTGCCCACATAACGCAGAGGCTCGTTGTTCTCCTTGCCGCCGGGCAGAAGGTCGCTGTCGGGCAGGTTGGGCAGTGCCAGCATGCAGGTCTTGAACTCTGCAGCCAGTACATCCAGCTCCTTGGTTTCTTCGGCAATAGCCTCATCCAGCTTGACGCTCTCGGCGCTGTTGGCGGCAATGGCAGCCTCGATTTCAGAAGTATCCTTGCCCTGCTTTTCGAAGCCCTTCTTCTGACCGAACAGCTTGCCGTTTTCCTTACTCAGCTTGTTCTTCTGAGCGGTCTTCTGCTCAGAGGAGGTCTTGAGACCACGGATCTGTACATCCAGCTCCAGAATACGGTCTACGATTGCATCGCAGTCCACTTCCTTTGCCTTCAGGCCGTCCTTGACAGCCTGGGGGTTTTCTTTGATTTTCTTAATATCCAGCATTGTATTTCCATCTCCTGAATAGATTATTTTTTGATGGTCATCAGGGCTTCCAGCAGTACCTGCAGGTCCTCCTGACCGTAGAATTCCAGTTCAAAACGGCCCTTACGCTTGCCGTTTACGATCTTCACGCCACGGCCCAGCTGCTTGGACAGACTCTTTTCGCACTCTGCCACATAGTCAACAGCCAATGTAACCGGCTTGGGCTTCTCTGCGGGCTTTTCCATGTTCTTGCAAAGAAGCTCGGCCTGCCGCACGGAAAGACCTAAGTTTGCAATTTTCTTTGCGGCCTCTAACTGCTTTTTTTCGTTTTTAATGGAAAGCACAGCCCGGGCATGTCCCGCAGAAAGCTTTCCAAACCGAACCATTTCCCCGATTTCCTCGGGAAGACTCAGCAGCCGCAAGGCATTTGCAACTGCAGGGCGGGATTTACCCACCCGCTTGGCAGCCTCATCCTGAGTCAGGCCGTAATCATTCATCAGGCTCATATAGCCCTGCGCTTCTTCGATGGCGTTTAAGTCCTGCCGCTGCAGGTTCTCAATAAGTGCCAGCTCCATGACCTTTTTGTCATCTGCTTCAATAACCACTGCCGGAAGCTCACTAAGGCCCGCCATTCTTGCGGCACGCCAGCGGCGTTCACCTGCAATGATCTGATAGTAGCCGGAGTTTAACTCCCGAACGGTCAGGGGCTGCATCACACCGTGTAGTTCAATGGACTCAGACAGTGCCTGCAGCTCCTCTTCGTCAAAATCCTGACGGGGCTGACCGGGGTTGGGTTCGACCTTGTGGATCGGTAGCAGCTTGTAGGGCGTTTTCTCTGCGGGCTCATCAAAGACATCACCCATCAGTGCGCCAAGGCCTCTGCCAAGACCTTTTTGTCCTGCCATGTAATCACCTCGATAATAGTATTAAAATAGCATTGTTTCACGTGAAACATCAAAGCTTCTTAATGATCTCCTGTGCCATTTCGGTGTAGGCCCTTGCGCCCTTGCTGTGCTTGTCATAAACCGTTACAGGCAAGCCATGGCTGGGTGCTTCGGCCAGGCGCACATTGCGGGGAATCACCGATGCATAGACCTTTCCGGGGAAATGTCTGCGCACCTCCTGTGCCACCTGGGTGGAGAAGTTGGTTCTGCCGTCAAACATGGTCAGGGCAACACCGAAGATCTCTAAGCGGGGGTTGATCCGCTTTTTCACCATCCGCAGCGTGCTCATCAGATCAGACAAGCCTTCCAGTGCGTAATACTCACACTGCACCGGCACTAAGATGCCGTCGGCAGCAGCCAATCCGTTCAGGGTCAGCAGCTCCAGTGATGGCGGACAATCAATAAGAACCAGGTCGTAAATATGCTTGATTTTATCAAGGGCATTTTTCAGTTGCTCATTGGGCCGCTCCATGGCGATCAGCTCCACAGCTGCACCGGCCAGGTCTGCTGCCGAGGGCAACACATGACCGTACTGAGTGGCCACAATGGCTTCTGTAACAGGTGTGCCATTGATCACTACATCGTAAACGGAGCGTTGCAGCTTCCGTTTATCCAGGCCCATGCCGGAGGTGGCGTTGGCCTGGGGGTCAAAATCGCACAGCAGGACTCTTTTGCCTGCGGCGGTCAATGCGGCGGTGAGATTCACAGAGGTGGTGGTTTTACCCACGCCGCCCTTTTGATTCACCACGGCTATAATTTTTCCCATATGTCTACCTCTTTAGTAATTGTTTCACGTGAAACATTAGAAAAAGATCCACAGCAAAATAAATACAGCCAATGCTGCGGCGGTGAGCAGCCACAGGATCAGCAGAAATTTCGACAGCTTTCGCAGAGATGCGTTCTGCTCCTCAACGGTGGCTTTCCGCTTGGGCTTATTGGCTCTTTTTACAGCAAAATAAGCTTCCCGATCAGGAACATTGATGGGCGTACCGGGATTTACGGGGTATTGCTCCATCTCTGCTCTGCAGCTTTCACAGAACACATCGCTGCTTTCTTTTCCGCATTTCAGACAGGCCAATCGGGTCACCTCCTTTTTTTGTAACCGTATTGTACACCATTTTTGACCGTTCGTAAAGAGGAAAAAATAAAAAATCCGAATTTACAAATAGTTCATAAGATTACTATTGACAATCACGTGATTACATGATAACATCAAATCACCACAAATGAAGGAGGTGGACCAATATGGAGTGGATAATACCGGGTACGGTGCTGAAGGCAGACAGGGCCCAGGCTACCCGGGTTCGCGACCAGTTTCGGGCCATGTTTATGGGCGGCGAGCTGGTGCTGAGTCAGGTGTCGTCTATTACAGGCTTGGAGCCTTATCAGGTGCAGAACTGGGTGCGCCGTGGCTTTTTGACACCGCCGGAGAAAAAGCACTATACATTGCGGCAGCTGTGCAGGATCATCAATATCAATATGCTCAAGGGTGTATTACCCATTGAAAAAGTTTGCAGCCTCTTGGGGTATATTAACGGCCAGCTTGATGATGAATCCGATGATATGATCGATGATTCTGAGCTCTATTTCATGTTTGTGGAGCTGGCTGCCCGTGCAAAGGAGCTTGACGACACCGAAAGTGCCGGAAAGCTTTTGGAGCAGTGTCTGGAAAACTATGTAGAACCCCGCCCCGGCGCAAAGCAGCGTGTGCAGGAGGTGCTGCGGATCATGCTGGTTGCATATCTTGCAGAGCGGATGCGTCAGGAAGCGGAGCAAATGCTATCAAATTTAAAGGAGAATGCGTTATGAGTAATTACAGATGGTCTCCCGGCAAAGGAAAATGGGAGGAAAAAGACATCAAAAAGACAGGCAAAATGGTGCTGATCGGCTTGGTGGCCCTGGTGCTGCTGATCGGCCTGATCACCTGCTTTTATACCGTTGACGATAAGCAAAAGGCGGTTGTCACCACCTTTGGCAAGGTCACCGATGTGACCGATGCAGGCCTACATTTCAAGCTGCCCTTTGGCATCCAAAAGGCACAGAAGGTGGATGTGAATGTCTATCAGAAGATCGAGCTGGGTTATGTCACCGATGCAAACGGCAATACCACCACAGTGGAGGCCGAAAGCACCATGATCACCGGCGATTATAATATTGTAAATGTGGACTTTTTCGTGGAGTACCGCATTTCTGATCCCGTAAAGTACCTCTACAGCTCCAATAATGCGCCGCTGATCCTGAAAAACCTGATCCAGAGCCAGGTTCGGAATGTGGTGGGCTCTACCAGCGTGGATGCGGTACTGACCGACGGCAAGGCCGACATCCAGCAGCAGGTGAAAAACTTAGTGATGGAAGTGTTGGCGGAGTATGACATCGGCCTGACACTGGTTGATGTGCGTATTCAGGACGCTGATCCCCCCACGGAGCAGGTCCGTGAGGCCTTTAAGAACGTGGAGACCGCCAAGCAGAACGCCGAAGCGGTTGTAAACGAGGCCATGGCTTATCAGAATGCCCAGCTGCCCGCAGCGGAGGCCGAGGCCATCCAGCTGCTGAAGAATGCGGAATTTCTGAAAAAGAGCCGTATTAACGAGGCGATCGAGCAGGTGGCCATGTTTGAGGCCATGTACGAGGAGTACGCCCAAAACCCGGAGATCACCAAATCCCGGATGTATTATGAGATCGTTTCTCAGGTTCTGCCCGGTGTAAAGGTCTATATCAACACCGGCGACGGCGAGAGCATCGATATGCTCCTGCCCCTTGACACCATTACAGGAGGTTAACACCATGAAAAAATGGATCATTACAGCGGCCATTGCCCTCGTTGTCATTATCGTGGCTGCCGCATCGATGTATACCGTGCAGGAAAACGAATACGCCTGCGTTTTCCGGTTCTCTGAGATCGTAGGCGTGGAGGATCAGGCCGGTCTGCATTTTAAGATTCCCTTTGTAGACACGGTCCGCACCTTCCCCAAAACCACCATGATCTACGATATCCCCCCTTCCCCGGTCTATACCTCCGATAAGCAGCAGATGAATGTGGACTGCTATCTGCTGTGGAGCATCAGCGATGCCCGTCAGTTCTACCGGAGTCTGGGCACCACCGCCGAGGCAGAAAACCGCCTCAACGCCATTACCTATAATGCCCTGAAAAACACCATCAGTACCCTGGCACAGGCCGACATTATCAATATGGAAGATGGCGCAAAGCGCA
This sequence comes from uncultured Oscillospiraceae bacterium, assembly GCA_964392535.1. GTDB lineage: Bacteria > Bacillota > Clostridia > Oscillospirales > Oscillospiraceae > Faecousia. The sequence goes on from CAYMPY010000014.1 coordinate 5,176, forward strand.
ACGAAATTTACGAGTCCATCACCGGCATCGTTGACAAGCAGACCAGAGAGTACGGCATCACCGTAGAGGATGTAAAGATCAAGCAGTTCGACCTGCCCGATTCGAACCTCAACGCCGTTTACAGCCGTATGATATCTGAGCGGAACCAGATCGCCGAGAAGCACACCGCTGAGGGCAATAAAGAGGCCTCCACCATCCGTTCTGAGGTAGATAAGACCGTAAACATCACCATTTCCGATGCAAAGGCCGAAGCCGCCCAGTTGGAGGCCGAGGGCGAAGCAGAGTATATGCGCCTGCTGGCCGAGGCCTACGATACCCAGGATAAGAAGGATTTCTATGAATTTATGCTGGCACTGGATGCCCTGAAGGCTTCTCTGACCGGCGAAGAAAAGACCATCATCCTGGACGCCGATTCTCCCCTTGCACAGATCCTGTTAGGCAAATAATATTTGGGCCTGCTCCGTGGAGCAGGCCCTTTGTGCTCATTACACGATTGTAGGGGCAGATCATCCGCCGTAAACCGCACCCATTTTATACTTGCATCCACATAACGAATATGCTATGATGCTCTTATAAAGATCCTCTGTAAAAGGAGCTGAAATAGAATGATGTTTAAAAGAAGTCTTTCTGTGATCCTCTGTGTAGTCATGCTGCTGGCCATGCTCCCTGCAGTGGAGGCGAAGGCTGTGGAGCCCCCTGTGGCAGACAGCAATGCATGGTCTGTGGAGGGTACAAACGGCCTTGGCACGCTGCTGAGTCAGGAGCTTCAGGACTATCAGGAGGCAGACCAAGCAGCCGGTGGCTATAATGTGGTAGGCCTGGAGGTGGAAAACGGCGTTGCCACTGCCCGGTTGCGTGCCTTGGAGCCTGCGATCCTGGTGGTCGGTATTTATACCGAGGACGGCTTGCAGCTGCTATGTAGCGGCAAGGCGGAGGTTCAGCCGACGGATACCCAGGTCAGCGTGACCTTGGAGGGCACTATGCCCCAGTATTTCCGGGCATCGGCCTATCTGGTGGATATTTACGATTATTCGCCCCTTTGCAGTGCCTATGAAAATGTGCTCTATACCCGGCAAATGCAGGAGCTTTTGGCATCCACGGCGGCGGATTATGACCCGGCGCTGGTGCTGAAGCTGGATGACAGCGAGGATACAAACTTTGCGGTCTATGAGACCTCTACCATCATTATTGAGCAGCAGGACGGGGTCAATACCGTTGCGCAGGCAGACGATGCCACCGCAACCTATGTGATCGAAAATGCCGACGAGCAGATCACCGGCCTGCAGACAGGGGATATTTTCGTTCTGCCGTACGGGGAGAATAACATTCTGATCGTGAAGGTGGCCGCCATCTCCATCAGCGGCACGACCGCCACCATCACCGGCGACCAGGTGGAGCTGGAGGAGGTTTTCGCCTACGCGAAGTTAGAGGCCACCGGCGATGCCTCTGATGCGGTGGTGGATGAAGCGACTGCAGAGGAGGGCGTGGTGTTTGATGGTATTTCCCAAACCCCGGCCACCCGGGCCTTTGAGGGCAACGGAAAGGGCGAATACCAGTTTAATTTCAGATTTTTAAATAAAGAGCTGAAGGACGACTCCGAAAACTTAAGCGGCAAGGTGATCTTTAACGGCAGCCTGTCGCTGCGCATGGAGCTGAGCTACAACTATTACATATCCTTATCCACCCAGTTTACAGAGCTGAAATTTGAAATGGGCGTGGGTACGGTCTTTTCCGTGGAGGGCAAGGCCACAGGCAAGCTGGGCCTGCCGGATATCTCCATAGGCGTTTTGGGTCTTCGTGTGGACTTCCGGCCGGAGCTGCAGCTGGAATTTTCCGGTAAAATGGAATATAAAGCCTATTATAATTTCGTAAAAGGCGTGTCCCACAGTAGTGAGACCGGCACAAAGGACCTGTCCACACCGCCCGAGGTGGATGCAGACTTTAAAGCCGAGGGCGCAGTGTTCTTCGGCATCAATATGGCGCCGGTGGCCCGGGTTTTGGAGGGGCTGGTGATCACGGAGCTGGAGCTGCCGGTGGGCTTTGAGCTGAAGGTGACCCCGGAATTTGGCCCGACCCAGGGCGATATAGTACATTCCTGCAAGGAATGTACGGCCATGGAGCTGTTTTTTAAGACAGAGCTTTCTGCTAAGATCAAGTTCCTGGGCAGTGAAAAGCTCATGCAGGAGATAAAAGTCACCCCCATTCATATTAAGCTCTGCGACTTCTATTCCTCCAAGGACTACGATGCAGCCGGCATCGGAAAATGCCCCTATAAATCCTTTTTGGTCACCGCTGTGGCGGAGGGCGCGGATGTGGATGTATACGCCGGTGGGGCGCTTCTGGGCACCACCGGCGAGACCGGTATGACTGCCGGCTATCTGCCTGCCGGTACATATACCTTCTCCGCCGGACAGTTTACCAGACAAATGGACATTGACAGACCCTGCAGGATCATGCTAAACGCCGATTCTGAGGCCTTTTCCATGATCGACCCCGATGCGGTTACGGATGTGGGCGTTCTGGCCAGCGGCACCTTTGGCCTGAATCAGTCCTGGGTGCTTTATCATAACGGTGTCATGGTGGTCTCCGGCACAGGAAGTATGCCCGAATGGACCTATTCCAGCAGTACGCCCTGGTATAAACATAAGGGCTCTGTCAAGACCCTTATTTTGGAGGAGGGCCTGACTACTGTTGGCCCCAATGCCTTCTCCGGCTGCTCCAAGCTGACCAATATCGTGTTCCCTGACAGCCTGACCCGCATAAGCGACTCAGCTTTTTCCGGCTGTACGGCCCTGACCCATGTGACGATTGGAAAAAATGTGATGGATCTTGGCAATAATGCTTTTTGGGGCTGTACGAAGCTGCAAAGTGTGGTGCTTCCCGATGGCCTGACGACCATTGCCAAATATGCATTTCAAAATTGCAGCGCCCTCCAAAGCTTGACCATCCCGGCCTCGGTGGCATATATCTACGATTATGCCTTCCAAAACTGTACAGGCTTAAAATCCCTGGACATCCAGGAAAAGTCCTCGGGCGAGCTGCGGATCTATAACCGGGCCTTCCAGGACTGCACCGGCCTTACCACCCTGACCTTCCCCCATACCATTAAAAATTTGGGCGCTTATGTCTTCTTCCGCTGTACCAGCGTGACGGAAATTTACTTTGAAGGCAGTGCGATGGCCATCGACGGCACTACCTTCTCCAGAGTAACAGCTACAGTCTACTATCCTGCAGATAACACCTCCTGGCGTCTCTATCAGCAGAATTACGGTGGCACTCTGACCTGGGTGGCGTATGATTATACAGCCACCAAAAAGCCTGCCACAAAAGCCATTTTTGGCGGTCAGTACGACTATCAGGATGCGTTAAAAACCGCCTCCTTCAGCGGACTTGTGGCCGGTCAGGAATACTTAATGCTGTCTATGATCGATTTGGGGGCGGAAGATCCTCTTGCCCCCTCCAATCTGCTGGCGGTTGCTCAGGGACAGGCCTCGGAAGAGGGCACACTGGTATTTACCTATACCCAGCGAATCGATACCCCCGTGTCCTATGTGATTGCCTGCGGTCCATCCAATAAAAATTTGGAGGATGCGGAAATTACCTTCCCCTACATGGAAAAGTCGGAACAGGAACAGCCGGTTTTGCCTGTGGTGACCTATGACGGCAATGTGTTGACGGAGGGTATAGATTATGTTCTTGTGGGCAGTGTGTCCTATGCTGCCCCCGGTACATATACCTGCGGCATCCGCGGAATCAATCACTATACCGGCTTCATGGAATGCAGCTATACGGTGGAGGGCGTTGAAGAGTTTGATATCGATGTGGCCCGCATGATTTTGGGCAATTCTTTGGAGTTTCAGTTTGGCGTGGCAATGAGCAAGTTTGAGGATATTACCGGTGTTTATGCGGTGGTTGAGAAGGGCGATGCTACCAAGACCATTCCCGCAACTCAGTGGGGCACAGTGGGTCCGTATTATGCCATTGTCTATGACGGATTGGCTGCCAAGGAAATGGCAGATGAAATTTCCGTGACCATTTATAATGCGGATGGTCAGGCAATTTCCAATACAAAGACCGACTCCGTCCGCAGCTACGTCATGCGGAACGTGGACAATCAAACTGCCAAGTGTAGGACCATGATGGTGGATATGCTGAACTACGGCGCAGCAGCGCAGGTGAATTTTAATTATAACACTGCCGACCTTGCCAATAATCAGCTGACCGACACCCAAAAGGCCTGGGGTACGCAGACAGCAGCTGCCACCGCTGACAGCCGCATCGAGGGCACCAATTACTTTGGTACCCGTCTGGTACTGGAGGGCAGCATCCAGATGCAGGTAGCCTTTAAGGGCATGAACTGCACCATGTATGCGGTCTACTCCTACACCGATCACTTCGGCAATGAGCAGTCTGTGACCGTAAAGGGCGAGGACTTCATTGAGGTCAGCGGCCTGTTCGGCGTGGAGCTGAGCCAGCTGGTCTATGCCGATGCCCGGCAGCTTGTGACCATCAGGATCTACAACGCCAAGGGCGTGCTTCTGAGCACGGTACAGGATAGCATAGAGGGCTATGTAAACCGTAACGGCGGTACGGATTCCCTTTACGATGCGCTCATAAAGTTTACCGACTCCGCAAAGGCTTACTTACACTAATATCCGTCTTGTAGGGACGATTATCAATCGCCCGTGTGGTGCGGTTTTGCGGGCGAACAATATTTGACTCTGCGAAAAAACGACCTCCCAAGGTTTTACACCTTGGGAGGATTTTTATAGGGAGAAACGGATTCTTCGCCGATGGCTCAGAATGACAGAGAAAACCTGAAAAGGCTGCTTGTCATTCTGAGCGGAGCGAAGAATCCGTTCTTTTATTGCGGCAGCAAACGAATGATCACCACCGTTGCATCATCCTCAGCGGTGACGCGGCAGTGGGACATAAGGCTGCGACCCAGGTCACCGGGGGTGCCGCTGTGTTCGCTGCAACGGCGCAGGGTGTCGCCATCGTGGGCACCGTCGGAGATCAGAACCAGCAGCTCCCCTTTTTTCAGAGAGATTTTATGGGACGTTTCCCGATGCTCTGTTACCGACAGGCCCGGTGGCGGTGTGGGGGCACCGATGCGGTCTGCCCCGCATTCACGAACGATGTAAGAGGGCATAGCCCCCCATTTATACAGCATGACCCGGCCGGTTTCCAACTTCAGCTGTGCAAGGTCAATGGTCACTGCCCCGGCCCGTTCCCGCAGAGCGCAAAGGCTGTTCAGGCTCCGCAGGGCATGCTCCGGGGGGAAGCCTGCGGTCAGCAGCCGCCGCAGCATATTTCCGGCGGTGCGACTCTCCTGCACCGCCCCCATGCCGGTACCCATGCCGTCACATAAAAGTACATAGTAGCTGTTGCCCGGTCCGGGAAAACGCAAACACAGATCCCCGTTGTCCGGCTCGGGATGATTCCCGAATACCAGAATTTCCGGCTTATAAGCCGATGGGTCGTGGGTTTTCCGCTTTATAAGGCTGTCTGACAGCTCCTGTAAATATTCCGCTAAAAAGCCATATTGCTGAATAAGTGCCGCCCGGTATTCCTCCTGCAGGCGGTGGCTTGCTTTTATGGAGCGCAGCTGCTCCTGGGTTCGGTGGAGCTCGGCCAAAAAACGGCCGCTTTTCATACATACAACCGGCAGTTCCTCCGCACTCCACAGGGGCTTTTGTAAAATATCCCCGGTCAGGGCCGCTAATTTTCTCCGATCCCTGCAGGTATTGCGGTGAGCGCAGCCACTGCAGGCTTTTTGGGCAGCTTTGAGCATCAGACCGTCCTGATCCACCGGCGCTTCCGGGTTTTGCAGCAGAAGCTCCTGTGTCTGACTCAGCACCCCGGCTGCCAGCTCCAATTGCACCTGTACCGCACCGGTCTGCCCTTTTCGGCGGGCCGGTTTTGCAGAAAAAGGGAAGTATTGTCCAATAAGCCCCCCTGCCATCAGCCCCGGCAGGGGGCTTAAATCCCATGTACCGCATAGCCCCATCACCAGTAAGTAGGCGGCCCCCGGCCCGGTGAACCACAGCCATTTGGGGGATCGGGGCAAAAATCGCAGCATATAGCAAAGGGTCAGCACACCGGTCATGGGAACGGTGGTGATCCCCGCAAGATCCAGTGCAAGTCCGGCCAGCGCCACCGCAGGAAATGGTGCGGCTGCCAGGATAGCGCCGGCCACAGGAAAACCCAGGCACAGTACAGGCAGCGGCGCAATTTGCGCCAGTGCCAAAACAGCACCGAAGCACGCAAACCATTTTGCCGGGGGGACCCGGTCCGCTAATGCCTCTATAAATACCCAGGTGCTGCCTGTGGCAATTCCTATTCGCAATAAGTATTGCAGTATTGGGACCTGATCCAGCCCCATGACCTGAAAAACCAGTCCCGACAGGGCCGTGATCACCCCGGACACCGCCGGCAGCAGCCCCGGTCCGTAGCTTTGCAGCCGGAACAGGGTGGTGCATAGCCCCAACAGAAGCCATACAAGTCCCTGCAGACCTGCGCTGTCCCAAAAAACACCGTAACCGATGGCACCGCCCAAAAAGGCAAGCACCGCCGACCACCCATGGAGGGCGCACACAAGTCCCATGGCCAGTGGCTGGGGCGTGTGTCCCAGGCTGGCTGCGCTTAAACAGAACCCGGCCAGCAGACAAGCCCCGGCCCGGGCTTTGGTGCGTATCCGGGGATCAGCGCTCCAACGGTGCAGTGTGTGGCGACTTTGGTTGACATAGGTTTGCAAGGACATCATCAGTACCACGATCCTCCTACATAAGATGCCCCCATTGTAACAGCCACGACATTATAATTTTGTCAAAACCGAAGGAGCAAAATAAATTTTCCGTGTCATTCTGAGCTTGCGAGGAAGCTGCCTCTCAATGCCTTCCCCTTTGGGGAAGGGGGACCGCGTTAGCGGTGGATGAGGTTACCGCAGTGCGTTTTCGCCGAAGTGCTGCTGAAAAAGCGCACCTTGTACCGCCCTCATCCGCCCCAGTGTGCGCACTGGGGCACCTTCTCCAAAGGAGAAGGCTTTTGGGGTCGAAGAATCCGTTTCTTTTGTTTGATTCACAAAAACCAATACTTGCGTATTGAAAAAACCTATTGTATAATGTAAGGTGAATTATTATATGGAGGGGTATATATGGGCGTGGAGTATGAGCTGAAATTCCGTGCAAGGCCTGCTGTTCAGGCGGCCATTCGGGCGGAAATCGAAGGCCCGGAGCAGGAATTTGAGATGGAGACCACCTATTACGATGCCATCGACGGCGGCCTGTCCCGGCGGTACTACACCTTGCGGCGGCGCATGGAAAACGGAAAATCCATTTGCACGCTGAAAACCCCCTTGGACCATGATGGCCGTGGTGAATGGGAGACCCCCTGTGACCGCATCGAGGATGCCATAGAAAAATTATGTAAACTTGGTGCTCCGGAGAATTTAAAAGTATTTACCGCCTGCGGTATCCGTCAGGTCTGTGGCGCAAGATTTCACCGTATTGCCAAAACCGTCCACTTGCCGGAGGGCGTTGTGGAGCTGGCGCTGGATCAGGGTGTGCTCATTGGCGGCGGCAAAGAGCTTCCGCTGTGCGAGGTGGAAGTGGAGCTGAAGGAGGGCAGCGAGGAAATGACCCGCAGCTACGCCCTGATGCTGGCTGCGATTTACGGTCTTATCCCCGAAAAAGGCAGCAAATTCCGCAGAGCCCTTGCCCTGGCAAAGGAGGAAGCATAATGGAATTATGTAAACTATTTGAGCAATATGACCGCATGGTCATTTTCGATACGGAGACCACCGGCCTGAAGTTTGACCGGGATGAGATCATTGAATTTGCGGCAGTGGTGCTGGAGCAGGAAAACGGGAAAATAAAAATCCTGCAGGAATATGATCAGCTCATTACCCTGTCCCCCGGCGCATTCGTGCCGCCTATGATTGAAAAGCTCACCGGCATTTCCAATCAGGATATTCGGGAGCGTGGTATTCCCAAGACCCGTGTGTGTCGGGATATTGCGGAAATGGTTCAGGGAAATACGTTACTGCTGGCCTATAATGCCCATTTTGATTTAAGCTTTCTGTTTTATATGCTCCTGCGGGACGGTGACCCCGCCATCTTGAAGGGCAAGGACAAGATCGACCTGCTGACGGTCTATAAGGACCGCCACAGCTATCCCCACAAGCTGTGTAACGCCATCGAAGTCTACGGCCTCAGCGGAAAAGTTGTCAATTCCCACCGTGCCGTGGATGATGTGCTGGCTACCGTGGAGGTCATGAAAGCCATGGAGCAGGAAAAAGACGATTTACAATATTATGTAAACCTCTTCGGCTACCATCCCCAATATGGCCTGGGCAGTAAACCCATCAGTTCAGTTACTTATAAGCCCCAGCCCTATGATCCGGTAAAGCCGCTTTACGAATAACGGGCGATTGATAATCGCCCCTACAATATCTGTCGTAGGGGCGGATATTATCCGCCCGCATACCGCATATCTGTAGGCATGATAGGAGAAACAAATGCTAAACCAACAAGTATTAAAATTAGGCACAGCACGGTCGGTGATCCGGGAGCTGTTTGAATATGGTAATAGCCGGGCAAACGTAGTTGGCCGGGAGAACATTTTTGATTATTCCTTGGGAAATCCCAGTATTCCTGCCCCGGGGGAGGTCAATAAGGCCATCACCGCAATTTTGCAGGAAGAGCCGTCTTTGGCGGTTCATGGCTATACCTCCGCAAGCGGTGACCCCGCTGTGCGGCAGGCAATTGCAGCGGATTTAAACAGCCGTTTTCAGGCAGGCGTAGCTGCCGAGGACCTGTTTTTAGGCTGCGGTGCAGCACCGGAGCTGACAGCGGTATTAAAGGCCCTGTCTGTGCCGGAGGGTGAAGTACTGGCTATTGCGCCATATTTTCCCGAATATAAGCCTTTTACAGAGTCTGCAGGACTTCATTTTAAAGTGGTTTCTGCCGCTGCCCCTGACTTCCGTCTGCCGGTGGCAGAAATCAAACAGGGCATAACAAAAAATACCCAGGCAATAATCATCAACTCCCCCAATAACCCTTCGGGAACGGTCTATACCGAGCAGGAGCTGACCGCCCTTTCTCAGGCGCTGACGGAAAAAAGTGCAGAAATTGGGCATCCTGTGTATATTATCGCAGACGAGCCCTATCGGGAGCTTACCTATGACGGCGTAGAAACGCCATTTATTCCCAATATTTATAACAATACCGTGGTTTGCTATTCTTATTCCAAGAGTCTGTCCTTGCCCGGCGAGCGGATCGGCTATATTTATGTACCGGCACAGGCTGCAGACAGCAAAAATCTCTACGCCGCTATTGCAGGTGCGGCACGGTCCATGGGTCATGTGTGTGCCCCCAGCCTGCTGCAAAAGGTCATTGGCAGGTGTACCCACCTGCGGCCCGATCTTGCAAGCTACGATAAAAACCGCCGTGCCCTTTATGACGGACTCACTGCCATGGGCTACAAGGTGGCGCCGCCGGAGGGTGCGTTTTACCTGTTCGTGGAAGCACCCGGCGGTGACGGTGTGGCCTTTTCGGAAAAGGCAAAACAGCTGGATGTGCTGGTCGTGCCCGGCGAGGGCTTCGGCTGCCCCGGCTATATCCGCCTGTGCTACTGTGTCAGCTATGATACCATTATAAGAAGTCTGCCACTGTTTGAGAAACTAAGAACGTAAAAAGCCTTCCCCTTTGGGGAAGGGGGACCGCGTTAGCGGTGGATGAGGTTGCCGCAGTGCGTTTTCGCCGAAGTGCTGCTGAAAAAGCGCACCTTGTACCGCCCTCATCCGTCACGGCTACGCCGTGCCACCTTCCCCAAAGGGGAAGGCATAACGCGGCTTTTGTAGGAGACGAAAACGATCAGGAGTAAAAGATGTTAGATTTTAAACCGCTGGAATTTTCGCAAAAAGAAGAATATGACCGCATCCTGCGCCATAAGGTCCGTGGCTGCGCCCACAGCTTTGTAAATTTATATCTGTGGGGACGGCAGAAGGCCCTGGTCCATCAGGGAAATTTGGCGGTATTTTCCCAGTTTGGGGGCAGAAGTATGTATATGTTCCCCGCAGGTGAAGATGTAAAGCCCACCATCGATGCAATGATGGCCGATGCGGCAGAGCGTGGTATTCCCTTCCGGCTCACCGGCATGGTGAAGGACGATTGCGAGCTGCTTCAGCAGCTGTACCCCGGCCGCTTCCGCATTCATACGGACCGTGATCACTTTGATTATGTTTATGAGGTCACGGATTTAGCGGAATTAAAGGGCCGGAAATATCAGAAAAAGCGTAACCACTTAAACCGCTTTTATGAGGCGCACCCCGGCGTGGTGGCCGTGCCCATGACCGTGGAGATGCTGCCTCCGGTCAAAGAACTGGCGGCACAGTGGTACGAAAACCGCTTAAGTGCAGACCCCACCGCCGATTTCCACATGGAAAAGGCGGCGGTAAAAAAGGCGTTGGAGCATTTTACGGAATTGGGCATGGTGGGCATGGTGCTCATGGAGGATGGAAAGCTTTTGGCTATGACCATGGGCAGCGCCATCTTCCCGGAGGTCTTTGATGTGAATTTTGAAAAGGCTCTTGACCCGGCGGCCTATCCGGCCATCAATAATGCCTTTGCAAAATATATTTTGGAAGCCTTCCCGGAGATTCGCTATCTCAACCGGGAGGATGATATGGGCCTGGAGGGCCTGCGAAAGGCCAAGCTGTCCTATTGCCCGGACAGACTTTTGGAAAAAAGCTGGGCATGCTTACTGGAGGACGGCTGTGATTACTGAGCTGCGTAGCCTGTGGAAAGAGGCTTTTGGCGATTCTGAGGCCTTTATGGACGACTTTTTTCGGGTGGCCTACGATGAAAAGCGGTGCCGCTCCATTCGTAAAAACGGAAAAACCGTCAGTGCCCTGTACTGGTTCGATGTATATATGGGCACAGATAAAATGGCCTATTTGTACGGCGTTGCCACCTTGACCGAATACCGTGGTCAGGGTATTGCCGCTTACCTGATTGAGAAAACCTGTAAGGAATTGCAGGAAAAGGGCTACAGCGGTGTGCTGCTGGTGCCCGGAGGTGAACAGTTATTTGAGTACTATCGGCGTTTAGGCTTCTTTGCCTGCACCACCGTAGCTGAGGCAGTTTACACTGCGCAGGGCAGAGCCCTGTTGCGACCGGTAAAAAAAGAGGAATATGCCATATTGCGCCGGCAGCTCCTTCCATACCGTGGCGTAGAGCAGGAGGGTGCGTTTTTGGAGCTTCTGCAAAAGCAATATCATCTGTTTGCCGGTGATGGCTTCCTGCTTTGCGCTACGGTAAAGGGCGAAAACGCCTTTATTCCGGAATATTTGGGAGATCCGGGCCTGCTGCCTGCTGTGGTGGGCGGCCTTGGGGTCAAAACAGCCCAGGTGCGTATGCCCGGGCAGGGGCGTAGCTTTTCTATGTTCAGGCCGCTGAACGGGCGTGTGCCGCCTCTGTATTTTGGCCTTGCAATGGATTAGATTCTATAGTATGATGAAAGAAAAAACGGAGGTGCGGTTATGGAGATTCGCTTTGCAGAAAAACAGGACGTGGGCGGTATTTTGGCCCTTTTAAAGCAGGTGGGTTCTGTGCATCACGAGGGCAGACCGGACCTGTTCCGTAAGGGCGCCCAAAAATACGGCGCATCTCAGGTGCTGGCTATGCTAAATTGCAGCGAAAACCCCATTTTCGTGGCGGTGGAGGACGGTGCTGTTTTGGGCTACTGCTTCTGTCAGATGCAGCGCCACCCCCAGGACCCGGTGCTGTGCGATGTGCTGAGCCTGTATATTGACGATTTGTGCGTGGATGAAAATATCCGGGGCAAGGGCGTTGGAAAGGCCTTGTATGAGGCGGTCTGCCGCTACGCAAAAATGCGTAAATGCTACAATATTACCCTCAATGTGTGGGCCTGTAACGAAAGCGCTATGAAATTCTATCAGGCCATGGGCCTGCTGCCCCAAAAAATTGGTATGGAAGCGATCTTGGAGTAATGCTGAAGAAAAACGAAATTTACGAAACCGTAGCCGAGGACTATACCGCCGAGGGGCAGGGTGTGTGCCGTATTGAGGGCTGCGCCGTCTTTGTGCCCAATGCCATCTATGGCGAACGGTATAAGGTGCGGATCGAAAAGGTGGGCAAAACCTGGGCCGCCGGTAAAATCACCGAGGTGCTGGAAAAGTCCCCCCATCGGGTCAACCGGGAATGTGACGTTGCCAAGCTCTGCGGCGGCTGTGACTTCTGGCATATGGACTATGAAGAGGAATGCCGCTTAAAGGCAGACCGTGTCCGTCAGTGCTTAAACCGCATCGGCGGTGAAAGCCTGGAGCAAGTCCCCATCCTGTCCGCCCCCACCTGCCACGGCTACAGAAATAAGGCCCAGTACCCGGTCAGCAGTCAGAAAAACCGTGTGTTTGCAGGCTTTTTCCGTGCAGGGACACATCAGGTGGTGGAAAATGAACGCTGCCTGATCCTGCCGGAGGAAACCGATAAGGTCAAAAAGCTTGTGGTAGATCATGTAAACCATTTCCGCATTTCTGCCTATGATGAGGTTACTCAAAAGGGCCTCCTGCGGCATATTTATGTGCGCCGTGGTACGGTATCCGGCCAGGTGCTGGTGTGCTTGGCGGTAAATGGCAGAAAGCTGCCTCACCATGAGGCTTTAATAGAGAAATTAAAGGCCGTGCCCGGCTTTACTACTTTGGTGCTGGCGGTCAATACCAGACCGGGTAACGCCGTTTTGGGCAATGAATTTATAACCCTCTACGGCCCGGGCTACATTGAAGATACATTATGCGGGCTGAGGTTCAGACTTTCCCCCCGCTCCTTTTATCAGGTCAATCACCATCAGGCCCAGCGGCTCTATGAGGCCGCCATCGAGCAGGCCGGGATCACCAAAAAGGACTTGGTTTTAGACCTGTACTGCGGTGTAGGCACCATTACCCTTGCAATGGCCAGTGCAGCCGGAAAGGTCATCGGCGTAGAGGTTATTGAACAAGCTGTTGAGGATGCAAAGCAAAACGCAGCCCGAAACGGTATTGAAAATGCAGAATTTTTCTGCGGTGATGCAGGAAAAGCTGCCTTAGAGCTGGAAAACCGGGGCGTCATTCCCGATGTGGTGGTGGTCGACCCGCCCCGAAAGGGCTTAAACAATGACACCGTCGAGGCCCTGGGCAAAATGTCCCCCCGGAGAATCGTCTATGTCTCCTGCGACCCCGCAACCTTGGCCCGTGATGTGGCACTACTAAAGGAAAAGGGCTATAAACTGATTTCTGCCCAGGCGGCAGACCTGTTCCCCCGGTGTGCCCATGTAGAATCTATTGTCTGCCTCAGCAGACAATAGATTCAGCGATATAAATTCCTTGCGGAATTTATATCATATCGCAACCGAGCGAAGCGAGGTTGTATCGCATTTTTAAATATATCGCGCGAGCAAAGCGAGCATATCGCAACAGTAAACATGAAAAGCTTCACCAACGAGATACGGGTTTTATGAATTTGACTAAGGAAGAAAAGAAAGCTTTACTCAATGCATACAAGCAAAAGCAGAACAAGAAGTATTTATTAAAAAAACGGGATGCGAAAAGCTTATTTGGTTATATCTCTAAACAGCTTGCTAAAAGTGGCTGTGATCATACCTTGCGGTATACAGAACAGTGGCTCATCAAAAAATACGAGGACGAACAAATCCGTCAGCAAGCCTTGGATGAAATCAAAGAAGATGGCGGCTGCTGCGATTGTGAAGTGATCCTGAACTGTTATGAACGATATGAGTTGGATTATGAAGTATAAATCCCTCTCTGATTATGAAAGGAAGAAAAAATATGAAAATCATTTCCCCTGCTAATGAAACTGTGATGAAGATCCTCGGAAAGGCAAAGGAAGGTGCTGCGTACCGTATGCTGCATTTTTGTGCAGAGACACCGGTGGAGGAAGGAATACTTATTTTTAATCTGCTGACCAAAGAGCTGGTATTGCTGACACAGGAGGAATACGAGGGTCGCCTGGAGTCGGAATATCTCCGTAAGCAATGGTTTGTAGTGCCCACCGAGCTGCAGGACAAGGAGCACTCCTCCCTGGTTCGTTGGGTGCAAAAAAGCCGCGTGAAAAAAACCGGTGAGATTACCGGTTATACCATTTTCACAACCACCGACTGCAATGCCCGTTGCTACTATTGCTTTGAGTTGGGCTGGAACCGGATACACATGAGCGAGGAGACCGCATATCAGACTTTAGATTACATCAAAAGGCACTGCGGTGGTCAAAAGGTAAAGCTGACATGGTTTGGCGGCGAGCCTCTTTATAATATGAAGCCTATTGATATTATTTGTGAGGGCTTGAAGGAGGCAGGTATTGAGTACAAATCCTCCATGGTTACCAATGGATATCTGTTCGATGCGGAGGCCGTAGAAAAAGCCGTTAATTCCTGGAAGCTGTTCCGGCTGCAGATTGCCCTGGATGGCACCGAAGAGGTTTATAACAAAACAAAGGCCTATATTTACAAGGATGTCAACCCTTACAAGGTGGTTATGCACAACATTGGTCTGCTTCTGGATGCAGGCATTTCTGTCTCTATCCGCCTGAATATGGACCTGAGCAACCATCAGGATCTGATGGATCTTGTGGACGAGATGGCCCAACGGTTTGCAGGTAAATCCGGGCTGGGTATTTATGCCCATCACCTGTTTAAAAACGGCACGCCCTCTGCTGAGCTTTATACCAATGAAGAATGGAAGCAGCGTGAGGAAAAGATGGAAGCCCTGGAGAAAAAGATTGCGGCTTACGGGTTGGTGGTTAAAAACGGAATCTCAAAGTCAATAAAATTGGGGCACTGTATGGCGGACAATGACGAGGCTATCGTCGTTTCCTCTACCGGTCATTTGGGCTGCTGCGAGCATTGCAATGAGGAGGAATATGTCGGTCACGTCAGCAGCGATGAGCTGGACAAGGCAAAGATCGCTACCTGGAAGGAGCAGATCCCGGAGATTCCCGAGTGTGCCGAATGCTTCTACTATCCCAGCTGTCTGGAACTGAAAAAATGCTCCACCTCCAGTATTTGCTTCCAGCAGGTTCGTGAAACCAAGCTTCGTAGGGTCCGGCAGGCAATGGCCAACGAGTACGAAAAGTGGCAGAAAACGCAGAAATAATTACATCTCCATCGGAGGTATTACCTATGAATAAAAGCGACGTGATCGCATTTTTTGACGGTATTGCGGCCACCTGGGATGCGGCACAGGTGGACAAGACCGATATTATCAACAGAATTTTGGATAACGCAGGCGTGACAGAAGGCCTGGATGTGCTGGATGTGGCCTGCGGCACCGGTATTCTGTTTCCATTTTATATGCAGCGGAATGTCTCCTCCGTCACCGGTATTGACATCTCCAGTGAAATGGCACGGCTTGCCACGGAAAAGCACGCCGGTAATGACCGTATTCAGGTCCTCTGCGGTGATGTGGAGCAGACGGATTTTGAGAAGAAATACGATGTGATCATGGTTTATAACGCCTTTCCCCACTTCCCCGACCCGGAGGCACTGATCGCAAAGCTCAGCACCCTCTTAAAAGAGGGCGGACGGCTCACCGTTGCCCACGGTGCCAGCCGTGCGCAGATCGACGATCACCATAAGGGCGCAGCCTCTAAGGTGTCCAACGGCCTGATGCATGCAGAGAGCCTGAAGCAGCTGTTCATGCCCTTTTTTGATGTGGAGGTTGTGATCTCCACAGACCTGATGTACCAGGTCTCCGGCGTAAAAAAGGAAAAGGCCGCCCATTACCACGGCCACAGCCATGGCGGCGGTGTCCATTACCACAGCCACGGTCACGATCACGGTCATACCCACGGTACAGCAGATACCCCCATGGAGGAGCTGGTGGCCCTGGTAAAATACATGGTCGGTCACAATACGGCCCACGCCGAGGAGCTGGCCCAGCTTGCCCAAAAGCTGGACGATGCCGGTAACCACAGTGCCTACCGCCGGATCATGGATGCAGTGGTAAACTACGATGTGGGCAACGCCACCCTGGCCGCCGTCTTAGAGGACCTGACCGAAACAGACAATTGATAATGAATAATTGATAATTAATTTTCAATTATTCATTATCAATTCCCAATTTGTGCTTTATGTGCCGATTTTTGGGCATGATGTGCCTTTAAGCTTGCATTTGAAAGCAAATGGTGGTATAACACAAGGGAAGAATATCTCTTGGAGGGAAAAGCATTGAAAAGGCTTGAAAAGAAACAAAGTGAATACCCCTGGATGGTGATCATCTGCTGCTTTTTGATGGTCTGCATCGGCCTGGGCTTCTGCAGCAGCTCCAAGCAGCTGTTTTTTAAAGCAGTTACGGAAGCACAGAACATTGACCGACTGGCATATTCCTTTAATACCACCTTCCGTTACGCGGCGATGGCGGTTATGAACCTGTTCTTTGGAACACTGGTTCATAAGTTTAAGCCCCGTCTGCTGATCGCATTTGGCTTTATCTGCCTGATCGAATCTACCTTGCTTTACGCCCTTGCTACCAATATAATCCTGATCTATGCAGGCGGCGTACTGTTGGGCGTGGGCATGTGCTTTACAGCCAATACCATGGCAAGCTATATCATCAATGCCCGCTGTAAGAAAAACACCGGCACCATCTTAGGCTTTGTTATGGCCTCCAACGGCCTGGGTGGCGCAGCTGCAACCCAGATTTTAGGCTATCTGATCAGAAAGCATCCCATGGGCTACAGAGATGCCTATTATTTGGTTGCTATTATTTTGGCGGTGGTCGGAACCTTTGTGGTTGTGTGCTTCAAGGACGACAAAAATGTGATCCCCGCACCTGCTAAGAAAAATAAAAAGGCACGGGGTCAGAGCTGGGTCGGCATTTCCTATGCCGAGGGTAAAAAGAAGCCCTATTTCCTGCCGGTTTGTGTGTGCCTGTTCCTGACCGGCTTTGTGCTGTCCGGCATCAACGGCATTTCCATCACCCATGCAAAGGATGTCTGTCCGGAGGATAAATATGCATTTATTGACAACATCTGGACCTTCCACTCTCTGGCACTGATGTGCGCAAAATTCTTTGTAGGCTTTTTGTATGACCGGAAGGGTCTGCGTACCTGTCTGCTGATCTGCCAGGTCACCTCCATGGTGGTGCTCTCTGCACTGGCGCTGGTAAATCCCTCCCCCTTTGGTATGGCCATGTGGGTGATCTACGCCATTTTCTCCTCCCTGGCACTGCCCCTGGAGACCATCGGCGTGTCCCTGGTGGTTGGTGATGTGTTCGGCAATCAGGAATTTGGCAAGTACTTAGGACTTATGTCTGCCTTAAACTCCGTAGGCTTTGCTGTTGGTGATCCCCTTATGAATTTGGTGTATAAGGTGTTTGGCTCTTATACCATCGCTATTTGGATTGCTGTAGGCGCATTTGCAGTGGTTACGGTAGCCTTCCAGTTTATTCTCACTTCCGCCCATAAGGATCGGGAGAAGATTTTGGCACAGTTGGAGCAGCAAAATGAACCGGTCTGATCTTTACAGATATATTTAATGGGCGTGGCCTTTGTGGGCATTACCCTTGCGGCATTGTTTCGGCAATTTATATGCATAAGCTTTATAATAAGCAAAAAAATTCAACATAACCGGCGGGAGCAAATCCCAATGTCATTTAGTTAAGCTTTAAGCTATGAACAAACGCTGTCATCCCGAGCGTAGTCGAGGGATCTATCCGTTTTCGATCATCAAAACAGATAGATTTCTCCACTCGCTTCGCTCGGTCGAAATGACAGCGTTTTCTTAATTTGGTGACATTGGGGCTTGCTCCCGCCGTAGATCCATATAAGCTTCTTTAATTTTTTATAAAAATTTCATGCAGGGGTAGAACTTTTAAATGTAATATGTTATAATGTTTTGTAACTATAGTCTGGGAGGATATGCCCAGAATTGGAGAGATATTATGATCGAATTATTAGCGCCTGCCGGTTCGATGGAAGCCCTGCGGGCTGCTGTTCAAAGCGGTGCCAATGCGGTCTATTTGGGCTGTGGTACCTTTAATGCCCGCCAGGGTGCCAAGAATTTTACACCGCAGACCTTAACAGAGGCGGTGAAGTATTGCCATGTCCGCAATGTCCAGGTCCATCTGACCTTAAATACCCTGGTTTCCGACAAGGAGACCGCCGAGGCAACCACCCTGATCCGTCAGGCCGCGGCCAGCGGCGTGGATGCATTTATTGTGCAGGATTTGGGTATGGTGGGTCTCTGTAAGGCCGTTGCGCCCGGTGTACCCATCCACGGCTCTACCCAAATGACCATCCACTCTTTGCCCGGTGTGCAGCTTTGCGCCGCCTGGGGCATGAGCCGGGTGGTGCTCAGCCGGGAGCTGAGCCGGGAGGAGATCCGCTACATCTGCGCCAATTCCCCCATTGAAATCGAAGTATTCGCCCACGGTGCCCTGTGCATGTGCTACTCCG
>CAYMPY010000015.1:0-22930 GCA_964392535.1 uncultured Oscillospiraceae bacterium
TATGAGGAGCTGCTGCAGCATTTTAAGGACGAAATTGCTGACGAGGCACAGAAAGTCCGTGATGCAGGTGGCCTGTTTATCATTGGTACGGAGCGGCATGAGTCCCGCCGTATCGATAACCAGCTCCGTGGCCGTTCCGGCCGTCAGGGTGACCCCGGCGAGAGCCGCTTCTACCTGAGCCTGCAGGATGATCTGATGCGTCTGTTCTCCTCTGACCGTGTTATGGGCATGATGGATGCTCTGGGTCTTGACGAGGACACTCCCATCGATATGAAGATCCTGTCCAATGCAGTGGAGAATGCCCAGAAAAATGTGGAAGGCCGCCATTATCGCAGCAGAAAGAGCGTTTTGGAATATGACGATGTCATGAACACCCAGCGTGAGGTGATTTATGCCCAGCGGCAGAAGGTCCTGGGCGGCGAAAACCTTCGCAGCACCATCCTGGCAAACCTCCGCATCTTTGTGGATACGGAGGTTGCGGATGCGCTGATCCAGGAGGGTGGCGCAGCCGATGAGGCAGCTGCCGCAGAGGTTCTTGCAAAGTTTGAAGGTGTCTTTATCCCTGCTGGTTCTGTGAACGCAGAGAAAATGTCCACCGAGGAGTTGGCCGATGCCATTTATGCTGAGGCCGAAAAGACCTACGAGCGTAAGGAGCAGGAGGTCACTCCCGAGCTTATGCGTGAGCTGGAGCGAGTGGTCATGCTCCGTGCGGTTGACGAGTACTGGATGGATCACATCGATGCTATGGACGATCTGAAGCAGGGCATTGGTCTGCGGGCCTACGGTCAGCATGACCCGGTCATTGCCTTTAAGGAAGAGGGCTATCAGATGTTTGAGGCCATGATCACCGCTATCCGTGAGGAAACAGTGCGGAAGATCTTCACCGTCCGTATCCGGCCCAAGCAGGAGGTCAAGCGTGTCAAGGTTGCCAAGGAAACCTCCACCAACTCCACCGACGGCACTGCACGGCAGCAGCCGGTCCGCAAGACCAATAAGGTGGGCCCCAATGACCCCTGTCCCTGTGGCAGCGGCAAGAAGTATAAAAAGTGT
This sequence comes from uncultured Oscillospiraceae bacterium, assembly GCA_964392535.1. Classification (GTDB taxonomy): domain Bacteria; phylum Bacillota; class Clostridia; order Oscillospirales; family Oscillospiraceae; genus Faecousia. The sequence goes on from CAYMPY010000015.1 coordinate 1,051, forward strand.
TGTAAATTAAAAGAGGAACAATAAATGCAAACCATTAAAATCGGAACGCTTGAATATATTACTGCGCCCACGATTTCTGCGCCCCACTGTTTTACTACCCGCTTTGGCGGTGTCAGCACCGAGCCGCATTTAAGCTCCATGAATATTGGAACCCATCGGGGTGATGTTTTGGAAAATGTGCTGAAAAACTATGATATTTTAGGTGAGGCCGTTGGTTTTGACCCTAAAAACTTGGTTTTAACCCACCAGACCCACACCGATATCGTGGTGAAGGCTGATGAATCCATCCGTGGTGCAGGCCTGTTTGGGCCGGAGCTTTCTGATTGTGACGGCCTGGTGACCAACACGCCCGGTATGGGTCTTGTGGTGTTCTCTGCCGATTGCACCCCCATTATTGCCTATGACCCGGTTACCGGCGCGGTGGGTGCAGCCCATGCAGGCTGGCGTGGCACTGCCGCAAATATTGCCGGCAAGCTGATAAAAGCCATGACCGAGCATTTTGGTACAGACCCCAAGGATGTCTGCGCCGCCATTGGCCCCAATATTAAGCAGTGCTGCTTCCAAACCGACTGGGATGTACCCCAGGCCATGCTGGATGCAGTGGGCAAGGAGGCTGAGGCCTTTATCGAGACTCGCGGCGAAAAATATTATGTAAACCTAACGGCCGTTAACGCCCTGTTTTTACAGCGGGCAGGTGTGACCCGGATCGATTGCTCCGAGGATTGTACCTGCTGTCAGTCCCATCGGTTCTGGTCTCACCGTCAGGTGGGTAACCACCGGGGCAGCCAGGGTGCCATCATCGTATGCCCCGGGAGGGACGGTCAATGAAACGCCTGTTTTTGATATTGCTGGCTCTTTGTCTGCTGCTGTGTGGCTGTGGGGATAAGAAAGCTTATATGCCCACCGGTGACGGCCTTTCCTATGAGGAAGATTCTGACGATGCTGTAAATCCGGCGGATCAGGATGCTCCTGTTCAGGAGCTGGCCCTGATCTACTATCCAAATAAGTCTTTAAATCCCCTGGAGGCCACCGATTACACCAACAGAACCCTGTTTTCCCTGGTGTATCAAAGCCTGTTTTTCGTGGATCGGGACTATAATGCTATTCCTATTTTGTGTAAAAGTTATTCTGTCTCCCCGGATCTTTGCAGCTATAACTTTGTGATCGAAGATAAGGCTACCTATTCTGATGGTACGCCTGTTACAGCCGCCGATGTGGCCAATAGTCTGCTGACCGCATGGGACAGCGCCTATTACAGCGGTCGGTTCACCCATTTCCGCTCTGTGGTTTTGGAAAGTAACGGCACAGTGACCGTGAACCTGACCACACCCTATGAGAATCTGCCCCTGCTTTTGAATATTCCTATCATCAAGCAGGAGGAACTGAAGGCGGACCGGCCATTGGGCAGTGGCCCGTACTACTATGACGATCAGGCGGCCACGCTCCGTATGCGCCGTACCAAAAACTGGTGGTGCAATGCGGACACTGCAGCTACTGCAACGGTCATAGAGCTGCAGGAGGCGGAGTCAAATACCCAGATCCGGGATCAGTTCCAGTTTTTTGGTCTGTCCCTGGTCTGTGCAGACCCGGGCTCTGACAGCTATGCCGATTACCGCTGCGATTTCGAGCTGTGGGATTGTGAAAACGGTATGTTCCTGTACTTGGCCTGCAACGAGGATTCTGAGGCCATGAAGAGCAAGGAGCTCCGTGCGGCCCTGACTTATGCCATTGATCGGGAGTCTATTGCCGAAGAGTTTTACCGTGGCTTCGGCCTGCCCACCACACTGCCTGCTTCGCCCAGGTTTCCTTATTATCAGGAGAGCTTAGCGGAAAAATACAGCTATGACCCGCTGAAATTTGCCGATGCGGTGTCTGCATCCGGTGTGTATAACTACGAGGTGACCTTCCTTGTCAACAGTGATGATACCCTCCGTGTCCGTGCTGCCCGTTCCATTTCGGAAATGCTGGCCGATTGCGGCATGACTGTGATCATGAAGGAGGTCCCCACAGAGGATTACGTGCAGGCCTTAAAGCTGAAGGAGTACGACATCTATTTGGGTCAGACCAAGCTGTCCCCTAATATGGACCTGAGCCACTTCTTCTCTGCCTCCGGCAAGCTCAACTACGGCGCACTGGACGATGCAAACGCCTATACGCTGTGCCTGTCGGCGCTGGAAAACCGCGGTAACTACTATACCCTGTATAAGACCATTATGGACGAGGGCCTTTTGTGCCCCATCCTGTTCCGCAGCTACGCGGTCTACGCCACCCGTGGCACAATCACCGCTCTGACCCCCTCCCGGGACAGTGTGTTCTTCTACACCATAGGCAAGACCGCCGAGGACATCAAAACCCAATGGGCTGTGATTCCTGAAAGCGATGATACAGATGAGACCGGGGACACGGAAGAAAATTAAGAAAAAAAGGGTTGTCGCACTAAAACAACAACTCGTAGGGGCACTCCTCCGGAGTGTCCGAAAAGAGGGTAACCGGTACAGAAAATGTACCGGTTACCCTCTTCTTGCGATTGTTGCGGACACCCGAGGACGGGTGTCCCTACAAGTAATTATTTTGGAACAGCCTCTTTTTTCTGCTGTTTTTTAACGATGGTGAACATCAGCAGGTATATGCAGAGGATGCCCAGGTTTATAAAGGGGGCGACCCGGTAGACCGGGGAATAGACGCCGTAGCGGTCATAGCACATACTGCTGATGGGGCTGGAAAACAGGGACGAGAACGAAGAAAGACCCAGGAAAATGCCGTTAAGCTGCAGACAGGCCTTGTGGCCGAACAGGGGTGTGGCAATCAGCGGGATCATAATAGAGGTCATACACAGACCGCTGCCCAGCACAATTACAGCAACCATGCTCACCACATAATCATTGGTCAGGCCCAACATCAGCTGTCCGGCAACGGCACAGAGCATACAGCCGATCATCACCGGCTTGACACCGAATTTATCGTGAAGGAAGCCAACGGTCAGCTTGATAATGGCCAGGGCCAGCATATGTACGCTTTGGAAGGTGGCAGCTTGCTCCGGGGTGTAGCCCTGGGATTGGAAGTGTGGGGAGATGAAGCTGCTGGCGGTGTAGATACACACGCAGCTGCCCAACACACAGGCGCACATCATATAAAACAGCGGACGGCGCAGCTGTTGCTTCAAGGAAAGATCCGGGCCTTCGTGGTATTGAGAACGCTTTTTGCCGGTTTTGGGCAGCTCGCCGTAGCCGTAAGGCTTCAGACCCATTTGCTCCGGCCGGTCCTTTAAAAGCAGATACAGCACCGCAATAACGGCGATCAGCACAGCGGCCAGAATATTGGCAGCCCGCCAGCCGCTTTTTTGAATGGTATTTGTCAGCAATATGGTCATCAGGCTGCCACCCAGGCCGGTTGCCATGGATACCGCACCTAAAACCAGGCCCTGGTGCTTCAGAAACCAATCTCTTACGATCCGCACAGAACCGGCCGTAAAGCAGGCACCGTAGCCCATGCCGAAGAGGATCTTACTGAAGCAGAACATAAATAGGTTTTGGGAAGCGGCTGTAAGCAGCAGAGAAATACATACAATAATCAGCGAGCAGATGGCTGTTTTCTTATAGCCGAAGCGGCTGAAAAAGAAGCCGGAAAGGGAGGTGCCCACAAAGCAGCTGACAGTATAGGGCATCATGGCCACGGCGTAGCTGGTGGTGGTAACACCCAGGCCTGCACTGATGGGCCGTATGTATACGCTGGCACTGTTGATCAGGCCGCCGAATACGATCATTTCCAAAAACACAAGCAGCGCCACAAGCCAGTGGTAGTGGCGCTTGATACTTTTAAACATAACAGCACTCCATATGTTTTTATTGTTAAACCATAGTATAGCACGAAAAAACAGTTTTTCAAGTGTAAAGTATTTCGTTTTAACAACGTATTTTGTACGCCCGGTGCTTATTTTGGGGTAGATTTTTGCAGGATGGTGTGATAAAATGTTATGAGGTAAAAAAGAACCTGAAAGGAACTTTTTATGGAACATAAAAAATTACTCAGGCGGTTTCGGTGGCAGCTGCTGTGGCAGGCACTGGTACGGTCTGCACTGTGGGGCCTGACGGCCGGTGGCGCGGCACTGTTTGTCTGCTCCCTCTGTTGGCACCTGCTTATTCAGACACCGCCTCTTATATGGTTACTTGGAAGCTTCATAGCAGGCTTTATGGTGGGCTTTATCCCCTGTATGTGCCAGAACTTCCCTACCCGGCGGAGGACAGCAGCACGGCTGGATGAAACCGGCCTGCAGGAGCGGGTTGGCACCATGCTGGAGTTTTCTAAGCGCGACGGCCTGATGGTGGAGCTGCAGCGCAAGGATGCAGCGGAGCACATCAAGGCCACAGCCGTGAAAAAGCTGTGGCTGCGCATCTCCTTAAAAGAGCTGCTGGCAGTGGTTGTTTCGGCGGTGCTGTGTACGGCTATGCTGCTGATTCCCTATGACCTGTTGGCACCGCCCCCGGAGAAGCCTGCGGAGGTTTCGGCTTGGGAAAATCAGGTGCATACCATGATCGATGATCTGCGCCAGCAGATCCGGGACTCCCACCTGTCGGCAGAGGCCCAGGCGGAATTGGAGGCCATTTTGGCCCAGCTGGAGCAGGATCTTCTGAATACAGACAGTGAGTTGGAGCAGGCGGCACTGATCCAGCAGGCCCAGGAGGATATGCAGGATGTGCTCTATAACACCGTCACACGGCGGATCATCGGCAGAGCCCTGCAGCAATATGACCTGACAACGGCATTGGGTGCACAGATCTGTACGGATATTCCCTGGGAGATATCGGATCAGATGGACAAAATGAAAAAAGATATCACCGGCCCCACCAAGCAGCTGACCAAGCTGGGCAATAACATCCGTAATGCATTGGAGATTTCCGGCGTTGATCCTACCGATCTGCTGTATATGGCCTTTAACGACTTCTCCACCGGCCTGATCGACATGGCAAATTACACCGAAGGCCCGGATGCACAGCCTGCCTGGACCATGAGTGACCTGGATTTTCTGTTTGACCTGGCGGAGGCACAGATCGTTGAGGCACTGGAGCAGCAGACCCATGACGAGGCAGAGGTTGCCAACATGGATGGCCTGATCAGCACCGGTCTGCAAAGCCTTATGGAGGAAGCAGGCATGGAGACCGCACCCCAACAGGGCGGTCAGCAGCAAAGCGGCGGACAGAGCAACAACCAGCCCCAGGGTGGCGGTGACGGCGAAGCCTCCGGCACACCGGTGGGCGGCCTCTTTGACAGCGGCGATTCCAACTCTGAGCGCACCACCATGCTGGAGGGTATTTACGATCCTCTGTCCGGTGATGTGACTTACGGTGAGGTCTTTGCGGCCTACTACGCCCAGTATTTGCAGGCGTTGGATAACGGTGAAATTCCCGAGGAATTAAGACCCTACTTTGAACGGTATTTCTCCAGTCTTAGTTAATGGATAATTTACAATGATCCAAAATTATCAATTATCAATTTTCAATTGTCAATTTGTTTCCACATAAAAATTAAGGAGTTATCTATATGGTAAGCGAAAAGGATGTAGCGTTTTTTTCTGAGAAGAGCAAAAAGGTTTTAGCCGAGATCGGCAAGGATATGGTTGGTCAGAATCAGGTTGTGGAGGATGCGGTCATTGCCATGATCGCAGGCGGTAACGTGCTTTTGGAGGGTGTGCCCGGTGTTGGCAAGACCCGTCTGGTCCGTTCCATGGGCCGTGCATTTAACCTGCCCTTCTCCCGTATTCAGTTTACCCCGGACCTGATGCCTGCCGACGTTACCGGCACCAACATTATTGAAAAGGATGAGCAGGGCCGCAACCGCCTGGTGTTCCAGAAGGGCCCCATCTTCTCCAGCATTATTTTGGCGGACGAAATCAACCGTGCCACCCCCAAGACCCAATCTGCACTGCTGGAGGCTATGCAGGAGCACACGGTCACGGCCGGTGGTCAGACCTACACTTTGGAAGAGCCCTTCTTCGTGCTGGCTACTCAAAACCCCATTGAGCAGGACGGTACTTACCCCCTGCCCGAGGCCCAGGTGGACCGCTTCATGCTGAAATTAACCATGACCTTCCCCACTGTGGAGGAGCTGGGCAGCATTGTTACCATGACCCAAAAGACCATGGACGAGCAGGCCGAGTCTGTGCTCAGCGCAAAGGAATTGCTGGAAATGCGGCAGACCGCCAAGGAGATCCCGGTTATGGACGAGGTGCTGCAGTACGCCATGCGTTTGGTGGCGGCCACCCACCCGGAGCTGCCGGAATCTCCCGATTTTACCCACAAGTACATCCGTTTCGGCGCATCTCCCCGTGCGGCCCAGGCACTGATCACCACGGCCAAGGTCCGTGCACTGATGCAGGGTCGGTATAATGTATCCTATGAGGATATTAACGCCCTGGCCTACCCGGTACTGCGCCACCGTATCAAGCCCAGCTATGATGCCGTTGCCGAGCGCATCGGCACAGATGAGCTGATCACCAAGCTGCTGGAAGCCCTGAATAACAAAAAGGGTAAAAAGTAGGGCGGAGGCTTGCTCCCGCCGCATCCGGCAAAGATACAAGTTACAAAATATGCTGAAGCTACCAATATTTCGTATCTCGTATCTTGTATCACGTAACTCACATTTTGCGTTCCCGGTGCGGACCGTCGGGGACACCGGTCCCTACAAAAGCTCCCGTTACATACCGCAACCCTCGTAGGGAACGGATTTATCCGTTCCGAAGCAGGGAATGCATAAATGCATTTCCTACAAAGATTTTTCGAAAGAGGTATACCCATGCGACAAGTGCTTGACGGCGCCTTCCTGTCTATGCTGGAGGCACGGGATCTGCAAATTAAAAATCCTATGAACGGCCTGTTCGGCGGCAACCGCCGAAGTTGCGCCTATGGCAGTTCTGCGGAATTTGCGGATTTCCGGGAATATATCCCCGGTGACGATCTGCGGCGGATCGACTGGAATCTGTACGGTCGGTTTGAAAAGCTGTTTTTAAAGCTGTTTGTGGACGAGCGGCAGCTGCACCACCGGATCTATATCGATGCCTCCGCCTCCATGGATTGGGGCGAGCCTTCCAAGGCCGATACGGCCCTGAAGCTGGCGGCTGCCATGGGGTACATGGGCATCAGTGCCATGGACCGGGTCACCTTTTACGCCGTCCATAAAAAGCACTGTCAGGACCTGACCCGGACGGTTATGGGTCGGGAGGCCTTTTATAAGGCTGCCGATGCTCTGAACAAGCTGGAGTTTTACGGCAACGGCGATCTGGGCGCAGCCATTACAAATGACCGTCAGCTGGGTCACGGTGACGGCCTGAGCTTTATTATTTCCGATTTCCTGTCCGATACGGATTGGAAAAGTGCCGTGGATATGCTGCTGTATCATCATCGGGAGGTCCATCTTATTCAGGTGTTGTCCCCCGACGAAATTGCTCCCAATATGAGCGGTAAGCTCTTTATGCTGGATGCCGAGGCAGATGGTGAGGAGGATCGCCGCAACTACCGGGCCGATGTGACCCGCAGTGCGGTCCGTGCTTATGAGGAGGCATTTAACTGGCATCAGAAGGACATCCGGGACTTCTGCGCCAGCAGAAATGTGGGCTTTATCAGCGTATGCACCGACCAGCGCATCGAACAGATGCTGTTTAAAAACGCAACGGAGGCAGAGATGATCCTATGAAATTTTTAAATCCGGCAGGCCTTTGGCTGCTGCTTGGCATACCGGTGCTGATCTTCATTTATCTGATCCGCCCCCACCACGAGGAACGGGCGGTATCCAGCACCTTTATGTGGAAGCTGAGCCAAAAATTTATGAAGCGGCAGCTGCCCATGCAACGGCTGCAGCGGATATTGCTGTTTATTTTACAGCTGCTGCTCCTGATCTGTGCCGCCCTGCTGATCGCGCGACCTGCACTGATCACCGGCAAAAGCACAGAATATATTGCCATTATCGATGCCTCTGCCAGTATGCAGACGAAGGATGAAAACGGTGTCAGCCGTTTTGACCGTGCAGTGGAAGAGGCTAAAAAGCTTACGGAGCATCTGCCCCACGGCCATCGGGTCAGTGTGATCTTAGCCGGGGATAATGCCCAATACCTGATTCAAAGTGCGGACTCTGCCAGCCGTGTAAAGCTGGCATTGGAGGGTGCTTCCTGCGGCGCAGGTGGCTGCAACACGGAAAAAGCAATGAATCTTGCCCAGCAGCTTGCCAGCCGTGGCGAAAGTGAAGTGATCTTCTATACCGATGCCCCCAGCGAAAAGACCAATTTTGTCCGTATTGAAAACATGAATAAGGGCGAGTGGAATCTGTCAGTAGATGCCCTGACCATGGACTCCGATGATGATGGTAACGAATATGTGGTTGCCGCAGTGACCAGCCACAATCGGGATGCCGCCGCAACGGTGGGTCTTAAGATGGACGGCATACTGTTGACTGCCAAGGCCGTGGAGCTGGCGGCTAACGAGCCTGCAGAGGTCAGCTTTCCTGTGGAAGCGGTTACCCCCGGCAGCATCCTGCAGGCCTTTGTGGATGTAAATGACGGCCTTTCGCTGGATAACAGCTATAGTATGTGTACCGGCTATTCCCGTGTTTACAGTGTGCTGCTGTTAAGTAAATCCCCCTTTTATATTGAAAAGGTACTGCAAAGTCTGGAAAACTGCAGCGTGACCGTGACCGATGACTCCATGCGGGCCACGGAGGCCGGCTACGATCTTTACATATATGACGGCATATTCCCGGAGGAGTATCCCCAAAACGGTTCAGTGCTCCAGTTCGGTGTAGGCAATCTGCCCGATGGCATGGAGGCCCTTAAGGAAGAGACCACCCCGGCCCGGCTCAGTAAGCTCTCCGGCAGCCACAAGCTGTATGACGGCCTGCTTCTGACCGATACCACCGTTTCCGTTTATAATCCCCTGGCAGGCTCTGCCAAGTGGGAGAAGGTGCTGACCTGCACCATGGACCCGGTGTGTCTTACCGGCATCAATGACCTGGGTATGCGAACTACGGTGTTTTCCTTTGACCTGCATAACAGCAACCTGCCCATGCAGACCGATTATGTGGTCCTGATGAAGAATATTGTGGAAGCGTCTGTGTTTGACCTGATCCCCGGCTCTGATTTTGCGGTGGGTACCAATATAGACCTGGCTGTGCTGCCCAATGCCCAGCAGATGTATCTGGATCTGCCTGACGGCAGTGTGTTGGACCTGACCCCGGAGGGTGGCCATTGCACAGTTTCCCTGAATCAGATCGGTGTCCATACCGCTGTGGTAACCACCGCTGCCGGTGGTGAATTTGCGGACTTCTTCGTCCATATTCCCGAGGGTGAAAACCTGACAACACCCCACGGCTTATTATCTGTGGCACCGGCGGCAGATACAAGTGGCGGAACAGATGCTATCACCGAGCTGTGGATCTATGTGGCGGCGGCCATGCTGGTGCTGCTGATTTTGGAATGGGGGGTGTATTTCCGTGAGCAATATTGAGCTTCGGTTCGAACGCCCCTGGCTGTTTCTGCTGCTGATCCCCGCATTACTGCTGATCCTGCTGCCGTATTTCCGTATGCCAAAGCGGCGGCGCAAGACGGTAAAACGGATCATACCTGTGGTGCTCCACGGTGTAATGGCATTTCTGCTGATCCTGTTGCTGACCGGCTTTACGGTTGTGCGTACAACGGACAATCAGGCAGTTATTATCCTGGTGGATCACTCCGACAGTACTTTGTCTGTACGTACTTCCATTGATGACCGTGCGGCAGAGCTTCAAAAGCTGCTGCGGAAAAACGCCTCTGTTAAGACGGTGGTTTTCGGCGGTGATCAGGCCGAGAATCTCAAGGCAGATCTGCAGATCCCTGATGCCACCGACCTTTCGTCGGCACTGGATTATGCCGCGGCCATACTGCCAGACGACAAAGTGGGCCGCATTGTGGTGGTCTCTGACGGCAAACAGACCGACGGTGACGGCGCAGCTACCGCACAGTACCTGCATTCTCAGGGTGTGCGGATCGATACGGTGTGGGTGGACTCCTCTGTAACCACCCGGGAGGCGCAGATCGGTGCCTTTACCGGTCCGGAGACCGCCTTTGCCGGTAATTTGGTGACCCTCAATGCGGTCATTGAAAGCAACTCCAAAAGCACCATGATCATTACGGTCCATGACGGTCAGGAAGAGGTGTATAACCGTCAGCTGACGGTGGACGACAGTGGCACGGTGCTGGCTATCGAGGTTCCCGCCGGGGAGCCGGGTATGCACAGCTATCGGCTCACCATGAAGGCTGACCAGGATACCATGGCGCAAAATAACACCGCTGTGACCTTTGTGGAAGTGCTGGAAAAGCCCCATGTGCTGCTGATGAGCGGTGAGCACACGGATAGCGATGCGTTTCAAAGTATTTTACAGGCGAGTGCCCGGGTTACGGCCTGCTCTGCCACAAAGCCGCCCCGGAAAATAACGGAGCTGTGCGATTATGACGGTGTGATCTTAATGAATGTCCACGCAGATGATCTGCCTAAGAATTACGGCCAGCTTCTGAGCCGTTATGTGTCGGAATATGGGCGGAGCGTCATTGCCATCGGCGGCACGGAGACCTTTATGTATGGCGCTATGCGTAACACCGCCTATGAAGAAATGATGCCTGTGGACTTTTCCCTCAGCCGCACCAGTGAGGACGATGCGGTTGCACTGATGCTGGTGGTGGACTGCTCCTTAAGTATGAGTCAGCAATCGGCCTATATGTCCGTTGCAAAGCAAGGCTCCATCAAGGTGGTGGAGAGCATGACCGAAAATGACTTCGTGGGCATCATCTCCTTTAACCAGGAGGCCACGGTGGAAGCATCGCTTGCAAAGAATACCCGGGAGCATAAGGATTCCTTAAACCGCATCATTTCCGGCCTGACCACCTCCAAGGGTACGTATTATACCGATGCCCTGAATTTAGCCCATCAGGAGCTTTTAAAGTCTGAGGCAGAAATTCGGCATATTCTCTTCGTGTCCGACGGCGGCCCGGCTGATACGGCCTACACGGAGCTGTTCCCGGCCATTGCCGCCGACGGCATTACAGTATCCACCATTGCATTGGGCCATGAGTCCACCGTTCTGTCCAATATGGCAGACAGCTGTGGCGGTACATACTATTTTGTTCAGGAGGCAACGGAGCTTCCCAACATCATGCTGAGCCTGACCCGCCATGTGACCGTCAACTCCCTGATGACCGGCACCTTTGTGCCCCAGGCGGTCAGCGGAAGCACCATGGAGCTTCCTGAAAATATGCCTGCCATCAGCGGCTATTTAGGTACCACCCTGAAGCGGGGCGCAGATGCCCATATTACGGTGGAGGATGGCAATCCCCTCCTTGCATCCCATACCTGGGGCAAGGGTACGGTGACCATTTTTACCTCCGACCTGACCAAAAACTGGTGCAGCGCATGGCTGCAGAATCCTGCAGCTATAAAGAGCATCCTGGAAAACGTCCTGCCAAAGCAGCACAATGATTCCTCTCTGACGGTGGAGGCGGCCGCCGGTGTCCGCTCTGTGGAGCTGACCGTAACGACCGCCGACACAGAGAGTTATGTGCTTTCGATGGAGGGTGATGGCTTCTCCGGGCAGCTGAGCTGCATTGCACCCGGCGTCTATCGGGGCACCGTGCCTGCAAAGGGTATTGGCGGCTATGCCGTTACGGTTACCCAATCGGATCTTAAGGGCAATGTGATAGATACCTGGTCTGCCACCGTGCCGGTGTCCGTTAATCTGGAATACGATGCATTTGCCGATAGCGGCGCAGAGCTTATGAAGAGCATCAGTGTCTACGGCGGCGGTATTACCGCAGCAAGCGTGCAGGCCCTCGCGGAGGTCACCGCCGAGGAGATCAGCACCGTTATGGAGTTTTACATTCCCTTCGGAATCCTTTTTGCAGTGCTGTTTATTGCGGATATCGGCATCCGAAAGCTCCGCTGGAAGGACTTTAAAAATTTGTGGCTGAGCATAACGAGAAAGTAAATGCAGAGCGCAAAGTGCAGAATTATATTGGTAGTTTGAACATTTTTGTGTCATTCTGAGGCATAGCCGAAGAATCCGTTTTCTAATTATCAATTTTCTCTTGACCCAAGTGCTGAAAATCACTATTATATATAGTATAAATGAAACAAAGGGGGCATTTTTATGAAAAAAATGACGTTATTGCTCCTGCTTGTGCTGGTGGCGGCAATGCTTTGCCTGCCTGTAAGCGCGGAAGAAGCAACACATACCGGAGACCACTGTGTCTGTGGCGGCAGTGCAGTAGGAAACCATGATCATGTCTGTGAGGACGTGACATGGACACCTTTGGCCGACGGCTTCGGCAGCTTCTCCACTCTGGCTTCCGGTAATTATTACCTGACCGAGGATGTAACCGTCACTGCCCCCAAGGCAATCGTGAACAAGCTGAGCATCTGCCTGAACGGTTATAATATCTATACTACCGGCAATACTGTGTTTTCCTACATTGATCCCGGTGCAGAGCTGAATATCTGCGACTGCTCCGGCAAGCAGGAAAACGGCCTGTGGACCTGGGACGGTACGGTTTATGCCAACCAGGAGGAGGGCGCAAGCCGAAACTACGGTGCAATCATGAATACCCAGGCCAACAGTATTGTTCGTGTTTTTGGCGGTAACTTCGTGGGCTCCAAGGGTAATGGCACCAAAAACGGTGGTGTGTTCAACGTCTGTAATGACAAATATGAGACCGCAGGCGGCACTTCCAATACCGACACCGGCCTGTATACCACCTTTACCTTCTATAACGGCCATGTGACCGGCGGCCATGCTACTGCAAAAGGTGGCGTGATCAATACTTGGCATAACCCCACCGTCCGGCTGTATGGCGGTTATTTCGAGGGCGGTACTTGTGATGCTACCACCGGCGGCAGCATTGGCTTCGCTATTGAGACCCAGGTCACCATTGACGGCATTATCATCACCGGCGCACAGCCTGCCGACGTGCTGATCATGGAGGGCACCACCTATAAGGGTCGCACTGCAACCCTGTCCGCTGCACTTAATAAGATTACGACCAACCAGTATCTGAAGCTGACCGGTGATGTGAACGAAGCCGTGACCATCCCTGCCGGTGTGCTCATTGACCTGGGCGGCAACACCCTGTCCGGTGTGACCGTTGCAGACGGTGCCCTGTTTATGGACACCGCCACCGATAAATACGTTGGTGAGAAGGCTGGTCGGCTGATCCCGGCCTCCGGCACACCTGATGTGAGCATCAAGACCACCGCTGCACAGGCCGGTTCGATCCGCCGCTACCTGACCGTACAGGATGAAACCGGTTATTCCTTCCATCGCTTCTATATGGCTATCACCAAGGCCTCCATCAGTCCCTCTGCTGTGGGTGTTGGCTACAAGGCCACCTTTGTGGGCAGTGAATATGTGGAGCAGTATTTAAGCTCTGCAACCGCTTTCGGTTACAGTATGTGGCTGGAGGGTGGTCAGAAGATCATCCGCGGTCATGCTGCGGAAAAGTTTGGCGGCAATCAGGAGCTGACATTGCGGATCAACAAGTTTTTGGGTACCAGCCTGACCACTGCAGAAAACAGCCAGCGGGCAGAGACCCCGGTCTACGCCAGTGTTTATGTGCGCCTTGCTGACGGCACCCTGATCGAGACCGAGCCGGTGTGCTATACCTTCCGGGATATGCTGGAAGCAGCAAATCTGCAATATGCCGGCTATACCGAGACCCAGCAGACGGCTCTTGCTTCTTTGAGTGACAAATTCTCTGCTTCCATGATCACCTATGATATCAATAATTTCCACCATAGCTCTGCCAGCGTGTGGGTGCAGAAGAATAATACGGACTTCAACGCTATGTTGGATAAGAGTACCACCCTTTCCTCCGGCAGCTATGTGCTGACCGAGGATGTGGACATCGGCAGCCGTACCATCCGCATTAACAGCGGCAGAACCATCAATATCTGCTTAAACGGCTATACGCTCCACAGTGATGCCCGGCTGTTCCGTGTTTACGGCACGCTGAATCTGTGTGACTGCCACGCAGCCGATGCGGAGGGCACTTATCAGAGTGCGGAAACTTACGATAACGATGATACCGATATCGGCGAGTTTGCACCCATTATGTACTGCTACGCAAACAGCGTGACCAATCTTTACGGTGGTAATTTGAAGGCACTTAACCCCATCTCCTATGCAGGCCTGATTGCTGTCAGCCATGATAACACCGATAAGACACTGCCCTCTGCTGTCTTTAATATGTACGGCGGTACTGTCCACGGCAATACCGTTGACGGCGGCAACGCAGCTGATAAGGTTGGCTCCGGCGGTGCGGTATCCATCTGGAACGGCGGCACCTTTAATATGTTCGGCGGTACGGTCATCGGCGGTACAGCCCACCAGGGCGGTGCATTTATGGTCGGTGGAAACACCTGTACGCTGAACATCTTCGGCGGTACAATTACCGGTGGCAAGGCAGTGAAGCGCACCAACGCAGAAGGCGTGACCACCGCAGCCAGAGGCGGTAATATCTATAGCAGTGGCTATGTGAATATCCACGGCGGCACCATCGAGGGCGGAAGCGCCACCGAGGGCCAGGGCGGTAACATCTACAGCGTCGGCCCGGTGCTGATCACCGGCGGTACCATCACCGGCGGCAGCGCCACGGCTTACACAGACCAGGACGGTGAAGCACTGTATAACTCCGCTGAGGGTGGCGGTATTTACATCGGTAATGATCATATTGACATCAGCGGCGATACTGTGATCACCGGCAATTCTAACGGCAACCTCTATCTGGATGCTACCTCCACGGCCAATATCCGGGAGCTGACCGGCAGCGCGAAGATCGGTATGTATGCCGAGTGTAAGGTTGTCATATCTGACGATGCTGCTTCTGCCTCCAGGCTGGTAAGCGACAAGACCGGCTATAGCTTCTATACTGCCAATAACCGGGTCCTGTACGGCAACTACACGCCGGCAACCTTCGCCCAAACACTGTCCAAGTTCAGTGTAGGTTACTCCATCGTGAGCATTATGCCCACAGAATCCGGCCTGAAAATGAGCCCCTGGGGCAACCCCAATGGCCGTACAACTGACGGAAGTGCCGGCTACGAGCTGATGGCTACCACCGTTGCCATTACCGATGAGCAGAACAATACGGTGCTGATGATCACTGTGGATCTCCAGTCCCTTGGTGACAGCTTTATAGACCTCTTTACCAGAAGCATCAGCGCAGCCACCGGTGTACCTGTGGATCAGATCTATATTGCAGCCACCCATACCCATAACTGCCCGTCCTTGTCCACTTCTGAGCAGGGCAACAGCCGGTATGTGGCACAGGTCAATACTGCACTGGTCCAGGGTGCCATCGATGCTATGGCAGACCGGGGTGCAGCTACCATGAAGACCGGGCAGTTCGAGACCGAAGGTATGAACTATACCCGAAACTACTACTATTACTTAAATAACGACACGACAACCGATCCCATCTACTACGGCGACCAGTACGGCCAGGGTCCTCAAAACGGTGAGACCATTTACCGTGTTCGCCAGGGTGACGAGACCATGCACATGATCGAGTTTACCCGCTCCGGCAAGCAGCCCATCCTGGTCGTTAACTGGAGGGCACACCCCCACCGCAGCGGCGGTATGTGGAAGTACTCCTCCGATGCGGACGTGATCGGTGCCACCCGCGAGTATTTCCAAAATAACACCAATTACCTGTTTGCCTACTACCAGGGCGCAGCAGGTAACGTGAATACCACATCCAGGATCTCCGGCGAGACTTACAAATCCGGCAAGATTGCAGAATACGGCAATGAGTTGGGCAGACAGATCATGACAAACGGCATTCCCAACCTGAAGGCTGCGGAAACCGGCCTGATCCAGACCGATTCCATCGTCTATGCGGCAGCGGTCAACCACGATGATGAGATCTACTACGAAGCTGCCCAGCGTCTGTGGGATTACCACAAGGCAAATCCCGATCTGATGGACACCTACGCCGAGCAGATCGCTGAGGCCAACAGCCTCAACGAGGACGGAACCCGCAAATATGAGGGCGTTTATACCGTCTACCATGCCCAGCAGATCATTGCCCGTCATAATTTGGGCGAGACGAAGAATGTTGCCCTGAACACCTTCAGCATTGGTAAGTCTGTGGCCATCTGCACCTCTGCAGGTGAGATTTGGGACCGCGTCAGTGAAGAGATCGAGTTGGAACGCTCCTCCTTCCCGGAGACCTGGTTCATCGGCTACTGCGACGGCGGCGTGGGCTACATCCCCTACGGTGTTGCCGGGAATTATCCCTCCTATGAGTATTACTCCTGCGTATTTAAGCAGGATGAGGTGATCCTGCAGATTATGGATTACTTAGAAGGCTTCCTGGATGAGCAGTGGGCAAACGCCCAATAACCTAAAAGGGAAAGCTTCGAAGAATTGTTCTCCCTGTTTTTACAGCAGCTGGACGATTACACCGAATTTGCCTTAGACTATTGGCACAGTTTAATACAGAAATTAACCCCACGCTTATTTGCTCCGGCAGCCTTGCCGATTGCATCCAAAAGGAAACGGATGCCCATGAGTACCCCTTAAAATACAATAATCTGACCTTAAAATTCATGGGTCTTGCCACCTGTACGGATGCCCTTGTTGCCATTAAAAAATATGTCTTTGATGAAAAACTCCTGACTCTTTCCCGGCTGCGGCAGATTTTGAAGGACGACTGGGTGGGTGCAGAGGAGCTTCATGACCGGCTTCTGTCTGTTTTCCTCGCAAAAAGCGTTCCTGCAGCTACACATTAAATAGGACTGTCTCACTAAAACAACAAATCGACCAAACACTGTAGGGACACCCCTCCGGGGCATCCAAAAAGAGGGCAACTGATACAAAAATGTATCGGTTGCCCTCTTTTTTGTGGGTTTTGCGGACACCCGAGGACGGGTGTCCCTACGATCAATTATTTTGAGACAGTCTCTTTTATTAGTCCTCAACGGCAGCTTTGCGTTTGTTGATCTCGGAAATGACGGACATATCGAACTTGGGCTTTCTGGTTTCGTACTCAAACAGGCCGTTCTTCTCCTGCTCCACGTCGGTCAGCTGGGTGTAGCAGAAGCCGAAGATCTTGGGGTTGTCCAGCAATGCCGCGGTCAGGCCCTCATAGCGGGCATAGAACTCCTCATAGCTGGTGGTGGCAGAGCCGTAGCTCCATGCCTTCTTGCGGCCTTCGGTGAAGTCGTTCTCGGGAAGCTTGAAGCCGATACCGCCGTACTCAGATACGTGAACAGGCTCGCCCTTCCAGGTCTGACGGACACCCTCGGTGCGACCATTGAAACGCCAGCGGAAGTGATGGCGGTCCCACAGCTCGTTCTCGGTGACCAGCTTGTCGTAATTCTCCTTGAAGATAGCGGGGTCCTGCTGATAATCGTGGACATCGTAGATGTCGGTCTTTACATGGTAGTTACCGCTGCTGTCCACGCAGGGACGGGTGGGGTCCAGCTGCTTAGTCTGCTCGTAGATAATGCGGATCACATCGTTATTCTGCTCCTTGCCCTGCAGCTCGGGGAAATGGTGGGAGGTATCCCAGGATTCATTGAAGGGACACCAGGTGATCAGGGCGGGGTGGTTGTAGTCTCTGCGGACACTTTCCAGCCATTCGGGCAGGAAGATCGCAACTGCATCCAACTCGGTGATGTTCATGCTCCAGCTGCCATACTCGCCCCAAACCATGTAGCCCAGGCGGTCCGCATGGTAGATGTAGCGGGGCTCAAAGACCTTCTGATGCATACGGGCACCGTTGAAGCCTGCATCCAGGCCACACTGAATGTCCTTGATCAAGTGCTCCTCGGTGGGTGCGGTGGTAATACCCTCGGGATAGTAGCCTTGATCCAGCACCAGACGCTGGAATACGGACTTGCCGTTAATATAGAACTTGCCGTCCTTCAGCTCAATGGAGCGGAGGCCGAAGTAGCTCTTGACCTCATCGCTGCCAAACTTCAGTACCAGGTCGTACAGTCTGCCGTTGCCCAGCTCCCAGGGGTGGATCTCGGAAAGCTGCACCTCCAGTGTGCCGATGACGGACCTGTTCTTCTTGGCGGCAGTACCAACCAGCTTGCCCTCATAGTATACCTCTGCGGACAGATCGCCGGTACCAACCAGCTCAGTCTCAATGGCCACTGCGCCGTTTTCCAGGTCGGGGGTGATCTTGGCGTACTTTAAGTAGCTTTCGGGTACGATCTCGTACCAAACGGTCTGCCAGATACCGGTGGTGCGGGTATAGTAGCAGCGGTAGGAGTTGTGCCGTGCGGACTGCTTGCCGCCGGGCTGCTTGAAGGAACGGATGTCGTCATAGGCAGCCACGGTGATCAGGTTGTCACCGGCCTGCACAAAAGCAGTGATGTCCAGGTCAATGGGGGTGTAGCCGCCCTTGTGGGAGAAGCCGGTGGACACGCCGTTGACCCATACCTTGGTCTCATAGTCACAAGCACCGATATGGAACAGCACACGGCTGCCGTTCAGGTCCTCCTCGGTCAGAGTGATGGTCTTTTTATACCATACACAGTTCATGAAGTCCTTGACTTCCACACCGGAGAGCTTGCTCTCAGGGCAGAACGGAACAGTAATGGTGCTGCTGAGGGTCTCTGCAGTGTGGAGATTGCGCTCCTCACCGGAGCAGGAATAGTCAATTTCAAACTGCCACTGTCCGTTCAGGTTCTTCCAATTCTTGCGCTCCCACTGGGGATTGGGATGCTCAGGACGGGGAATGTTTAAATAAGCCATTGGTGATCATCCTTTCGATAGTATTCTGATTTTATTGTACATGACCTAAAGGTAAAATGCAAGAAAAATAATCCATTGCAGAAAGAAAGGACAAATCACCGCCAAGAAACCGCAAAGCATACCGCTTGGTGTTATGTAAACCACGAAGGTATAAACCTTTGGTAGGGACACCCGTCCTCGGGTGTCCGGTGGTTTCAGTATTGCGGACACCGCAGAGCGGTGTCCCTACATAAACAAATGACAGACCGGTGTATTATTTTTATGCTTGGCGTTATGTAAACCGGACGTTTTTGTGCTTTTGCTGGTTGGGTCCGGTTATAACAGTAGATTGTTTGGTAATTCGTCTGTAGGTGGCATAACGGGCGATTGATAATCGCCCCTACTGTAAATTGTATAGGTTACATTATATTCCGTGGTTTACATAACATATATTAGTATTCAATGCGGGCCTTATTTAAGAAGAAGTTTATGGTGCGTTGGCTGTACTTTTTGGGATTTCTGCCAACGATGATCGCACCTGCGATAAATGCGAACCATCCAAGGAGCAGCACCGCAACAAGGGGGATCAAGGGCCAAAATTCTGTGCGTTCGAGGTAATCGGCTTTTTCAAAGGTCAGCAGATATATACCGCCCAGCTCCACGGCCTTCAGTAGATAGTGATCCTCCCTATATTTGGAGGACATTTCCTTGGAGTAGGTGGTAACGGTGGTGAATCCGTTACAAATTGACTTGATCGCGGAGTCCTCAAAGGGCTCGCCATAATGCCGGATTACATAAAGCTGATCGTCGGTGGAGTACAGACCAAGCTCGTTTTCAGCCACATAGTAGGATTTAAAGCAGACAGACTGTCTGATGGTGTTATCGGGGGTGCTTGTGGCAAAAATGGAATGCAAGAGGCTAAAGCAGCCAAAGCCGATGAGAATCGTACCCAATATAACACCAAACCAAAAACCGCCCACATTACTTACATGACCGTTAAAGGGGTCCAGCCTGGACCTGGGCGCCTTGGGTAGCGTCTGACCGGGGTGGAGCAGGCTGTAATGCTGCTTTACCTGAATGAGAAATTCCGGTCCGCCCACCGCATGCCTTTCCACCAATATCCGATGCTTTCCTGCATAAAGAAAGCTTTCGTCGTAGTTTTCCTTGATGGCGGTAATGTCCTGATAGGTAAAAGTGTGGGTAACGCCGAAGATATTCTTAGCGGTAAAGCCGTGATCGTCATAGAAGATCCGGCAATTGAAATATATCAGGATCGGTATCAGAGAAACCAGTGCCAAAGCAAAGGGAAGGAGTGCATACCACCGGGACAGCTCTGTGTAAAAAATCAGGACGGTGAAGGCTATTAAAATGGCAAAACAAATGCCGGCAACGACCGCTATAAATCCCGGCAAGTACACCTTGCCGCACTGGCCCGGTCGGTGTTGCTCCAGATGGGACTCCATTTTTTCCGTTGTCTTGCCGGTTAGTCGACCCAGCAGCCAAGCAATAAAATGCCTCATAAAAATCACCGTCCTTTGTTCACATTCTACAACAGATAAACATAAAAAGCAAGCTTCTGTGGGTCATAACCCCTTGCACCTACGTCTGCCTGCCATCACCGAACCAATGGGCGATTCGTGAATCGCCCGTAAACTGTATCAAAAACAACGCACCAATGGGTGGGAAATTGCCACCCTTGCGATTTACAATACATTTCTCTGTTTTCTGGTTTACATAACATTAAAATAAGGATGGCAAGCACGTCTCCTGTGAGAGAAACGATGGGAGAACGTATGCATACAAAAAGCACAATTATGTTTTGTGCCATTTTTGCAAAAATCTCCTGACCGGGTTCGGTCAGGCGGTAGGTTTAATTTGCGCAATATTCAATAATATCACCGGGCGTGCACTCTAACGCATCACAAATGCGCTCTAAAACATAGCTGTCAAACCGTTTTACACGATTTTTGTAATAGTTATCAATGATCTGATATTGAATACCTGTCCGTTTTGCTAACTCATATCTGCTCATCTGTCGGCTTTCCAATACTTTGTCCAGAGAAATCCGTATCATCTGCATCACCCCTATGCAGATATTTTATTCAATATATATTTTCTTGACAATCTATCTGTTTAAGTATATACTTATATAGGTATATACAGGTACACCCAAAACCATACATAAGATAAAGGAGGATTTCTATGTTCGAAAATGTTGGAAGAGAAATCAAAGAAGAATTACAGAGAACCGTATTTCATACAACACTTATTTACTTAGTCGTTCCAATTATCTTAGTGATTTTGCTTCATAATTGGGGCGTAATTGATGAAGAATTGGCTATTGGAGGAGGCGTAATTTTTATACCATTTATTGGATGTTGTGGTTATTTGGGTGCGAGAAGAAAAGTTATGTACCGTTATGCTTATGCCGAGCTGGTGGAAACGGTCCAGCAAATCAGAACGTACCTGGAGAACAGTAACGCTCCCGAAGAAAATCCGGCTTCGTCTCCAAATCAGTGGCAATGCATTAAATGTAATGCGAACAACAAAGAGCAGTACCATTTTTGTTCTTGCTGCGGTGCACAAAAGCCAAGAACATCCGTGACTTTTTCCAACAGCTTTAAATCCAATCAAGATATTTAGATGCTGTAAATTGACCATAAACCTGAAACGCTCCACTGTCATTCTGAGCAAAGCGAAGAATCCGTTCTCCATAGGTGGGGATTAAAGGCCTGCTATGTTGTTATGTAAACCACGAACATAAAGCATAAGCTTTATATAATCCGGTAAGCGTAAACCAGCGTATCAAGTGTACCATTGACCACAGCTTTCGCCTGTAACCTACCCACAGACGAATTACCAAACGATCTTCCGTTCATACCCCAACCAGCAAAAGCCTAAACACTGCCTGGTTTACATAACACCGAACGCAAAAAAGAGCGGATTCTTTGACTCCAGGCTGCGCCCTTTGCGCAGAATGACAGAGAAAACCTACGTGTTTTCTCTTGATTCAGCGTTGCATGTTGCGGTGACGTTTTGCGGGCGATTCGTGAATCAACCTAAAGCCTTCCCCTCTGGGGAAGGTGGCCGAGCGGAGCGAGGTCGGATGAGGGCGGTGGGGCGTTGCGGT
>CAYMPY010000016.1:0-21727 GCA_964392535.1 uncultured Oscillospiraceae bacterium
ATAGATTTAGTAAGTGGTCAACTACAATAACCACTCCGAAGCTGAAAAATGGGCACAAAAAATAAACCCTCTTTTTCACAGGTGAATACATTCTACCACAGGGGTTAATTGAAGTCAACAATTTTTTCTTTATTTTTTAGTTTTTTTATAGTATAATCGCATTAAATAAAGAAACAGGAGGAACGAAAATGCGAATTATGGGAATTGATTACGGAGATGCAAGAACCGGCGTTGCCATGTCGGACCTTTTGTGCTCCATTGTAGGCTCTACCACGGTCATTCACAGCAAGGGCAGACAGAAAACGATTGACGAGCTGTGCCGCCTGATCAAGGAGCATGAAGTAGGGGAGCTTGTTATGGGACTTCCTAAAAATATGGACGGCACCGAAGGCCCCCGGGCAGAGCTGTGCCGGGAATTCGGTGCACTGTTACAGGAGGCCTCCGGCCTGGAGGTTCATTTCTGGGATGAGCGGCGCACCACTGTGGAAGCCCATAACATTCTTTCG
Organism: uncultured Oscillospiraceae bacterium; assembly: GCA_964392535.1. Classification (GTDB taxonomy): domain Bacteria; phylum Bacillota; class Clostridia; order Oscillospirales; family Oscillospiraceae; genus Faecousia. Next base: position 507 of record CAYMPY010000016.1, read on the forward strand.
GATCATAACTACCATGGGAAGAAACGGAAAAATACCGTTGATGCTGTTGCGGCTTCCCTGATTTTGGAGGGGTATTTGGTCTTCAGGAAACGGTAGGCTTGTACATCAACTCTTTAACTCCTGTCAGCAGCAGAAGCACGCCGAACAGATTTTTCAGGATCGTCAGATCCATTTGCCTGCCGATGAAGGAGAAAACTGCAGCGGACACACAGCCTGCCACAATGCCTGGCAGCAATGCTTTTATATCTACAGCACCCTGTTTTCGGCGTATCAGGGTGCAGATCGAAGCGCAGGGGATGAAAAACAGCAGATTTAAGATCCGGGCCTGCTGCTGCCCCATGTTCAGCACCAGTGTCAGCCACAGCACCAGTAGTGTGCCACCGCCTACACCGAAACCTGCCAGTGTTCCCAAGACCGTGCCCATCAGAATATGCACTACTACCACAGGTATCGCACACCTCCCCACAGTATCAAAAGTCCAAGCCCACGGTGCAGCCATAGTGTGGGGATTTTTCTGGCGGTGAGGCCTGCAATCAGGCCACCTGCGGCACTGCCTGCCAGGTATGAAAAGAGCAGAGATAGGGGAATACCCTTCACATTTATGCTCACAAACAGGGATATAATACAAATGGGCAGGATCATACAGACCGAGGCGGGGAATACTTTCCGGTCCTCAAGGCCGGATATCTTTGTTAGAAGCGGCACAAGCACCATGCCGCCGCCTGCACCGAACAGCCCATTGACAGCACCGGCACACAGACCGGCCAGGGTTATTCCAAATGACTTTTTCATAAAAACACCTCCTGTGGAGTTTTCCACAGGAGGTGTTTATTATACGGTATTAGTAGCCCTGATCAAAGGAGACCATGTCCTTATCGATTTTCTTCACATTCTTCTTGGTGATGGTGCACTTGGCAATCAGGTTGCTTTCCCAAGTCAGGGAATCGGCGGAGCGCAGCTCGTTGCTGATCAGCTGATCACGGTATGCCTGCTCCTGATGCTCAACAAAGTACATAAGATGATAGCCGTACTCGGTTTTTACGATCTCAACGTCACCGGCCTTACGGGCATCGTCCACACACCAATCCAGGAAGCCATCCACATAGCTGGAGGTGGGACGGACACCTTCGTACAGACCGCCGGTCTCGGCAGAGCCGGTGTCATCGGTGTTGTCGTAAACCATTTCGATAAAGCTCTCTTCGGTTTTGTCACCGCTGTTATACTGCTCCAGCAGAAGCTCGGCGCTGGTCAAAGCGGTGGCCCACTCTTCTTCGTCTTCGGTATCAGCAACCTCAACAAGGATATGACGGACATTAACGGGAGCCTTTTTGTTGTCGGTCTTAGCCATCAGGTAAACGACATAGTAGCTGGTGATCTCATCGTTCTCGTCCTTAGCGGGGATCACAGTGGTGCAACCCTTTACGGTCTCTGCAGCAGCCATCCACTCACGGAAATCAGCCTTAGCGCCGGAGTGCAGAACATCCACAGACTTAATGGTCTCTTCGTGCTCGTGATCATGCTCGTCACCGTCGGTATTCTCTTCCTCGGAGATCTCAGCATCCTCCAGGGGAATGTCGATCTCGTCTTCGGACTCGGTGGTATCAGCTGCGGTGGGCTCAGTGGTCTCTTCCTCACCGGTAGTCTGAGTCTCGGTCTCCTCGGTGGTCTCCTCGGTTTCAGTCTCGTCGGCTTCTTCGGTCTCCTCGGTGAACAGGTGTGCAACCTTGTCGTCGAACTCGTCAACAGAGGTAGCTGTGGACAGCTCGTTGGCAGCGGCTTCAGCGGCTACACGGGCGGCTTCCTTCTCTGCATCGGAGTAGGTAACAGTACCGTCCTCAGCGGTGGTGCCGCCTTCCAGGAAGTCCTCTACCAGCACGTTGTAGTAAGCATAGCTGTAGGAGTTGTAATCCTCGGGGGTATCGCCCTCGGCCTTGCGCAGTGCAGCATCATCATAGGTCAACTGCTCGGTGTAGTACTCATAATAGGCATCAGCGATCATGGAACGCTCCTGGTATGCCACATAGCTCTTAACAGTAGCGTACTTGCCATAGCCGTAGCCGTTACGGACGAAGTTTCGGGCAGAGCCGTAGTTCATCCAGGTGGCATAGTTTTCCAAAGTCTCGGGGATGCTGTCAAGGCTTTCCTGATCTTCGGCGGACAGCTTAAAGCCAGCTGCCAGGGCAGCATCATACAGCGCATAATCTCTGGCTGCATTCTCAAGTGCCTTATCAACCATTTCGTCGGCATAGTTCTTGCCGGTAGCCTCGTTGGTCAGCTGAGTCAGGGGCTTGGTTACATCGATGCCGGACATCATTTCGATGGCCTCAGCGTTGCTTATGCCGAGCTGTTCGGAATAAGAAGAGACGGTGGAGTACAGCTCGCTGCCTGTTTCGTTGACAGCATCGACATAGTAGTAGTTAAAATCGGTCAGGCTGAGCTTGTGCTCGCCGATGGTGGCCACGGTGGTCCATTTGCCCACAACACCGCTGGCACTGATTCCGTCAGAAATCAGGATACCTGCGAAAACGGCCAGGATCAGGGCAAGGCCTGTGATGAATGCAATAGTGACCAGCTTCAGCTTTTTAGCTTCCTTCTGTTCCTTTTGCTGCCGCTGAGTGAGAAGCTCTGCTTCCTGCTCCTTGCGGATCTTCTTTTTACTGGATGCGCTCATGTAAATCAATTCCTCTCGTTGGTATCATTTAGCACAATATGTGCATAGACCTGTATATTATAAACCATAATTCTCTGAGTTTCAAGTGTAAATTTTACAAAGTACGCAAAAAACAAAAAAACATGGGGAGCAACTGCTCCCCATGCCGCCCCGCTTTGGCCGTGCACATCTGATTATGACCTGCACCAATGGGCAGGTGGGTCGCCGCTCCGGGCTTTAGCTGCTCCCAACGTCCACCCATCGTCAAAGCGTGGGCGGGAGGTCTGCAATCGGGCACGGAAGTCCTGCGTCCCTATAAATAAATGTGGGTCCAAAAAGACATGCCTCGAACCAAGCAGGAAGTGTTTACGCTTCTTCCTCGTAGAGCAGGTCCATCATGTAGGAATAGACCTCTTCAAGCTCCTTTTCATCCTCAATGGCGCAGAGAATGGACTCGCCGTCCTCCTCAACGGACTTGAGAATGCTGATCTCCAGCTCCTGATCCTCTTCAGCACCGGCCAGTGTGACAGCCATGTAGGTCTGACCGTTATACTCTGTGCTTAAAAGAACCTCGAGCTCAAACTCTGTACCGTCCTCATCGACGATGGTAATAAAATCAGAACCGTATTGATCCTCCATAGTGTAACCTCCGTATGTTTATCTTTGTTTAGATTGTACATGATTACGGAGGGAAAATCAAGGGGAAACTAAGATATAAAATCTTCCAGCAACGCAGAAAGCTCATCATTTGTTTCAAAGGGGATCCCTTGCCGAAGCCGCTGCTGATCCTCGGCCGGGTAAATATCTCCCCGGTAGGGCAGGATAATAATGGGTTTGCCGTCCTCAAATATGGTCAGCCTGTTGTCATGCAGCCCCAGATAGAAGCTTAAAAGCAGGACGGCTGCTGTTATTATATGCTTCATAACCGCTCCAATTCATAGAAATTGTGGATCTCGGGAATAGTATTTACACATATTTAATGAATTATTAAAAATAATGCTTTCGTTTTTGGAGCAGGTGTGCTATAATACTATGAACAAAGGTATGCCTGTATGCCGCTAAATTGTTTTTTACCGTTTTATTCGGAGGTATATATATGAGCTTTTTAGATAAATTCAAGAAGAATCAGGAACGCCAGGATCTGAATGCGCCTGCGTATCTGAAGGTGTTGTATAAGATTTGGCTTGGTCTTTTTACAGCCTTTAAGATCGCAGTTGGTGCTGCAGCTACGGTTGCGATGATCTTCCTGGTTTGTATGTTTGTGTTTGTCAGCATTGTGGGCGATTACCTGGAAGAGGATATTGCTACCGATTCCCATATTAACCTGGCTGACTATGAGGTGGAGCTGAACTCTTACCTGTACTATGTCAAGGATGGCAAGATCAAAGAGTACCAGGAGGTCTATTCTGCCATCAGCCGTGAGTGGGCCGGTTATGAGGAGATTCCTGAAAACCTGATCAATGCAGCTATCGCCATTGAGGACCACCGCTTCTATGAGCATCAGGGCGTGGACTGGATCACTACTTTTAAAGCAGTAGTGCGTATGTTCTTTGGTAATGATGATGCCGGCGGTTCATCCATAACCCAGCAGCTTGTCAAAAACGTGACCGGCGAGTCCGGTGTCACGGTCCAGCGAAAGGTCCTGGAGATATTCAAGGCAACGGAGCTGGAACGTAATTATGATAAAAAGGTGATTATGGAGCATTATCTGAACCATATTTACCTGGGTCAGAGCTGCTACGGTGTCCGTACTGCGGCAGAGGCCTACTTCGGCAAGGAACTGGAGGATCTGAATCTGGCAGAATGTGCGGCCCTCATAAGCGTTACAAACTCACCGACCTATTATGATCCCTGGCAGAATTATGAGAACAATAAAGAACGTAAGGAGAATGTTCTTTACGCTATGCTCCAGTATGAGCTGATCACTGAGCAGGAATATGAGGAAGCCATGGACTATGAGATCGTCCTGAAGGCCGGTGTGGATTATGAAGACCGGAATGTTTCCTGTCCCAACACCTCCTGCGGCTATCGTGGCCGTATTGCCACACTTCGTAATGACGGCAGCGGTTATTACTGTCCTTCCTGTGCCGCGGCGATTGCCGTTGACGAGGAACAGAACAGCACCATGTATTCCTACTATACCGATACGGTCCTTGAGGATGTTGCAATGGCACTTGCCGAAAAGGACGGTATGGAGTGGAATGAATCCACTGAGAAAATGTATAAGCAAAAGATCCAGACCGGTGGCTACCATATCTATACCTGTATCGATGTGGATGTGCAGGCAACGGTGGATAGTATTTATAAGGATGTTTCCAATTTGCCTGCCTATCGTGGCGGTCAGCAGCTGCAGTCTGCCATTATTATTAAAGATAAGAGCGGTGATATTGTAGCAATGGCCGGCGGTGTCGGCGACGACAAGGTGTTTGATGGTCTGAACCGTGCCACCGACTCTGAGCTGCAATCCGGCTCCTCCATTAAGCCCCTGACAGTTTACGGCCCGGCCTTTGAATCCGGCTCTATTACACCGGCTACGGTTTTAAAGGATATGCCCATTTCCTACGGTGTTCATGCCGCAGGTGCTTACCCCAGAAACGATACCTACCGTTATGACTATGCAAAGACCGTATATAGCGGTATCTATACCTCTACCAATACCATTTCCGTCCGTACGCTGAACCGGATCGGTATTGACTACAGCTTTGAATTTGCTACGGAGAAGCTGCATCTTTCTACCTTGGTGGAAGAATATGTTTCTCCCAACGGTTATGTATCCTCCGATAAGGCCCTTGGCCCTCTGGCCCTTGGTGCACAGACCTGGGGTGTCACGGTCCGGGATATGGCAGATGCGTTCCACACCTTTAATAATAACGGTGTATATGTAAAGGGCCGCACCTTCACCAAGGTTCTGGACAGCAACGGCAATGTGGTGCTGGATAATCAGCAGCAGTCCGAGCAGGTATTCAGCGAAAAGACCGTCAATTATATGAACTACTGCCTGGCCCAGGCCGCAGACTTCGGTACAGGCCACGAGGCCGACCTTTCTGAGTCTTTGGGTATTACCACTGCCGGTAAAACCGGCTCTACCGCCGATTACAAGGACCGCTGGTTCTGTGGCTACACCGGCTACTATACTGCGGCGGTTTGGATGGGCTTTGATATTCCCGAACGTATTGAGCTGGTCTATGGCGGCAACGGTGCTGCACAGATGTGGAAAAAGGTCATGACTCCTCTGCATCAGGGCAAGACAGATGTTGCCCTCTATGATAGCAGTAAGCTCAAGTATGTTACCATGTGCCTGGATTCCGGTTTGCCTGCAACGGCAGCCTGTAAGAATGATATTCGTACGGTTAAAATCGGTCTGAGCAGAGTTGAAGGTGCAGTTGTGTACGCCGAGGATTATCCCGGCGGAGCTTGTAATAAACATGTATCTTTGGATTACTGTGTGACCGGTGGTGGCGTAGCTACGGAATACTGCAAGAATTTTGCACAGGTTGATAAGTCTGTTAAGATCGAACAGCGGTCCCTGCTGAAGATGACCAAAACTGAAATGAATAATATCTTAACTGCAGCGGGCTATGGCCTTACCGCGGCAAACTATGTCCGTGACGATTATATTTACCTGATCGACGGAAGCGGTAATGATGCAAGCTTCAAGGGCTTCTACAATAACTCCAATAAGAATGTGGATGCACCCTATAAGGTTTGCACGACCCACACAAAGGCTGCCTGGGAAAAGTATCAGGCCAATCAGAATCAGGATGTGGAAGAAGATACCGGCGGTATTTTCTAAGATAACGGAGGACCGTAAATGATTTGGATTTCAGATGAATGGACCGATTATGAGGTCCTGGATACAGCGGCAGGGGAGCGGCTTGAGCGCTGGGGTAAATATACTCTAATCCGGCCTGACCCTCAGGTGATTTGGGATACACCCCGTAACCACCCGGCCTGGAAAAAATATGATGCCCGGTATGTCCGCTCTGCTACCGGCGGCGGACACTGGACCGACCATCATCTGCCGGAGCGGTGGCAGATCCGCTATAAGGATTACCTGACCTTTAACGTCAAACCCATGAATTTTAAGCATACCGGTGTATTTCCGGAGCAGGCAGCCAACTGGGACTTTATCCGGGATAAGGTTGCATCTGTCGGCAGACCCGTTCGTGTACTGAATCTGTTTGCTTATTCCGGTGGCGCCACATTGGCAGCTGCTGCCGGCGGTGCCGAGGTGTTCCATGTGGATGCCTCCAAGGGCATGGTTGCCTGGGCAAAGGAAAATGCCCAGTCCTCCGGCCTTGCAGATCGCCTTATCCACTGGATCGTAGACGATTGTGGCAAGTTTATCCAGCGGGAGATTCGTCGTGGCCGTCGTTATGATGGTATCATCATGGATCCGCCCAGCTACGGCAGAGGTCCAAGCGGTGAAATTTGGAAGATGGAGACCAGCTTCTATCCCTTCTTACTGGAGGTCAGTAAGCTTCTGACAGATAATCCGCTGTTTGTTATCATCAATTCTTATACCACCGGCCTTGCTCCCTCTGCTGTGGGCTACGCAGCCGATGTGGTATTCGGCACTGGTCACGGAGGCTCTACAGCAGTAGGCGAGTTGGGCCTTCCGGTGCAGTCCACAGGACTGATGCTGCCCTGTGGTGCAGCAGGAAGATGGACACCCTGAGGGAGGTGCAATCAATGAGTACATCCATTTCGGTAGAGCATCTTGCATACAGCTATCCCGGCGTGGAAAACACGCCGGATGTTGTGGTATTTGAGGATCTGGAGCTTCGGATCGAAAGCGGCAGCTTTGTGGCGGTTCTCGGAACAAATGGCTGCGGTAAATCCACCCTTGCAAAGCATTTTAACTCCATATTGCTTCCCTCTGGCGGCAAGGTCTATGTCTGCGGTATGGACACCTCCGATGAAGAGAAACTCATCGATATCCGCCGCAATGTGGGCATGGTTTTCCAAAATCCCGATAATCAGATCGTTGCTAATGTGGTTGAAGAGGATGTTGCCTTTGGCCCGGAGAATTTGGGTATTGCTGCGCCTATGATCCGTGTGCGGGTGGATAACGCCTTGAAGCAGGTGGGCATGTATGAATACAGAGAGCACGCTCCGCATCTGCTCTCCGGCGGACAGAAGCAGCGCATTGCTATTGCCGGTGTGATCGCTATGGAGCCGAAGTGTATCATACTCGATGAGCCTACGGCAATGCTGGATCCCAGAGGCCGCCGGGAGGTTATCGATACGGTTCTGAAGCTGAACCGAGAAAAGAAAATTACAGTTGTACTGATCACTCATCACATGGATGAAGCGGCGAAAGCCCAGCGGGTGGTCGTGTTACACAAGGGCAAGGTTGCTGCCGATGGCTCGCCGAAGGAGGTTTTCTCACAGGTAGAGCTGCTTCACAGCATCGGACTTGCCGCGCCTGAGACAGTTGAGTTGCTTCATCAGTTGAATGCTGAAGGAGCACAGCTGCCTGTTGACCGATTGAATATAGAAGAATGTGCGCAGACACTTTATGATTATATAAAGCTCTGACCCACAGGAGGATGAGAAAAGTGGCACCTATTTTAGAGGTAAATGACCTGTGTCATGTATATAGTGCCGGTACACCTTTTGAGCATATTGCGCTGAAGAATGTGTCTTTTTCTGTTGAGCGGGGGTCCTTTATTGGTATTATCGGACATACGGGCTCCGGTAAATCCACACTGATCCAGCATTTAAACGGACTTTTGAAGCCTACCTCCGGCAGTGTGCTGCTGGACGGTAAGGATATCTGGTCTGATAAGAAGCTGACCCGGGAGAGCAGATTCCGGGTGGGCCTGGTGTTTCAATACCCGGAGTATCAGCTTTTTGCGGAAACGGTATATAAGGATATTGCATTTGGACCTAAAAATATGGATCTTGATGATAAAGAGATCGATCGCCGTGTCCGGGAGGCAGCGGGCTTCGTTGGGTTGACCCGAGAGCAGCTTCAAGTATCACCTTTCGATCTGTCCGGTGGTCAGAAGCGGCGTGTTGCCATTGCCGGTGTGATCGCTATGGAGCCGGAGATTCTGATTCTTGATGAGCCCACGGCAGGACTTGATCCTGTGGGCAGAGAGGCTATTTTACAGAATATTCAGGACTACCGTAAAGCGAAAAACGCGACCATTATGATGGTCAGCCACTCCATGAGTGACGTGGCGCGGCTTACTGAACGTCTGCTTGTGATGAACGACTCCGGTCTTGCTATGGACGGTACGCCGGAGGAAGTCTTTAAGCGGGCTGATGAGCTTTTGGAAATGGGTTTGGATATTCCTGATGTAACCCGCCTGTTTTTGAAGCTGCGGGAAATGGGCGCAGAGGTGGAGCCTGTTTATACGGTGCAGCAGGCAGTAGAGCAGTTGCGTACTCTCCGAAAGGGGGATATACATGCTTAGGGATATTACACTTGGTCAGTTTTTCCCCGGAACATCCTTTGTTCACCGACTTGATCCCAGAACAAAGCTGCTGTTTTTGATTGTATTTATCGTAGCCCTGTTTTTAGCGGTGAGTTGGATATCCTACGGCGTTATGCTTGCTTTTTTGGTTCTGGCCGTAGCAATTTCCCGTATTCCGTTGAAGGCTTTGGTGCGCGGCATGAAGCCCTTGGTTCTGATCCTGATCTTTACGGGTGTGCTCAACCTGTTTTTTACAACCGGTGAGAAACCGCTTGTTGCTTTTTGGATCATTAAGATCTACCCCGAGGGTATCGTCCGGGCGGTCTTTATGGTTGCCCGAATTCTGATGCTGATCAGCGGTACATTTTTGCTGACCTATACCACATCACCCATCGCATTGACCGATGGCCTGGAGTCTCTGCTTGGTCCTCTTAAGAAAATCAAGGTTCCGGTTCATGAGCTTTCCATGATGATGTGTATTGCGCTGCGGTTTATTCCGACTTTGATCGAGGAGACCGACAAGATCATGAGCGCCCAAAAGGCAAGAGGCGCGGATTTTGAAAACGGTAATCTGATGCAGCGGGTAAAGGCCCTTGTGCCGATTTTGGTGCCCCTGTTTATCAGTGCCTTCCGCCGTGCCGATGAGCTGGCTACCGCTATGGAGTGCCGCTGCTATCAGGGCGGAAATGGCAGAACGAAAATGAAGCTTTTGCGCTATAAGCTGCGGGATTATAAAGCATTTATGTTTGCGGCAGTACTGCTTGCAGGTGTGATCGTCCTGCGGGTGTATGGCCTGTGAGGTTAAGATGAGAAATATTGCCCTGTTTTTGACCTATGAGGGTACAGCATATCACGGCTGGCAGATGCAGAAGGATCTGCCTACAGTGCAGCAGACGCTTGAAAAGGCAATCGGTATGATTTCGGGCTGCCCAAGTCATGTAACCGGTTGCGGACGAACCGATGCCGGTGTTCATGCAAGATGCTATGTGGCCAATTTTAAGACCGAGGCCACCATTCCTGTGGAGCGGTTGCCCTATGCGCTGAACACCCATCTTCCGCCGGATATCGTGGTGACCAAGGCCTTCGAGGTTCATGAGAGCTTCAATGCCATCGGCTCCTGCGCCCGGAAGGAATATACCTATACCATTTATAATTCCAGAGTCCGTGACCCCTTCTATGTGAATCGGGCCTGGTTTTATCCCAAGCACCTGGATGAAAACATCATGCAGGCGGCGGCCAGCCAGTTTGTGGGAACCCACGACTTTGCGGCTGTCCGCAGTGTTGGTACAGATGTGAAATCTACCGTTCGTACTGTATATTATTATAATGTAGAGCGGCGGGGCAATATCATAGAGTTGCGGGTCTGCGCCAACGGATTTTTGTATAATATGGCCCGTGCAATGGCCGGTACGGTGGTTTATGCCGCAGAGGGGAAGATTTCTCCGGAGGATATTGAAAAAATTCTGGACTCCGGTAACAGAACTGCGGCCGGTCCCACTGTGCCGCCCGGAGGCCTTTACATGACCCATTTGTGGTATGATGACGGGATCGAAAAATTTGAGTGTCCCGCCGAAAGTTTATAAATTATTTTTCTTTTTCCGGAAAGCTTGTGTTAAAATTTCCGGAAGAAAGGACGTGATTGCGTATGCAGCCGAAATTGTGTATAAAATGCAAAAAGAATATGGCCGTTGTTTTCATTACAAAAATTGAGAACGGCGTTACAATGAATGAAGGATATTGCCTGAAGTGTGCACGGAGTCTTGGCATCCCGCAGTTGGATGCTGCCGTGCAGCAAATGGGCTTCTCTGAAGAGGATCTTGATAACCTGACCGATGAAATGAGCAATATGTTCGGTCAGATCGAGGAGTCCGACGAAGCAGAGAGCCAAACTGCAACATTTCCTTTGCTCAATCAGCTCTTTGGTGGAGGTAATCTTCCTGCAAAGCCCCAGGAGCCTGCAGGCAAAGCGGAGCAGGAGCAGCCGCCTAAGAAAAAAAACAGCAAGCACAAGTTCCTGGATAGCTACTGCATGAACCTGACCGGTCGCGCCAAAGAGGGCAAGCTGGATAAAGTCATCGGCAGAGACGTGGAGACGGAGCGTGTGATTCAGATCCTCAACCGCCGTCAGAAGAATAATCCCTGCCTGATCGGCGAGCCCGGTGTGGGTAAGACTGCTATTGCGGAGGGCCTTGCACAGCGGATCGCAGCGGGAGATGTACCCTATAAGCTTCGTGATAAAGAGGTATTTCTGCTGGACCTGACGGCTCTGGTGGCAGGCACCCAGTTCCGTGGTCAGTTTGAAAGCCGCATGAAGTCTTTGATCGGCGAGATCAAGGCTTGTGGCAATATTATTTTGGTGATCGACGAGGTTCATAACCTGGTTGGTGCAGGTGATGCAGAAGGCTCCATGAATGCAGCCAATATCTTGAAACCTGCGCTGTCCCGTGGTGAGATCCAGGTGATCGGTGCGACTACCTTTAATGAATACCGAAAGCATATTGAAAAGGATGCGGCACTGGAACGTCGTTTCCAGCCGGTTTCCGTTGCAGAGCCTACCATCGAGGAGGCCTGCCAGATCATGCAGGGCATCAGCAAAAACTATGCCCAGTTCCATGGTGTTACCATTTCTCCCGAGATCGCACGGCAATGTGTTATTCTCTCTGAGCGGTATATCACTGATCGCTTCCTGCCGGATAAGGCTATCGACCTATTGGATGAGGCCTGCTCCGATGTGAATCTGCGCTGCAAGGAGATTTCCAGACTTGCAGAGCTGAAAAAAGAGCGGGACGACTACGAGCTGGAGCTGAAAATGCTCACCGATGATACAGAAAACGAGCATTATGAGCGTCTTGCGGTTATCCGCAGCAAGCTTTGCAATTTGGCAGATGAGATCGAAAAGCTGGATAAAATTCCGCCTCCTGCGGTGACCATGGAGAATTTGGCCCGGATCATTGAGCTGTGGACCAAAATTCCCGCAAGCAAGATCAAGGCTCGGGAATATGAGCAGATCCGCGGTCTTGCTGACCGGCTCAAAACCCATATCGTAGGACAGGATGAGGCAGTAGAGGCTGTAGCGAAAGCAATTCGCCGCAACCGTGTAGGCATCAGCCCCAAAAAACGCCCGGTTTCCTTTGTTTTTGTTGGCCCCACCGGTGTTGGTAAAACAGAGCTTGTAAAGTGCCTTGCAAACGATCTGTTCGATTCTGTGGATTCCCTGATCCGGTTGGATATGTCGGAATATATGGAAAAGCATACTGTATCCAAGCTGATCGGTTCGCCTCCCGGCTATGTTGGTTATGACGAAGCCGGCCAGTTGACGGAGAAGATCCGCCGCAAGCCCTACAGTGTGATCCTCTTTGATGAGATTGAAAAGGCACACCCGGATGTTCTGAATGTGCTGCTGCAGGTGTTGGATGACGGCAGGATCACCGATGCCCAGGGCAGATTGGTCAATTTTGAAAATACCATTATTGTTATGACCTCCAATGCAGGCTCTGAGGGCCGCGTGGGTGGTTTGGGCTTTGGCCGCACCGACACAGATATGGTACGTGAAAAAACCATGAATGCATTAAAGGAATTCCTTCGTCCGGAGTTTATCAATCGGGTCGATGAGATCATTACCTTTAATCATCTTACAGAAGAAAATTTCCTGGCTATTGCAGATATTATGCTCTCTGAGCTTAAGCAGAGCCTGGAGGACCGGGGCCTTAGCTTAAGCTGGGATAGTGATCTGCGGCAGCTGCTGGCAGATAAGGCTTATTCTGTGACTTACGGCGCAAGAAATCTGCGCAGGACGATTCAAAAGGAACTGGAGGACCCCATTTCCGAGCGGATCATAGATTCCTTTGAAGTACCCATTTCCGGCCTGCATATTCAGGTTCAGGAAGGTCAGATTTCTGTAACGGTACAATAAACGAGTATTTAGACAGGAGAGAGTAAAATGGCGCGTATATGTGATGTTTTATATGTCCATTCCATTAAAAATCCTCATGATAAGGACCAGTTTAAATATGGATATATGCCCATGGGTATTATCGGAATTTTAAATGGCATTAAGGCTAAAGGTGTTCGGGTTTTGGGATTAAATTACATGGTCGAACAAATTTGTGACCCGGAATTTGACCTGGCCACCGCTCTTTCCGGTATCGAATATAAAATTTTGATGACGGATCTGCACTGGTATGAGCATTCTTACGGTGCGATGTATGTAGTGGAGCAGTCTAAAAAGGTGAAGCCTCATATTCCAACCATTATCGGTGGTTATACCAGCACCATTTTTGCCGATGAGATCATGTCTCAGTTCCCCGGTGTGGATTATTTGGTTTCCGGCGACAGTGATTTGCCGCTGGAGCAACTGACAGACTGCCTGCTGGGAAGAAATCAGCTGACAGTTCAACAGATCCCCAATGTGTATTATAGGCACAATGGCAGGGTCTGCGCACCGGAAAAGAACTGGGTGCAGACCACCTTGGATGGCATTGACTTTGTTAATATGGACTTTTTCCTCCACCAGAAGGAGGTATCGTACATTAAAATCAACGGTCTGAACAGTAAAATGACTGACCAGTGGCTGTGCATTGCCCGCGGCTGTAAGTTTAACTGTGCATACTGCTGCGGTGCCAATAAGAATATGCAGGCGCTGTTCCGCCGGTGTAATATTTTGCTGCGCAGCGCAAAACAGGTTGCAGAGGATTTTATTACAATTACCGAAAAGGGCATTGTACAGATCAGCCCCAGCCACGATTTCCAGATGTTTGGCAAGGCCTATTATCATGAGATCTTTGCCGGGATCCGGGAGAAAAATGTGAAGCCCGGTATGTACTTAGAGTGCTTCCAGCTGCCCACCAAGGATTACATTGATGAAATTGCCGAAACCTTTGACAAGAATAAAACACTTTTAGCTATTTCACCCATCAGCGGCAATGATCAGCTGCGCAAGGAAAACGGTAAGTTCTTTACCAATAAGGAACTCTATGAGATTTTGACTTATATGGCTCAAAAAGGCATCAGAGTGCAGCTTTATTACACAGTTAATCCTGTAGGGGAAACCAAGCAGCAGTTTGAAGACACCTTTTTCCAAATGCAGTACCTGAAGGGCGTATACGGCCTGAATCAGAGAAGTGTTGCATACCAGCGGGTTGTGATTGATCCTTTGGCAGGCCTTCGTGATTATGATAATATTGAAGTAAAGTATAATTCGTTTATGGATTATTATAACTATTGTCAGATTCCCTACAAGGATCGCAATTCTGCCACCGGCTATACGGAAAACTGTGAGCTGGATAGCGATTATAAAACCGATTTATACAATAAACTGTTTTCTGTTAAAAACTGATTGTATCTGATGAGGTGAGGTTATGAAAAAGAAATGGATTATATGTGGGGCAGTTGTGTTGGTCGCAGTGTTTGTAGTGCTTGCGGTTTTTCTGATTCCGTGGGGTTCATCGGATAAAGAAAATTCTGCTGTTTATGATAAAAATTTAACCAGCCTGGATCTGTCCGGCCAGCACAATCCGGATATTGATGAACTGATGAAGCTTACTAATTTACAAGAATTGGACCTGCGCAATACCCACATTACCGTGGAGCAGTATGAAAAGCTTCACAAGGCTATTCCTCAGTGCAATATTGTTTGGAGCGTCCCGGTGGATGGCTTTTACAATGACAGTATCAGTGAGGAAATAATAGCTGTCAGCTTTTCTGAAGAAGCTGTAGATGTGCTGAAATATTTTCCGAACCTGAAAAAGGTCGATGCACTGAACTGTGACGATTATGAGTATTTGTTAGCTGCGCAGAAGGCTTATCCGGATGTAAAGGTCCACTATAAAGTGCCTCTTGGTATGGCGGAGATTCAGTCTGACTGCACAGGACTGAAGCTGAAGAAGGTGGACGTGGAGGCACTGCGTTATGCCCTTACATACCTGCCGAATTTAAAGGATGTTACATTTAACGGTGAATTGCCATCCGAACAGGAGCTTCAAAAGCTTGTAAATGATTTTCCGGATGTGAACTTCCATTGGTAAATCTGTTTTCTGGATAGAAAATGAGATGCACGTGTTCGTGCATCTCATTTTTGCTTAGAGGTCCAGCTCCCGGCTCATTTTGCTGGTAAGCTTCCAGGCGGCATCTTCAACCTTGTCCGCGGCCTTTGTGGCAAGCTTCCTGGCAGCGTTATTTTTCGGCATTGCCAGTACGGCAACTGCACCTGCAGCTGCACCAAGACCCAAGGTGACAGCCCATGTTTTTGCGCTCATACGGATCACCTCCCGAATATAGTATGCCCATCAGAATCCGAAAAGGATTTTACTTGCACACTGAAAAATATGTGATATAATGAAAATATAAGGAGGTTTTGCTATGGACAGATTACAGACGAAAATACGGAAGCTGAAAAATCCGATCGTTTTGGACATGACCGTTCCCAAAGAGCAAATTCCGCCGCACCTGCTTGAACAAGAGGGGAATTATCTTCGTGCTTATGGCAGATTTTGTATGGAGCTTATGGAGGGACTTCGACGGGAAGTGGTCGCTGTTCGGTACAGCTACAGTTTGTTTTCCCTGATGGGTACAGAAGGCTTGTCCTGGCTTACCAAGCTGTGCAGCAAAGCAGACAGTCTGGGGTATTATGTATTTTTGGATATTCCGGATGTGAAGACCGCAGCCCAATCGTCTATGTTTGCAGAACTTGTTCTGGACGAGCTGTTCCCGTGGCGCTTTGATGGCCTTATTGTCTCTGCTTATATGGGCAGTGATGGCTTTAGCTCCTATCTGCCGATGCTGAAGGAGCGGGATAAGGATCTGTTTATACTGCTGCGAACGCCCAATAAATCTGCTGCGCAGCTTCAGGATCTGATGACCGGTGGACGTGTTGTTCATACCGCAATGGCAGATGAGGTTGTTCGTGCCGGAAAGAGTCTTGTTGGGAAATGCGGCTATTCCAAGGTCGGTGGTGTGGCGGCTGCCGTTTCTTCGGGAAGCCTCCGGCAGCTTCGGGAAAAATATAAAGGTCTGTTCCTGCTTGTGGATGGTTACGAGATTCCTGCGGGTAATACGAAGAACTGTGCACTGGCCTTTAATGAGCTGGGCCATGGTGCTGCAATTTGTGTAGGCAGCTATGTGACCAACGCATGGAATGCAGAGGCGTTTCCGGGAACAGAATTTATAGTATGTGCGAAAGAGGCCGTTGCAAAGCTTAAAAGCAATATTACACGGTATATCACAATTTTATAAGTAATCGGGGTTTCCCCCGATTCTCCTCGGCTTAACCCAGGATTCTGCGGCGGATACGTTCTGCCTCTTCCGGTAGGCTCTCGTTAGAGTTGTCGGTAGTATCATCGGTACTGCCTCTGCCTTCGGTTTCTTCAGGAACATTGGGCTTAACAGGGGGCAGGGAAGGCGCAGGTTCAGTAGTTGTTGACTGTGTTTCGGGCGTATTTGTGGTTTCCGGTGTGGTGTCTGCTGTCCGGTTACCGAAGCTGCATGCACTGAGGGACAGCGCAAGAAGCATGGCTGCCACAGCAATATAGTATTTTTTCATGTCGATCCTCCACTTTGTTTGAATGACGCTACTATTTTATCCGCTCGGACTGATTTTAAGCTGGTAATTCATGGATATTGTCAAAAATTGTCCTTGCTATTTGCGGGCAATTGAAGTATAATCAATTTATTAAATTTTTAAAAAGGGGATTTCTCGTATATGAAGAAGCTTATGGTTAAAAAAGGCACGGAGTGTATGGCCTGCTTAGAGTGTGTTCAGGCTTGCTCCAATGCTTTCTACAAGGAGTTCCACCCGGATTACAGCTGCATCCAGATCGTGGCCAAAGGCGGCGGTGCCAAGCCCATGACCTGCATTCAGTGCGGTAAGTGCATGAAGGTCTGTGAAAACGGTGCCATTACCCAGAACCCTAAGACCGGCGTGTACATGATCAACAAGAAACTTTGTGTTTCCTGCGGTAAGTGTGTTGAGGCTTGCCCCATGAAGGTTATGGTCATGAAGCCTGAAATGCCTGCCTCCAAGTGCATTGTATGTGGCATCTGTGTAAAGGCTTGTCCCATGGAGATCCTGGAGATCGTTGAAAAATAATGATCTATATTTTCGTCCGGCAATAATGCCGGACGAAATTTTTATATCAGAATAATTGCATATCCGGCGCAGATATGCTATACTGTTAAGGTTGATACGCCCGGAGGTGTTTATTATGGACTTTTCCTGTTATATGAACGAACTGAATACTTTATACCCGGAAATAAAGGTCTGCGCCAATGAATCTATGGCAGCGCATACATCCTTTCGCATCGGTGGTCCTGCTGCTGTTATGGCATTTCCTGAAAACCCGCAGCAGCTGGTACAGCTTTTGAGGCTTGCTTATGAAAAGAGTATTCCTGCTCGGATTTTGGGGGCCGGTACAAACGTTCTTGCGCCGGATGAGGGGATGCAGGAGCTTGTGATCTGCCTGAAAGATTGTATGGACGGCATGGAGCTTTTAGATGGTAATCGCATTCGTGTGGCTGCCGGTGTGACCATGACCAGAGCAGCGGTTTTTGCGGCCAATAAAGGTCTTGCAGGTATGGAATTTGCCCACGGCATTCCCGGTACTGTTGGCGGTGGTGTGTATATGAACGCAGGGGCCTACGGCGGCGAGATCGGTACGATTTGCGAAAGCGTGGATGTAGTCACCGTTCAGGGCGAACTGAAGACATTTTCGAAGGAAAAAATGCGTTTTTCTTACCGGCATAGTGTCCTTGAAGAGAATTTTGCTGTTGTTGTCAGTGTCGTGCTTCAGCTGCAGCCCGGTAAAACCGAAGAAATACGCGGCAAAATGCAGGAGCTTATGGAAAAAAGAAAGGCTTCTCAGCCACTGGATAAGCCGTCGGCGGGTTCAGCATTTAAACGCCCTGTAGGTGGTTATGCCGCAGCGCTTATTGATCAAGCCGGGTTAAAAGGCTTTCAGATCGGTGGTGCGGCTGTTTCTGAAAAACACGCTGGCTTTGTGGTGAATATGGGCGATGCAACTGCAGCGGATGTTAAGGAGCTTTTGCGACAGGTTGCAGACCGCGTGAAAGTGCATTCCGGTATCACCATTGAACCGGAGGTTCGTATTTGGTAATTTCTGAAAGGAGGCTTTACGATGGCATTGTCATTTTCTGCGAAAGCGAAAGCGGAGATCTGTAAAAACATTCCTTCCAAGCGGTGCTGTGCTTTGGCAGAAGCCTTCGGTGTATTGCTTTTTTGCAACAGCTTTAGTGCCGACGGCATTCGCATCATCACTGAGAGCCGTGATTTTGCAGATGTGCTGCCAAAGCTTTTTAAAAAAGCCTTCGATTTAGAGTTTGATATTTTGCCCAAAAAGGACGCGCACGGAAAGCTGCTTTTCCAAATCGCAGATGCTGAAAAGCTGGAACTGATTATGGAAGAATACGGCTTTTCACCTACTGAGACTCTATCACTTCACATCAATCTGCCTGTAGTGGAGGATGATTGTTGTAGGGCGTTCTTTCTCAAGGGCGCATTTTTGGCCGGCGGTTCGGTTACAGATCCGGATAAGGCCTATCATCTGGAATTGACCACCACCCATCACAGCGTGGCAAGAGAAGGCTTTGTGCTGCTCCATGAGGTGCTGGGCGCCAGTCCAAAGCTTGCTGCAAGAGGCGGTGGCCAGGTACTGTATTTAAAGCAAAATGATATGATCAGTGATTTTTTGGCTTATTTGGGCGCATCTGTTGCGTCTATGGCTATCATAGAGGCGAAGCTCGAAAAGGAGCTGAATAATAAGGTCAATCGCCGCTGTAATTGTGACGATGCCAATACATCCAAGGTTGTGGAGGCTGCCCAGGAGCAGCTTTCTACCATTCGTGTGTTAAAGGAGCGGGGACTGTTGTCTAAGCTTCCTCAAAAGCTTCAGCAGGCTGCAGTTGCCCGGGAAAATAATCCGGAAGCATCCTTAACGGAGTTGGCGGCGCTGATGGAGCCGCCCATCTCCAAGCCTGCGATGAATCACAGACTTAAAAAGCTGGTTGCGTATTTACAGGAGGTAACCCCATGAGCTTTGTTCATTTACATGTGCATACTGAGTATTCCCTCCTGGATGGTGCGTGCCGTATTGATTCACTGATGGATCGGGTCAAGGAACTGGGGCAGGATGCGATCGCCATAACCGACCATGGCGCAATGTATGGCTGTATAGATTTTTACAAGGCAGCAAAGGCAGCGGGCGTAAAGCCGATCATTGGCTGCGAGGTGTATGTTGCCCGCCGTGGCATGACGGATATGTTACATGGCGTTGATAAAGAAGCCTACCATTTGGTTTTGCTGTGTGAAAACATGAAAGGCTACCAAAATCTGTGTTTGTTGGTTTCGGAGGCCTATCTTCACGGTTTTTATTATAAGCCCAGAGTGGATATCGATCTGCTGCGTAAGTATCATGAAGGTCTGATTGCGACCTCGGCCTGCCTGGCAGGCGGTGTTGCTCAGCGGCTTATGGATGAGGATTATGAAGCAGCAAAGGAGCATGCACTCCTGCTTGCGGATGTTTTCGGTGAGGACCATTTTTATCTGGAGCTGCAGGATCATGGCATTTATGAACAGAGTGTTGTCAACCGGGGAATCATGCGTATTTCCCGGGAAACAGGTCTGCCGCTGGTGGTTACCAACGATGCCCATTATCTGCGCCGTGAGGATGCGGCTATGCATGATGTCCTGCTGTGTATCCAGACAGGCAAAACCGTTGACGATCCGGACCGTATGCGCTTCCAGACAGAGGAGTTTTATCTTAAAAGTGAGCAGGAAATGCTGGAAAAATTCCCCAACTGTCCGGAGGCCTTTGAAAACACTTTGAAAATTGCAGATATGTGCAATGTGGAGTTTGTTTTTAATGAATACCATTTACCCTCGTTCCCTGTGCCTGAGGGATATACAAATGAAGAATATTTCCGGAAGCTTTGTATGGATGGCTTCCGGGAGCGGTATGAGAAACCCCCTGCGGAATACATGGAGCGGCTGGAATATGAAATTGGTGTTATCAGCCGTATGGGGTATGTCAATTACTATCTGATCGTGTGGGACTTTATCCGTTTTGCCAAGGAATCCGGTATTCCTGTAGGACCGGGCCGTGGCTCCGGAGCAGCTTCGATCGTTGCATATTGTATGCACATCACAGAAGTTGATCCCATGAAGTATTCTTTGATTTTCGAGCGATTTTTGAATCCTGAGCGTGTCAGTATGCCCGATTTTGATACGGATTTTTGCCAGGAGCGCCGCGGTGAGGTCATTGAATATGTTATGCGCAAGTACGGTGCAGATCATGTGGCGCAGATTGCTACCTTTGGTACGATGGCTGCCCGTGCAGCGATTCGTGACACAGGCCGTGCCATGAATTTCACCTATGCTGAGACGGACGTTGTTGCAAAGCTTGTACCTTCACAGCCTCTTCATATCACCTTAAAAGAAGCATTGAATGTTTCCCCGAAGCTGAAGGAGATGTATGATACCCAGGAGCGTGTGCATAAGCTGATCGATACGGCGATGAGCCTGGAGGGCATGCCCAGAAATGCCTCTACACACGCTGCCGGTGTTGTCATTACCTCACAGCCAGTCAGTAGCTATGTGCCGCTGTCCCGAAATGAAGATACCATTGTTACCCAGTATACAATGACCACCATTGAGGAACTTGGCCTGCTGAAAATGGACTTTTTGGGTCTTCGCAACCTGACGGTCATTGAGGATGCCGAGCGGCAGATCAGGGAGATTGATCCTTCCTTCAATATCGATCTTGTGCCTGATGATGACCCGGAGACCTTTGCCATGCTCGCCGAGGGCAAGACCCAGGGCGTATTCCAGTTGGAATCCGCTGGTATTACCGGCGTGTGCATCAATATGAAACCGACCTCCATTGAGGACCTGACCGCTATCGTGGCACTGTACCGTCCCGGTCCGATGGATTCTATTCCTCGGTTTATTGCCAATAAGCTGGATCATTCAAAGATCACCTATAAAACACCTCATCTTGAGCCCATCCTTCGAGTTACCTACGGCTGCATCGTCTATCAGGAGCAGGTTATTGAAATTTTCCGCTCCCTGGGCGGTTATACCATGGGTCAGGCGGACAATATCCGCCGTGCCATTTCCAAAAAGAAAATGAAGGTCATCG
>CAYMPY010000017.1:0-21666 GCA_964392535.1 uncultured Oscillospiraceae bacterium
CAAGCTCCCTTTGTGTCAGATTCCGGTTCTTTCTTAATTCACGCAGACCCATACGACTCACCATCCTTGACTATATTATACGCATATTTGCGTACTTTAGTCAAGTGTAATTTGTGAAGATGCTTATTTCAGTGCGTTTCGTATTCCCGTTTCTTCTGCTTTATTCAATTAGGCTGGAGCTATCAAGCTCCAACACTCTTTCCGGGGCAATTTAACCCACTTGAACTTCCGTAAACATTTCATTGCATTTTCTCCTTTCCTGTGATATAAAAATAGCAGCCCTTGTGTTAAACAAGAGTTGCTTTATGAGGTTGCGTTTTGCATATGGCGATGGTCGAGGATTTTATGTTTTTACTAACAATTTGCTGACAGGACTGTTTTGGACTATATGAAACGGCTGATATTTGCTAACACGACCTGGATTAAAAAGTTTGGAATTCGCCCCGGATTTTGTACTATCTGATACTGCTTGTAACGATTATTATTAGAAAAACGGGATGATCGTTTCTCCTAAGCGGAAGGTCGGGGATTCGAATTCCTCCAGGCGTGCCAAAAGCGGCCCGGTGCATTGCATTGGGGCTTTAAAAAAATATACAAGGATGCATCTTTATGATCATTGAACACGGAAGACCTTCGGATTATGATAAGCGGCTGCCCAAGGAGCAGCAGGTGTACGATCTCCTGGACAGCCTGGAAATTGAATACGAACGCATCGATCACGAAGCCGCCATGACAATGGAGGCCTGTGCAGCCGTCGATAAGATGTTGGGTGCCTGCATCTGCAAAAACCTTATGCTCTGCAACCGTCAGTGTACGGATTTTTACCTGCTGCTGATCCCCGGTGATAAGCATTTTAAGACAAAACAGCTTAGCGCCCAGTTAGGCTGCTCTCGTCTGTCCTTCGCAGACGGCATGTACATGGAGCAATTTCTGGACATTACCCCCGGCTCTCTCAGCCTGCTGGGTCTTATGAACGACCACGAAAACCGTGTACAGCTGCTCATTGACGAGGATATTTATAAGGATGAATATTTAGGCTGTCACCCCTGCATCAATACCTCCAGCCTGAAGATTCAGATGGAGGATGTGATGCAGAAGCTGATCCCGGCACTGAAGCATCCACCAAAAACCGTCACCCTTGTTTCTGAATAAGCAAAGAGGACTACAAAGCGGTAGTCCTCTAATAATTTATCTGCGCAGGTTTTCGATAATGGTGGTAACGCCCTGACCACCGCCGCAGCAGGAGGTAAACAGACCATACTTACCGCCTCTGCGCTCCAGTTCACGCATGGTGAACATTGCGATTCGTCCACCGGATGCGCCGTTGGGATGGCCAAAGGAAATTGCGCCGCCGTTGGGATTCCAGTTATCCATGTTGATCTTCACGCCACTGGCCTCCTCAATGCCCCGGATCACGCCCAGGTTCTGCACTGCGAAGGCTTCGTTACATTCCCAAATATCGATATCCTCTACCTTCAGGCCGGCCTTCTGAATGGCATTTAGACTGGCGCTGACAGGGCCAAGGCCCATAACCTTGGGATCAAGGGCTCCGTTACCTGCCATAACAAAGCGGGCATACGGTGTGTAACCCAGCTCTGCAGCCTTTTCCTCGGTCATCATCAGCACCATGGCTGCACCGTCATTTCTGCCGGAGGCATTGCCTGCGGTGGTTACGCCGCCAGGCTTGACGCTCTTTAAGTTTGCAAGTCCCTCCATGGTTGTGGTGGGGCGGAGAAATTCGTCACTGGCAAATACAATCTCTGGCGTTTTCTTCGTAGCCGGGATCACGACAGGTACGATCTCATCCTTAAAGTAGCCCTTCTCCGTTGCGGCAGATGCACGCATCTGACTGTTATATGCAAACTCGTCACACTGCTGGCGGGTGATGCCATACATAGCGGCAATATTTTCCGCAGTAGTGATCATATCGCAGTTATCCTCGGAGATGGGGCACAGCTTCTGGGGAATGGGCGTAGGAGGAATAAGCTTATAGGGCTCAACGCACATGGAGAATTTACTATAGAGCTGGCTGTAGCATTCAGCGCCACCGGCAATCATAATATCGGCTGTGCCGATCATAATGGCTGCTGCTGCATGGTTAATGGCATCAATGGCAGAGCCGCACTGCCGCTCCACATAGCTGGTCCACACATCGTAGCCCAGGCGGGACTTCAGCACTGCATAGCGGGCAGGACCGTGGGTCTGATTATCATGGAGCGCACTGCCCATGTAAACACCCTCAACCTTGCCGCCCCGCTCAAGAACCTGGGTCTTTTCCAGCAGGCCATCAATGGCCATTGCTGCCAGATGGGACATAGGGAACTGGCGCAGGCTGCCACCAAGCTTACCAAAGCCGGTACGGACACCGTCAACGATTACGACATTTCTCATGAATATCATCCTCACTTTATATAAAATTTATTTTAGGGGTCAGTTTTATCTCGCATTTAGAATAGCACGGACCAAAATATTTGTCAACGAAATATTGAAAATCTCTGCAGTTATGGCAACTATACCAAAATTTCGTCACAAAAAACGGCTTCACTACGCTGTCCTTTGTGCAGTATGTAAAATTGCAAAATATTTATGTCCATTCGTTGACTTTTACGGGCTGCAGGGCTATAATGTACACGAAATAAAATATAGGAGGGAACATATGAAAGGACCTCTATCCGGCATCAAAGTTGTGGAGCTTGCAACCTTTGTGGCAGGCCCTGTTACAGCCCGCTTAATGGCTGATATGGGTGCAGATGTCATTAAAGTCGAAGCCCCCGGCGGCGATGGCTGGCGCAAATCCGGTGTCAGCTATCTTCCTCAGCATTTCAGCGAGGATGAAAACCCGGTATTTGATATCTATAACGCCGGCAAAAAGCACATTTCCCTGAACCTGAAAACCCCTGAGGGCAAGGAAGTATTTCATAAGCTTTTGTCCCAGGCCGATGTGTTTATCACCAACACCCGCCCCGCAGCACTGAAGCGGCTGGGCTTTTCCTATGATGACATTAAGGACAAGTACCCCCAGCTGATCTATGCCATTGTTTTGGGTTACGGTGAGCAAGGCCCCGATGCGGACAAGCCTGCATTTGATACCACCGCATTTTGGTCCCGTTCCGGCTTCCTGCGGGATATGGCACCGGTAACAGCGGACTACCAGCCCACCACCGCCCCCTCCAGTGTGGGTGATACCGCCACCGGCTATCTGCTGATGGGCGAGATCTCCACGGCACTGTTTAACCGCACACGGACCGGCAAAGGCGATTATGTCAGCTCTACGCTGTACCACAACGGCGTATTCTGTATGGGCACCATGGCCATCATTGCCCAAGATCCCTTCGGCAGAAGCTATCCCTATAACCGTGTGGATAACGGCGTGCCCGGCGGTTGCTACCAGTGTGCTGACGGCGAATGGATCTTCTTTGCACTGGGTAACGCAGCAGTAAATCACCCCAAATTCTGCGCCCTGATTGGCCACCCGGATCTGTTGGAGGACCCCCGGTTCCAGCCTCACAACCGCTGGGCAAACCGCTATGAATACTACGAGTATTATAAAGAAGCGTTCCTAACCAAAACCGCTGCCGAATGGGTGGCCCTTGCTGACGGAATGGACCTTCCCCTTGTGCGCATGGCCCACTTCAAGGACATTTCCGTCGATCCCCAGGCCTGGGCCAACAGCTTTGTGGAAAACGTTGAGTTCCGTACCGGCCGCACCGAGGTTATGCCTACCAGCCCCATTGAAATGGCATCGTTTAAGCCCCCTAAAACCAAGCCTGCACCCTTAAACGGTGCGGATTCCGTTGCAATCTTGCAGGAGCTGGGCTACACCGATGCTGAGATCAGTGCCATGAAGGAAAGCGGCGCAGTGGTAGCGCAGGGAGGCACAGCATGACAAAACCTCTTGAGGGGATTCGTGTAATCGAGCTTTCGACCTATGTGGCCGCCCCGGTCACCGCCCGCTTGCTTGCAGACCTTGGTGCGCAAGTCATCAAGGTGGAGCATCCAAAGGGTGATACCTGGCGTGTTACCGGTCAAAGCTTCCTTCCCCACTACTACACACCGGAGGAAAACCCGGTCTTTGATATCTATAACTCCGGCAAGCAGCATATTGCCCTGAACCTGAAAGCCCCGGAGGGCATGGAGGTTTTCCACAAGCTTCTTGCCTCTGCCGATGTATTTATCACAAATACCCGACCTGCTGCACTGAAACGGCTGGGGCTATCCTATGACGATTTGAAAGAAACATATCCCAAGCTGGTTTACAGTATCGTCCTGGGCTACGGCGAAAACGGCCCGGATGCCGAAATGCCCGCCTTTGACACCAGTGCGTTTTGGGCACGCAGCGGATTTTTGCAGGATCTGTCCTTAAAGAAGGAGGACTTCACCCCGGTTGAACCGCCCTACAGCATGGGCGATACGGTTACCGGCTATCTGCTTATGGGCGAAATTTGTGCCGCCCTCTTCCGCAGAAGCCAAACCGGAAAGGGTGACTATGTGCGCTCCAGCCTGTTCCACAACGGCATCTTTACAACAGGAACCATGTCCCTGATCGCACAAAAGCCTCACGGACGTGCATATCCCAACACCCGTGCCTCCTTTGGCGCCAACAGCGGTGATTTCCGGTGTTCTGATGGTCAGTGGGTGTTTCTGTCCGGCTACAGTCCCGAACGTTATCCTGTATTTTACGAAATGATCGGTCGCCCGGAGCTGTCAACCGATCCCCGTTTTGCAACTGCCCAAGCCCGCCGTGAAAACGCAGCCTTATTATATGAAATTGTTCGGGATGCCATGCTGACCAATACCGCAGAATACTGGCTCCAAAAGGCAAAAACCTGTGACCTGCCCATGGTTCGTATGAAGCATTTCTCCGAGGTCAGCAAGGATCAGCAGGCCTGGGCCAACGGTTATCTGGAGCATGTGACCTTCCGCAATGGACGGGAAGGAGTCATGCCTTCCAGCCCCATTGAAATGGACTCCGTAGGTACAGTAACCACCAAGTCCGCCCCTGCCATCGGTGCAGACACCGAGAAGCTTTTGGCGGAGCTGGGCTACAGTGAAGATGAAATCCAAAAAATGCTCCAAATCGGAGCAGCCAAATAAAATATTTAAAGGAGATTTTAATTATGGACATCAAGAAAATTTGTGTTGTAGGCGGCGGCAGAATGGGCCGTCAGATCGCCCTGTGCGCTGCCATTAACGGCTTTGAGGCTAAGGTTTATGACCTGATGCCCGCAGTATTGGAGGATGTGACCGCCTGGGAAAATGAGTACCTGGCAGGCAGAATTGCCAAGGGCCGTATGACCGAGGAGCAGGTCGCCGCAACCAAGGCTCGTTTCTCCGTTGTTCCCCAGCTGGAAGAAGCTGCCAAGGGCGTGGATTGCGTGATCGAGTGCATCATTGAGGTCGAAGAGGCCAAAAGAGACATCATCAGCAAGCTGGATGCCATTATCGATGAGCATACCATTATCGCCACCAACTCCAGCTACATGATCTCCTCCAAGTTTGCCGATTGTATGAAGGACCCCTCCCGTCTTTGCAATATGCATTTCTATAACCCTGCCCTTGTGATGAAGTTTGTGGAAGTTGTTCAGGGGCCCCACACCAGCGAGGAAACCGCAAAGGCCGCTTACGAATTCTGCAAGAACATTGGCAAAATGCCCATTTGGCAGAAGAAAGAGATCCCCGGCTTCGCAGGCAACTATCTCCATGCAGGTCTTATGGAGCGTGCAAGATACCTGGTTGAAAATGGCTACTGCTCTACTGAGGATGTGGACATCGCCATGGAATACGGCTTTAATCACAAGATGGGGCCCTTCCGCTTAAACGACCTGACCGGCATTGACCTGACCTACACCATGCTCAAGACCCGTTACGAGAACACCGGTGTCAAGCCCGATATGTACGACATTTACGAAGAAATGGTAAATCAGGGTCGCCTGGGCCGTAAGACCGGCCACGGCTTCTACGATTACGAATAAGGAGAAAGAATATGAAAAACTTAGCTGGAAAGTACTGCATCGTTACCGGCGCCGGCAAGGGTATTGGCAAGGCCATCGCAAAGCGTTTTGTGGAAGAGGAAGCTGCAGGTGTAGCAATTCTGGAGTGGGATCTGACACTCGCTGAACAAACTGCCAAGGAATTGGACTCCACCGGCAAGAAGGTCATTGCCGTTAAGTGCAATGTAGCAGACACCGAGCAGGTCAAGGCCGCTATTGATGCCGTTATTGTCGCCTTCGGCAGAATTGATGTACTGGTCAACAACGCCGGTATCACCCGTGACCGCATCTTCCACAAAATGACCGATGACGAGTGGCACGCTGTTATCGATGTAAACCTCAACGGTGTATTTAACACCTGCAAGTATGTTGTACCCATGATGCGCCAACAGGAAAGCGGCTCCATTATCAACATCTCCTCCACCTCCCTGATGGGCAACCCCGGTCAAGCAAACTATGCCGCCACCAAGGCTGCGCTGCAGGGCTTTACCAGAACCCTGGGCAAGGAGCTGGCCCGTAAAAACGTCCGTATGAACTGTGTTGCACCTGCTTATGTGGACACCGAGATGATGCACACCATCGGCGAGGCGTTGCTGGCTGCCCGTATCAAAGCAACGCCCGCACAGCGACTTTCTCAGCCCTCTGAGATCGCCAGTGTTGTAGCATTCCTGGCAACCGATGATGCAAGCTGGGTCACCGGTCAGACCATCTTTGCCAGCGGCGGCTCTACCTGCAGCTGATATGGATCGCTACATCAAGCCCCGTCTTGAGCATGTAAAGGCAGATACCTGGTGCATTATAACAGGTTCTTGCAGAATTCCGCTGTATATGCCGGACAGGGACAATGCCGTTATGATCGACTCCGGCCTGAAAAATCCGGATCGGTATGGTATTTTAGGTGTTTTGGAGCAGGAAAACATCCGCATTTCCGCACTCCTGACAAGCCATTTCCACCGCGATCACATCGGTAATCACCGGATCATCAAAGAACGCTATCATTGCGGGGTCTATATGACACCGTTTACCTCATCCATTTGCAACGACCCCCAGACCTGCGGCAGTTTTGAATCCAGTATGCTGGCAATACTGCGGGGCGGTCCTGTAAATTTCACCTCTGATAACACACTTTTCGATCCGGGCGCACAGAAGCTTAATGCGGCAGGCTATACCTTTGGCCTCATTCCCCTGCCCGGTCATGCCCAGGAGCACACCGGTTTTGTGACGCCGGATGGCGTGGCTTACTTAGGTGATACCATTTTGTCCCGGGATATTCTCCATGCGGTTCGTATTCCCTACTGTACCTTCTGCAAGGAAGATCTTGAATCAAAAGCTTCTGCCCGGGAGCTTCCCTACAATTGCTACATTTTGGCGCATAACTGTACCTGCAGCAGTATCCGGGAGCTTGCGCAGGAAAATATCGACAATATGCACGAGAAGATCGATATGGTCGAACGCTTTACGAGCTCCTATATCACGCTGGAGGATCTGGCCGCAAAGGTCATGGCGCACACCGGCACAGATACCGATTCCCTTATCAAGGTATTGGGTGGAAAACGTAATGTGCAGGTGCTTGTAGAGTATCTGCAGGAGACCGGCCGATTGGATATCCGTGCAAAAGACGGCTATATTGAATACATCAAAACCACATAAAAATCTGTCATTCCCCGAAAGAGGAATGACAGATTTTTATGCTTTTTCATCCAGGTCCTTGATCATAGAAGGTGTAATACATTTCTGCGCCAGGACACTGTACATAAACCGTCCGGGACGGTCCTGGGGATAATTCACATTTTTCGGCTCAATAAGTACATTGGCCGGATAAGCCCGGCGGCACTGGCCGGGGGTGATGCCCACATATTTTACAAACACACGATTAAAGTGGCTGACCGTGGCAAAGCCGCAGATATCCGCCACCTGTGTCAGGCTGTGATCACTGTATACGATCAGCTCCGCAGCACGGCGAATGCGGATCATATTCAAAAAGTCCATAATAGTCGCATGGGTATCCTTTTTAAAGGCCACGCACAGGTAGCTTTTATTATATCCCAGCAGCTCCGCCAAGCCATCAAGGGTAATATCCTCACCAAAATGCTCTTCCAAATACCGGATGATCGTCTGACACAGCTCACTATAGGACGAGGCATCGATAAACCGAAACTGCCGCTGCTTTTTGTAGCGGTCCTGTTCCATGAGCAGCTGCACGATGGCTGCCAAATAGGAATCTGCCGCCTGATCCGCAAGACCCTGCAAATCGGAATACTCCTTCAATATCTGCTGAAACAGCATGCCTGCAAGGGGGTTATCAGAAATCACAGGCCTGTCAAACACCGGCTGAGATAAGGAGAACTTGATCTCAAGATACTCCATAGTTTCACTTTGGAGATTGCTGTAGCTGTGAGCTGATTGCCGCGGCACCAAAAGCGTCTGCCCGGTCCCCAGCTCATACACCTGCTCATCCACCACAAAGCGGCCACAGCCGGAGTGGATATAAAACATATGATAATAGGGGTGGCTATGAGACATAACGCCTGCATTGGGCATCGTATAGGATTTTGCGACCCAAAGGATCTGCATTCGATCCCCTCCATTCATTCATTATTGCGCCTGCTTTTTCAGCTCTTCCTCTTCCAGTACCCGGTACGCCACCTTGCCCACCAGTGTTTTGGGCATCTCGTCACGGAACTCCACATCATAAGGCATGGCATATTTGGCCACATTTTTACGGCAGTGGTCCAAAATTTCCTTTTTAGTTGCCTCACTTTTGGCCGTACCGGGGGTAAGCTTCACAAAGGCCTTGATCTTCTGCATCTTATAAGGATCAGGAACACCAATGACGCAGCTCATCTGCACAAACTCATGGGCATCCAAAATATTTTCCAGCTGTGCCGGGTATACGTTATAGCCGGAGGTTACGATCATCCGCTTGGCTCTGCCCTTAAAGTACACAAAGCCCTCTTCGTCCATGGTGCCCAAATCGCCGGTATAGACCCAGGTCAGGCCATCTGCATGGGAACGCAAGGTCTGTGCGGTTTCCTCCGGGTGGTGCATATACTCCTGCATAACCGTAGGACCGGCCAGCAAAATCTCGCCCTCCTCACCGTAAGGCAGCTCATTGGCCGTACCGGGCACCACGATCTTTATATAGGTATCCGGGAACGGCACACCGATAGAGCCTTCCTTATAGGTATGCACCGGGGTCAGGCAGCAGGCCGTTACCGTTTCCGTAGTGCCGTAGCCCTCCCGAACCTGAATGGATGCATTGTGCTCCTTCAGGAACTTATCAAACTTCTTTTTCAGCTCCACAGAAAGACTGTCACCGCCGGAGAACACGCCCTTCAAGCAGCTCAGGTCCTTGCCGTCCATATCAGGAAGCCGCAAAAGTGCTTCATACAGTGTGGGCACACCGGCAATAAAATTGCAGCGTTTCTTCACCAGGTCATTTGCATAGCTCTTGGGAGTAAACCGTGGAACCAAAATACATCTGCCGCCCTGGGTCAGCATGGTATGAATACAAACACCCAGGCCAAAGCCGTGGAAAATGGGCATGGCTGCCAGCATTTTATCACCGGGAACAAACATGGGATTGGTAGCAATAACCTGCTGACCGAGGGCATTGAAGTTCAGGTTACTGAGAACGATACCCTTGGTGGTACCGGTAGTACCGCCGGAATAAAGGATTACCGCCGGGTCACTGCCCTTGCAGCACACAGACGGAACCTTACTGCAGCGGCTCAGCTTCATAAAATCATTCCACAGGATCACAGGTGCATCGGCAGGCAGCTTTTCGATCTTTCGGCCCTGAGTCAACGCATAGCCAACCTTCATCACAGGAGAAAGAGCATCCTTAATGCTGGCAATGATCAGATTATTGATGCGGGTATTCTTTCGAATAGCAGCAAATTTACCGTAAAACTGATCCAGTGTCACTGCCGCCACGGAATCAGATTCATTGAGATAGAACTCGATTTCCTTTTCGGCAGACAACGGGTGGATCATATTGGCGATACCGCCAACCAGATTCACTGCATAAAACATATACACCGCCTGGGGGCAGTTGGGCATGGCAATGGTGATCTTATCACCACGGCGAATGCCGATGGTCTTTAAAGCAGCAGCGCAGGACTTGATCTGACAGATCAGTTCTTTATAAGTCGTGCTGCTTCCCATAAAGTCAAAGGCCACATATTCCGGGTATTTTTTTGCGATCAGCTCCACTGCCTCGAACATAGAGCCTTCAAAATACTCAAGATGCATGGGCACATCGCCCATATGATCCTTCCAGGGTGTTTTTGCAGTAATCATTGGTAATCAACCTCTTCATTTAAGGGTCTGTCCAAAAGCTCCGGATTCTCCAACAGCTTTTTCATCAGACTGATTGTTTTGGAGTAATAGTAGCCATCAGCCAATCGCTCATCAATGGTAAGTCCAATATCGACACTGGGTCGCATGGTCACATTGCCCGCTTCATCGTAAAAGGGTCTGTTTTTCATCTCACCAACAGCGCAAAATACAGAGGTCGTACCCCAGTTGGTCAAATGATGGTAGCCTGCATGGAGCTTGATAGAGCCCAGATTGGTAAGTACTACAGAGGTATAATAGGGGTCACCTGCAATCACAGATTGCGGCATCCAGCCGTGCCGGTCCAAAAACCGTGCCGCACCGCCTACTGCTTTCAGCAGGAAGCCGGGCACCTTCGCAACCATATCCAGGCTCTCTGTACCCTCATCCTTCTGATCATGGCTGCGGCAAATACTGATCTGCCGATAGATATCATCATGGATGGTATCGATGGTATCCGTTCCCTTACTATGGATCACAGCCAGTGCCTCACCGCTATCATCGGAAAACTCTTTTTTGACCGTAAAGGCGGCAGACACCTCATTGCGCAGATACATGGTCTGATTTGCAATAAAGCGGTTCATTTTCGGCCGCAGCGTAATGGTTTTGAGCATGGTTGTGACCATCACCTGAAACAGATTATATTTATATACAGGATCATTGGCGTTTTTCTTTTCCAGGTATGCCAGGATATTTGTCAAATCGATCCGCTCAGAAATGAACGCCTCGTTATCGCACCGATTGGGGTACATCAGCGGCATAACAACATGCATGGAGTGGATGTTGCGCAGCTTTGCACCGTCTTTTCTGTCACCAATTTTTCGTGCCATAATACTACCTCTTTCTGTATTGTAATATAACTTTTGTATTATATCACAAAATACCGGCATTTTGCAATTATTTTCACAATATTTTAACAAACTTGACATTTTTCAATCTTTTGTTATACTACTTTTGAGGTGAATCTTATGCATTTTAATCTTAACCAAGCCGCAGCAGACCATCGGCTGATCGTTTGTCACCGGGGCGCAACCGGCGGCAATATTCCCTGCAACACCTTACCGGCTTTTGAAATTGCCCTGATGCAGGGTGCGGATATGCTGGAAACCGATATAAGCCAAACCGCCGACGGTACACTTTGTATTTTCCATCCGAGAATGGAGCCCCGGCATTTAGGCGTAAATTGCAGCATCCCGGAAATGACCTGGCAGGAGGTTTCCCAACTTCGGTTTATCAACATGAACCATACGCCCACCCAATTCGGCATATTGAAGCTGGATGAATTTTTAGAGCATTTTAAGGACCGCTGCTTCATTAATCTGGATAAGTTTTGGGGCGCACCTGCCGAGATCTATAAGGCTGTAAAGCATCATGATATGCTCGATCAGGTATTGGTCAAAAGTCCCCCCACCGAGGAAGTACTGACCGTGCTGAAGGAAATTGGTCCGGATGTTCCCTATATGCCGGTTATTTACGAAGGTAAAGACTTCCCCCATAATGAACTGATGCACAGCGACATCAATTATGTAGGTGTGGAAGTAGTCTACGAAAACGAGGACAGTGTCTATACCTCCCCGGAATTTGTGGAGACCATGCATAAGGACAATAAGCTTGTATGGGTCAATTCCATCATCTACAACACCAAAAAACAGCTTTCCGGCGGTCACAGTGACGACACTGCATTTACCATTTCCCAGGATTATGGCTGGGGTTGGCTGGCGGATATCGGTTACGACCTGATCCAGACCGATTGGCCCGGCATGCTGATCGATTACTTAAAAACCACAAACCGTTATTATAAATAAACAATGGGCCTGTTCAAGCGAACAGGCCCATTGTTTAAATAATAGGAATAAGCAGAACCTGCTCCGGGTCAGGTTCTCCGGGAATGCCGTTCATGGAACGGATGGCCTCCACAGTGGAGCCGGTTTTCTTCGCAATGGTCCACAGGGATTCCCTCCCTGCTTTGCGAACCACCATTGCAGGACGGTCTTCCTCTGTTTCACAGACCTGCCCCATACTGATGCCGGTCAACATCTCAAGGCCCTGAGAGGAACAACAGGTATACTCCAACTGCAGTTGTCCGTTGGCTTCGTTTAAGGTAGCATCCACTTTCCCGCAGGGCATCACCGCCGAACGAACCTGCACACCTTTTTCATGAGTAAGCTGCTGCTCCTGCTCCCACTTTACAGTCATATTCTGCACCTGACCCTGCCGGTCATAATACAAAATACAGAATCTGCCACTGAGCAACAGCTCCGTGCCACCGTCTGCACTGCGGGCCTCCGGCATACCGGGAACAAAGTCCGCATCTGCAATGCGCACACCATCGCAAGGGTTTGGCCTTGTTGCAGCAAGAACCTCCCGGTGTTCCTGCAGTACTACAGGCAGATTCATGGCACCCCGGTTCAGCTCCAGCTCATGGCCGGGGCAATAAGCATCCTGCACCACATCCACTGTCCTGCTTTCCTGGATCACATACTGACCTGACAGCCCCAATTTCATGTTCAGCATTTGATTCTCCACCGTCTCCAACTCAAAATTGGTCACAGCAAGCCGCACAATAGCCTCTGCGCCCTCTTCGTATTCCCGATCTAACTGCGCATATTGAGAAAACGGAACCTCTGTATCGAAGCTGTGAAGCTGTCCATCCTCGTCCATCCCAACGACATGAACGGTGCCCACACCCCGGAAAATCACACGCCCCCCGGAGACCCGCACCTCCATAACCTGGGGCAGCAGATTGTAGCGCAGCAACTTCTGAAGCTTGGGACAATCAGACGGGATGGGTAGCTGTTCTTCCATGGAAAAGCTTTTCTCTCCCGCCTCGGCGGGAAGCATAATCCGGTGGCTAACCACCTGAACCTGCACGTTTTCCGGCAGCTCCTCAAAGCTGTAAATACTCTCGCTGTCCGGCGCATACACATGGACATCCAGGCAAAGACCGGTTCGCAGCATCAGCTTCCGTGCAGAAACAGACCGGGCATCACAAAAGGTCAGGTGACCTGTAACGATGATACTTCCGTCATGCTGAGTGTCCGCAATCGGCCACTGCTCATGGAACGGAAGCCAGGTTTCCACCATTTCCGGCTGGTTGCTGTTTTCAGGTATGTACATAACCCACACCATCACGCCGCCGGACACTGCCACCCGATCCGGCCGCCATTCCTTCCCGCGAATCAGCACCTGCCCCCACGCACCCAAAACCCGACCAATATCCGTCATATTGTCTGATAAACGGATCTCATCGGTCAACTCCTGCTCCTTGCACTGGCTCACCAGTTCACTGACATAGGAACAGGTTTTTTTCTTAAACTGCAGTTCCAATTAAACCACTCCTTGTACTTCGATGCTACTGAAGTATATTCAGCAGTGGACAAGCATATTCCGGAATTATTTTTTAACCAGTGCAATTCCCGCAATAATGAGGCCAACACCAAAGCAGCAGCACAAAAAACCACCCTCCAGCCAAGTCCCGATCAGTATTCCAAAACCAAAGGCTCCGGCTGCGAAGCCCCAAAGCTGCTTATATCTGCACATGAAAACACCCCCTGCATAAATCTATGCAGGGGGTACAGATATTAGCCCTCATCGATCACGGCTTTACAGGCTTCAAGCACCTTGGAGGCAATGGGAATACAAACCGTACTGCCGTAGCCGCCATCTTCCACGCAAACAATAAATGCCAGCGGATACTTCTCGTCATCCACAAAGCCGGTAAACATGGCGTTGGGCTTTTGCTCACCTCCAACCTCTGCCGTGCCGGTTTTGGCGCAAACCGAAAGTCCCGGAAAATTCCAGTCACCGTATTTCTGCGACACATTATTACGCATATATTCCTTTACGGTGTCAGCAGATTCCTTTGACATGACACGGTCACCTCTTACGGTCTGTGCCCGGTAGGTAACCTGATCACCTGCGGTGACCTGCTCGATCAGGTAGGGCAAGGTCACCTTGCCGCCATTGGCCACCGCACCCATATACACCATAAAGGCACAGGGATTGATCTGGTCCTCATGCTGACCGATGGCGCCGAGGCCCAGGAACACAGGCTCGTCTGTATTGGTATATGAACCGGTAGCTGTGGTGATGCCGTCAAAGCTCACCGATTTGATCACACCGAATTTCTGTACATACTTATTAAGCGTATCTGCGCCCAGCTCCTGCGCAAGGGTTGCAAACGCACAGTTACAGGAATTGGTGAAGGCCGCCTTCAGTGTCTGGCTGCCGTGAGCCACCTCACAGGTTATCTTATCAGAGCCGAGCTCACAGGTGCCTGTACAGAAAAAGGTCTTATTCTCTGCATCCGGAATTGCTTCCAAAGCAGCTGCCAGGGTCACGGTTTTGAAAATAGAGCCGGGAATATAAACCGATTGGGTAAACCGATTCCAGTATGCACCGTCATAGGACTCAATATCCTCCGGCACATTATCGGGATCATAGGTAGGCGTGGTAACCGCACACAGGATCTGTCCTGTTTTATAATTATATACGGCCACCGTACCCTTATGGTTTCCAAGGGCCTCCAGGGCAGCTATTTGAATATCGCTGTCAATGGTCATTTTTGAAACGCCCACCGAATCAGAATAGGCATAGACGCCATTGAGCAAATCATAGCCTACCATTTCGTCGGCATAGGTTGCCAGTGCAGGCGCATTGATCTTACCGTAACGGTCCCCAAGCCAGTGTACCGTTGATTTTCGGATGGATTCATTAGAGGAATACTTCCGTGCATCCTGCATATCCAGCAGGAGAATTCCATCCTTATCCACAATCACACCACAGTTGAGGTTTTCACCGTTAAACACATGGGGTGAACCTGGCTTTACCACCCAACTGCCCGATTTCATGACAAACTCCGCAACAAACAGGCCAAAGCCAACAGCCAGAACAAGGGCGAGAATCACAACGATTACGCTACGAGATGCTATTCTATTCATCAAGCTCACCTCGATCCTTATTCACACGCACAGCAAAGCTGGCATTTTGCCGGGTATCTGCTGCTTTAATAAACGCAAGCAGACCCCAGGCACAGATCATACTGGAGCCGCCATTGGACAAAAACGGGAAGGTCACACCGGTCAGGGGTACGATATCCACCGTTCCAAGGCCGTTTAAAATCACCTGTACAAGCATAATACTGCAGGCTGCGCAGCTGCTGATGGTAAAGAAGCTGCTTCTGCCCACGATGGCAGAACGCACCGCAAAAACACCCAGTGCAATAACGCAAAGCACCATCATCAGCACCATCAGCAAGCCCCATTCCTCAGACAGGGTGGCAATGACCATATCAGAGTCCGCGGCAAATACCTTTCCGCCCATGGCACCTCTTCCGGGACCAACACCCAGAAAGCCGCCGGCAGCCATACACATCAAGGATTGTGTCTGCTGGAAACCGGAATCCCACTGATCCTCCCAGATATGCCGCCAGGAGGCAAATCTGCTTACGGCATGGGGGGCAAATTTCAGTACTACCACACCGGCAAATACCAGCGCTGTAATGGCAAGGCCCACCGTACCCACACTGCCGGAGCGCAGATAAGCAATAACCAAAAAGGCACAGAAGAAGATCAGGGCCGTACCAAAGTCGTTCATCAGGGCCAGACATCCACAGATGATCACGGAATAGACAATGAACATGATCAGGTTTCTTTTGGTTACGATCCGGTCCATAGCAGATGCGCCGACGAATACAAAGCAGACCTTACTGAGCTCCGAGGGCTGCAAAGACATGCCCGCAATGGAAACCCAGGCTTTTGCGCCGTTTATTTTCGTACCGAACAGCAGCGTGAACACCAAAAAGCCGATACCCATCACTGCTGCGAATTTACGGATGGTCTTGGCCCGTTCCAGGTCACGAAGGGACCAGCCGATCACCAAAAACGCCACAAGACCCACGATTATGGAGATCAGCTGTTTAACGGCCTCGCCGGGAACAACGGTGGCAATAGCCGCCATACCAAAGGTCGTCAGCAAAAAGGCAATGGTCTCCACCTCAAAGGCCGTGCGCTGAATACATACATTAAACAGCAGAAGCAGCCACTGCATGATCAAAATGCCGCCAAAGCCCAACAAAACCGTGCGGAATTCCGCATCAGAGGCCTGCATCAAAAAGCCGATGGCACACAGGATCTGAATGACCGTCAAAAGCACCACATTAAGGAAGCTTTCAAAGAAGCCGGAGCCTGTGGATCGCAGCTCTGCAAGGCGTTTTTCCTGTTTTTTAGAAATGGGCTGCAGTTTCATTTTCACATTGCCCATGGTGATCACATCCTCCGTCTCCAGGGGATGGATCTGAATGCGCTTACCGTTTACAAGCACACCACCGGAGGAGTGGGCATCGGTGATGGTCCAGCTGCCGTCATCATATCTGGTCAAAACCCCATGGGTCCTGGAGACTGTCGGCTCGTTGATCACGATATCGCTCTTCCTATGGCGACCGATCACATTCTCCCAATGGGTAATCGGGATCTTCTGTCCATCCTCCAGGCACAGCCAGGCCCAAATCTCCGGCTCACGCCTGAAAAACAGCAGTGGCTTTACACAGCGAAACACCAGGATCAGTGTCAAAAAAGGCATAAGCCAACGCAAAACAGCAATATATACATTTTCAAAAGTTTCAATACCGGCAAGCCACAAAATCTGTCACCTCCTTGTTTGTTAATCGGCCATAGAGCGGAGCAAAGCGATCTCCTTTTTATAGCCGGGAAGCTCGTTGGGCGTTTCCAAAATCATGGGCAAGCCCTTTAAAAGCGGATGATTTATGATATTGCGGAAGGTTTCCAGCCCGAGGCTGCCCTCGCCAATGCACTCGTGGCGGTCCTTGTGGCTGGAAAATGGGTTCTTGGAATCGTTCAGATGCAGCGCCTTCAACCGCTTGATTCCCACAACTTTGTCAAACTCCTCCAAAACGCCATCCAGGTTGTTTGCGATATCATATCCGGCATCATAAATATGGCACGAATCCAGGCATACACCCACCTGATCGCTGCCCACGCCGTCAATAATAGCCTTCAGCTGCTGAAATGTGCCGCCGATCTCACTACCCTTTCCGGCCATGCCCTCCAAAAGCACCGTTACGGGATAGCCGGGCTCCAGTGCCCTTCGAAGAGCCTTACAAATATGGTCGATACCGGCCTCTACACCTTGGCCAACATGGCTGCCCGGATGGAAGTTATAATAATTGCCCGGCAGAGCCGCCATTCTGCGCAGGTCATCGCAAAGAACATCTGCAGCAAATTCCCGTGCACCTGCCTCTGCTGTGGACAGATTCATGGTATATGCGCCGTGGGCAACCAGCGGACCGAAGCCGTATTTCTCCAGGGCCTTTACAGCAGCTGCAGCATCTGCGGGATCTTCTGCCTTGGCCTTACTGCCCCGGGGGTTTCGGGTAAAAAACGCAAAAGTATTCGCATCAATGGACCTGGCTGTATGCACCATAGCCTCAAAGCCATCGGAGGCAGATAAATGACATCCAATAAATCTCACATAATCACTCCTTTTTTTCTATTATAGCATACCTGACAGTAAATTTCAATTTCCTATTTTCATTCACATTTGCTATTCCATTTTGTAAGCGAATGTGTTATAATAATATAAATTATAAATATGAAGAAGGTGTTGCCATGCCGAAATCCTATGATCAAAAAATGCGCATCTTATATGTGTGGGACTATCTTCAAAAAAATTCTCACGAGGATCACCCCGTGAGAACAAGCGAGCTCATTGATATGCTGTGGAAAAAATATCAGATCCGCAGCGAGCGAAAAGCCATCTATTCCGATATGAAGTCCCTGCAGGAATTTGGCGTTGACATCATCTCCACCAAGGGCCGTGACGGCGGCTACTTCATCGGCGAGCGTATTTTTCAGCGCTCTGAGCTGAAGCTACTGATCGATGCAGTGCAATCCAGCCGTTATCTGACCGAAAGCAAGTCCCGGGAGCTGATCCAAAAGCTTTGCGATCAGTGCAATGAGCAGGATGCCCAACTCATGCGCAGAAACATTGTTGTTTCAGGCCGGGTCAAATCCATGAATAACAGCATTTTATATAATGTGGATCACATTCAGGATGCCATCGGTAAAAACCGGCAGATCTCCTTCCGTTACTTTGACTGGGACATCAAAGGGCAGCGGAAATACAGAGACAAAGAATACATTGCCAGCCCCTACGGTCTTTGTCAGGACAATGAAAACTGTTATCTGCTGGCCCATTCCCAGCGCCACGGCATCACCTCCTACCGTGTAGACAGAATGACGGATATCATCTGTCTTGACGAAAAGCGCATCCCCTGCCCGGAGCTGACCGGTCCTGCACTCCACGAGCACGCAAACAAGCTTTTCCAAATGTTTGCCGGTGACAGCGTCAATGTAAAAATGCGCTTTCATGTGGAACTGCTCAATGTGGTCATTGATCGGTTCGGTCATGACATTATGCTGATCCCCGACGGCCCGGAGCACTTTAACTTTACTGTTCCCGTGGTGGTCTCCCCCATGTTCCTGAGCTGGGTCATCGGCTTTGGAAGCAAAGCAAAGGTGCTGTATCCCGAAACGGTCGCCCAACAGTGCAAGAACTTGTGTATGCAGGTCATTGCGCAATATTGATCCGGAAGGAATCCGAAAGCTGCTGCCATGCTGCAGACACGGCTTCTCCCCAATCCCCGGGGGCTGTTACCGTCA
Source organism: uncultured Oscillospiraceae bacterium (assembly GCA_964392535.1). Classification (GTDB taxonomy): domain Bacteria; phylum Bacillota; class Clostridia; order Oscillospirales; family Oscillospiraceae; genus Faecousia. Next base: position 19,007 of record CAYMPY010000017.1, read on the forward strand.
ATACATAATGGTAATTCCCATCATCCAAAATGGTCGCACGGCTGACAGCCTGCGCCCCCTCCCCTGCTGATGTCCATGCACAATCATACCGCTTCAGCCCATCCTGTTGCGTTTGCACGACCGTGAGCTTACCGCGGTCAAAGCCTGTGCAACTTTTCAGTGTCGCATCGACATCTCCACCCTGCAGAGTCTGTAAAACCACCTCATATTCATCGGCAATGTAGAGGCTGTCACCGCTTTGGGTACTCATAGCAGCAGCAGAAAGATCATCCGGCAGTTGAATACTGATCACCCCAGCAACCGGCGCAGCCTCAGCGCCGCAAGGAGCCGATCGGGTTTCGTAGTTCTTTTGTGCGCAACCCGACAGCAACACAACAGCAGCAAGCAATACTGTAAATTTTTTCATACTATACCTCCCGAAAGGAATTAGGACCATGCCATATTCACAACTTCAACTTATTTTCTTTTTTATTATAGTAAATGTACTTTCGTATCTGTTTATGCACATGGATAAAAACAACTCCAGAAACGGCAGAAAACGCATATCAGAAGCATCACTTTTAACATTGGCTGTGATCGGCGGCAGCATTGGCATGCTGGTTTCCATGTACGTCCTGCATCATAAGACCAGAAAGAAGAAATTCAAATTCGGTGTCCCTGCCATTTTGCTGGCTCAGATTCTTCTTATTATTTATACCTCCAAATAATACAGGCGGAGACTTTGTGCTCCGCTTGTTCGATTTGGCTTCATGATTTGTTCAGCAATCTTTCAGTATCATTTCAGTTTGATGGCATACAATGATACCATAAATCCTACAAGGAGACTACACTATGGAAAACGAAGAATTAAACCGCTACACACCGGAACCTGGCAAGCCCCAGGAAAACCGATTCTTTTCTGCCCCCGACCCCTTTGAGGAGTCTACAGCTGCTACAGAACCTGCACCCCAGGAGCCTGTCTATACACCCGAACCGAAACCATACTCCCCGCCTGCATGGGAACCGGCCAATACACAGCCCCAGAATCGGTACACCCCCCAGGTGCCTCCGAAAAAGAAGAAAAAGGGCAGTGTTTTTGGTATCATTGCATTGGCGCTATGCTGCGCTCTGATCGGCGGCGGAATCGGTGCCTATGTCTATAGCCTGCTCGTACCTGAACAGGAGCAGGCCTCCATCCGTACGGAAAACAAAACCCCGACACAAACTACCCAGCCCGATGATCCCAATACCTCCACCATGCTGGAGGGCCTGCGCGAAAGCAGTGAGATCGACATTCAGAAGATCGACACCTCCAAGCAGCTCACACCTGCTGAGGTCTACGCAAAGAATGTAAATTCCACTGTTGGCATCACCACCTCTATTACCACCAACTACTGGGGCTTCCAATCTACCTCTGCAGCCTCCGGCTCCGGCTTTATCATTTCCGATGATGGCTATATTCTCACAAACTTCCATGTTATTGAGAACTCCAATGCCATCACCGTTGCCCTCTACGACGGCACGGAATACGAAGCAGAGCTGATCGGCTACGACGAAAGCAACGACATCGCTGTTTTAAAGGTAGATGCAGAAAACCTGCCGCCTGTAATTTTAGGCGATTCTGATAACATGAATGTTGGTGACCCTGTGGTTGCCATCGGAAACCCCTTGGGCGAGCTGACCTTCTCCCTGACCTCCGGTACAGTCAGTGCCATGGGCAGAACCGTAACCATGTCCAACGGTATCACCATGAAGCTGATTCAGACCGACTGCGCCATCAATTCCGGCAACTCCGGCGGCGCACTGTTTAATCTGTACGGCGAAGTCATCGGTATTACAAACGCCAAATATTCCAGCTCCAGCTCCGGCGCATCCATTGATAATATCGGCTTTGCCATTCCCCTCAATGATGTACGGAATATCGTGGACAGCATCATCGAAAATGGCTACGTTTCCAAGCCCTATATTGGTGTAACCGTTTCCGATGTCAGCGAGGAGAGCCTCAGCTACGGCCTGCCCGCAGGCGCAGCAGTCAGAACCATTGTAAAAGGCAGTCCCGCTGAGGAAAGCGGCCTGAAGGTGGGCGACATCATCACCCATGTAGACGGTGGAGAGATCTCCGGCAGTTCTGCCCTTGTTGACCTAATCGGTGATTGCACAGTTGGTCAGGAGCTAACATTGACCATTTACCGCAAGGGCGAAACGATGGAGCTGAAGCTGACCGTTGGTGAGCAGACCCAAAGTGCCCTGGCACAAAATCAGCAGCAACAGCAGCAATCCCAATACCCCTAAAAAATCCATCCGGGCCGCAGAGGCGGCCCGATTTTTTCTGTGCTGAGGGTTGATTTTATTTTAAAATCGTATACAATAGGATGATATACGGAAGGAGCATGGCTATGAATAAGATCTACATTCCCAAAAACTATAAGCCCACCCTGGATGCCTACGACACCCAGCGGGCTATTGCATACATCAAGCAAAGCTTCCAGGACGAATTCTCCGGTGCCCTGAACCTGAAGCGTGTATCCGCCCCCCTTTTCGTTACGGAAAGTTCCGGTCTGAACGATAACCTGAACGGCTTTGAGCGGCCTGTTTCCTTTGATGTACCTGCCGTAGGTGCAGATGCACAGGTTGTTCACTCCCTGGCAAAATGGAAGCGGCTGGCCCTGAAGCGTTATGGC
>CAYMPY010000018.1:0-21390 GCA_964392535.1 uncultured Oscillospiraceae bacterium
AAGAGAACGGATTCTTCGTCGCAAGCTCCTCAGAATGACACGGAAAACCTGAAACGCTCCACTGTCATTCTGAGCGCAGCGAAGAATCCGTCCTCTACAAGTGAGGATAAACGATCTGCGTTTGTTGTTATGTAAACCAAGAAAATAATATACCCCATATAATTTACAGTAGGTGCGAACTGTGTTCGTCCGGTAGTAGGCTTTACGGCACCTATTGCGTTCGAACTGTTTTTGTCCGCCCGTTGCCATATGCAAGTGAATTGGTAATGATCTACTGTACATAGCCATTAACAACCAATGGAAGCCTAAAAATTACATGGTTTACATAACGCCGAGCACAGAAAAGAAGAACGGATTCTTCGGCTACGCCTCAGAATGACGGAGAAAACTGAAGGTTTTTTGCTCTGTATTTTGTGCTCTGCTTTCATTGTTGCGCGTTCTGCGCGCGGCGTTCTCCACTCTGCGTTTTGCGTTTGGCAGTCTGCATGATACGATCCCTGCTGCGGGGGCAGCAGGGATCGTGTTATAGCCGTATTCCGTTTTTGATCAGGCGGATGTCCTTGCCGACGAAGGTCATGGCATGGAAGCTGCCTTGTAGGCGGGAGGCAATTTGGGGAGAGTAGCGGGTATTGATCTCGCTGATCAGCAAATTGGTGGACACAACCATGGGCTTTCCTGCCAGCAGGCGGTCATTGAGCAGGTTATACAGTGCCGCCGTTACGAAATTACCGGGCAGCTCCGTGCCCAAATCGTCAATGATCAGCAGATCACAGCTTGTGAGCTTTTCTGCCTGCTTTTGGGAGTTCTCATCGGGATTAAAGCGGTTTTTCTCCAAAATAGAGAACAGGCGGCCTGCGGGCTGGTACTCCACAGAAAAGCCCTGTTCTGCCACGGCCCTTGCAATGCAGGCAGACAGGAAGGTCTTACCCAGGCCGGTGCCGCCGATAAACAGCAAATTGTCAGAACCGAAATTCTCCGCAAAGCGCTTGCATCTTTTCAGGTTCAGCTCCATCAGCGCACGGGGGCTGGTACCGATGGCACCGTCTACACGGTCGTCATAGTAATCCAGACGGAAGTCCTCAAAGCGGCCCTCGCCACAGGCAAGCGCAGACAGCTCGGCCTGCTGCTCCTGACGGCACAGCTCCTGAAGGCAGCTGCACATGGTGCTGCCGATATAGCCGTTGCCGCTGCAATGGGTGCAGATGGGGGTCTCGTCAATGTAGCCTGCGGGAAAATGGGTACAGATCAGCTCCTCCCGCTCCTTTTGCAGGGTCTTGCTCTGTTCGATCAGATCCTGTGCAGCACCGTCTTTTTTAAACGGAGACAGCACGATTTCGGACATATTTTTCCGCAGCTGATGATCGATCTCCCGAATACGGGGGACTTGCTCATAGGCCGCTAAGAGTCGGTGCCACTGCCGGGACTCCCGGTCACTTTTCATCTCATTTAGCCGCTTTTGGGCACGGCTGACCACGATACTACTGTATGCCACAGCTTATCCCTCCTGTAAAGCCCGCTGAATTGCAGCAAGCTCTTCCTTGCCGAGCTGACCGGTTGCGCCCTTGGGCACAGGCTTTTTCTGGTCACCCTTCTGAACCTGCTCCGCAGTACGCCACCCGGCTTCATTCCAGCGGGTGAGAATCTTATTCATATAGGCCCAGCTGAGGCCGCCGGTATTGAGGCAGGTCCGCTCATAGGCCATGGAGATCACCTGATCCTCAAAGCCCCATTCCAGCCACTGCTTTGCGTATTTCTCTTCGCCGGGGGTGAGATTCCGGCCCCGGATCTGCAAAAGCTCCATGATCCGGCGAATACGGCTGTTTCGGTTGACCTGATTCTGTATGTAAGCGGCAGCTTCCTCCATGGTGTCAATGCCTTGCTCCGCCCAGGTGTAGGCCTCTTTTTCGATGGTCCGCAGAGAGGGGGTACGGAGGCTGCCTTTTTGGCGGGCCCGCTCCTTACAGTAACAGATCAGCACGGAAACGACCTCGGGGGACAGTCCCAAATAGCGGGTAAAGCCCAACAGGATCTTGAGCTCCTCGGTGTTCAGGCTCTTGCCCAGCAGTCGCTGAACCTCTCCGTAGAGGGTTTTGAAGTCCTTGTCGGTATCCATGGCCCGGATCACCTCGGTTTCCGTATACCGGGGCCGCTCGCCGCTGAGGACCACTGTGACCTTTTCCTGGGGCCACAGACCCAGCTGCCGCAGTGTTGCGGCGGCGCAATCGAACCGGGTCTTACTGAGCTTTAACTCCTTTTCGGCATCCATGGGGGCGTTGCCGCTATGGATATACAGATACAGCAGGGCCGCATCACCACTACCGGCGCACAGAAGCTTATGCACCTGACCCTGATCTAAATTTAAAGGCTGCGCGATCATGGCGGCCCTCCTTTCGCAATTCCTTTTGTCACCAAATCCAATTATAACACAGATTCCGTCACCATACAACAACACTTTTTGAAGGAATTCATAGAAAAAACAGGAAGATTTTTGTTACTGCACAGGATGTTGTGGTTAAAATCTTTTTAAAGCACAAATGCGTAAAAGAAACGCTATCATCCCGCGAGGGATAACAGCGTTTCCTTAAACAGCAACTTTTGGTTGCCAGCCTGCGTTAAAACATGGGTTTGATTTTTTGCCTGTAGATCCGGCTGAAGAAGTATAGACTCAGCAGCATACTGACCACCTCGGCAATGGGGAAGGACCACCATACCGCATCCACCGAGCCGGTGAGGCTCAGCAGGTAGGCTGCAGGCACAAGGACGATAAGCTGACGGCCCAGGGAGGTGATGGTGGAATAGATGCCGATCCCCATAGCCTGAAAGCTGGAGCTCAGGGCGATGCCAACGGCAGCAATGGGGAAGTGGAGGCTGACGATCCGCAGGGCGCTGATGCCCAGCTTCATGAAGTTCTCACTGGTATTTTCACCGGAGAAAATACCCATCAGCACCTGAGGAAAAATCTGGAAAATGGCAACGCCCAAAAGCATGATGCTCATGGCTGTGCCCAGGCTGCATTTTAAGGTCCCGGTGATCCGTTTGGGCTTTCTGGCGCCGTAATTGTAGGCAATAATGGAAATGGCGGCGTTATTGATGCCAAACAGGGGCATCAGGAAGAAGCTCTGCAGCTTGAAGTATACGCCAAATACAGCCGTAGCTGTTTCGCCGTAGTTTTTAAAGCCCTGGAAGATCTGATTCATGCAGAAGGTCATCACAGAGCCAATTGCCATCATAATGATGGAGGGTATGCCTACTGTGAGGATCTTGCGGATCACGGCCCAATCCGGCTTTAAATACTTCAGCGCAAATTTTACATCGGGGTTGCGGGTCAGGTTGAAGATCAGTGCCATGATGGCTGCTACCCACTGGCCAATGACCGTGGCAACGGCTGCGCCGGCAATGCCCATGGGCTTGATCCCCAGGGGCTCAAAGCCGAAAATAAAAACAGGGTCTAAAACAATATTCAAGATGGCACCTGCACCCTGGGTGAACATGGTGTAGATGGTTCTGCCGGAGGCCTGCAGAAGCCGCTCAAACAGAATTTCCACAAAAATACCCAGCGACAGCAGGCAGCAGATGGAGGTATAGGCTGTGCCTCCGTCTACGGTTGCTGCCACATCGGATTGCGTGGCAAAGTAAGGCCGCACGCCTGCTGCGCCGAAGATCATGAAGATCGCAACTGCAGCGAGCATCAGGATGATGCCGTTTCCTGCGGCGCGGTTTGCCTGCTGTCGGTTGCCCTCACCCAGGGACTTGCTCAGGAGGCTGTTCATACCAACGGCAACGCCGGTGGCAAAGCCGATCTGCAGGTTTTGGATGGGGAAGGCCAGGGACAGGGCGGTTACTGCACTTTCTGAGATCCTGGACACATAGACACTGTCCACAACGTTATAAAAAGCCTGCACCAGCATGGAAATGGCCAGGGGCAGTGCCATGGTCAGCAAAAGCCTGCCCACAGGCATGGTGCCCATTTTGTTTTCTTGTATATTTGACATAGTGTTCCTCTTACTCGATAGAATAACAGACCAATTATAGTGGCTGCGCCGAAAAAAATCAACTCCCAAAAAACAATTTCACTTGCAATTTAGGGGCGATCAATGATCGCCCCTGCAGGGGGTAGGTGTTATTGGTGGATGAGGTTCACAGTAGTGCGTATTCGCCGAAATGACGGCATATAAATAAACCGCATACCGCCCTCATCCGACCTCGCTTCGCTCGGCCACCTTCCCCAAAGGGGAAGGCTTTTGGGGGCGGCACGAATCGCCCCTGCGACAACGTGGGTACATGGCTGTAGGGGCGGCCAGTGTCGCCCGTTCCGCCGAAGGCGGCGGGACTACCCCGTGGATGCAAAAAAAGTGCACCGCATTTGCGGTACACTTTTATAGGATGTAAAATTACTTGTCAGCTTCCTTCTGGAAGGTCTCGGTGTTGGTGATTCTGCTCAGGCCGGACAGGGATGCGTAAGCTTCCTTGCCTTCTCCGCCGTAGTCACCGACAACGTACCAGCCACTGCCGATCTTGACCATGACGACGGTGTTCTCGCCCCAGGTGAAGGCATCCTTGCCGCTGATATCGTACTCGATCTCAACAACGTAAGCAGCCTTAACCTTCTTGGCATCGATATCGTAGGTGTTCTCAATACCGTCGGCCAGGTCTTCCAGCATCTTCTTGGTGAACTTCTTGGACTTGACGACCTTGTAGGTGTACTTCACGTTGTCACCGTAGTTGTCCTTAATGTTCTCGGAGATGTCCTCAGCGTAGTCCTTCTTGTCAGCGGTGATGTCCTTCTTCTCCAGACCGTATTTGTCATCGATCCAGTCGTAGGCATCATTGGGGATGTTCTTGGTAACAGCGGCCTGCTTGCCTTCCAGCAGATCGTAGTAGTTGTTAAGACCGCTCTTCCAGGGGTTGGACAGCAGGCTTACCAAAATAACGATCAGTACGATCACGACCACAGCGGCCACAGCACCCAGGACAGCCAGCTTCTTGGGGTTGCTCTTCAGGCCGTTGGTCAGGCCGGCTACATCGACCTTCTTTGCCTTCTTTTCCTTTACAGGTGCGGGAGCAGGTGCGGGAGTGGGAACAGGGGTACCGCAGTTGACGCAGAACATGGTGCTGTCGTCCATTTGGTTGCCACAGGTGGGACAAATTTTGCTCATATTTTTTCCTCCTCTTATTATTTAGGATGCAATGATTTTACCATATTTGCCTATACTTGTCAATATTTTATTCACATATGGCGCCTTCCAGGTTATTCACATATGGCGCCTTCCAGGTCCTCGTAGGTCACCGAGGAGGGGAAGGAGGCGATGATCACACCGTTTTCATCCAGCACCACCGTATAGGGGAATGCGCCGATGCCGCCCAGCAGGTCATAAAACTGACCGTTCATGTCGTTTTCTACATCCTGGGCGAAGATGATCTTGCTGTCGGGGTAGGTATTCTTTACGAAATCCGGGGCGGTCTCCCGGCTCAGGGCCGAGTGGATGGCAATGACGGTCACATCATGCTCTTCAGCCAATTTATCGAAGTGGGGCAGCTCCGCAACACAGGGGCCGCACCAGGTACCCCAAAAGTTGATGACAGTGATCTTGCCGGTCTTGGTGGGGTCGATGGTCTCGCCGCTGACACCCTCTGCGGTGACGATCTCAGCCTCGAAGCTGTAGCACAGGTTACCGATCTGGTTACCCTCGACAAGCTCCTCCTGGGGTGCTGCAGGCTTGGTGACACCGATCTGACCGATCTCCTCATAGTGGGCAAGGGAGGGCGTATCCTGCCAGAAGTAATAAATGGCGCCGCCTAAAAGTGCCACCATCAAAACGGCAACAACGCACTTGACGATCAGCTGCTTTTTCTTGGTTTTCGGGGTGGGCTCGGCCATTTTGATGCCCTTCCATTTGATTGCCTTGCTGGGGCACACAGAGATACAATCGCCGCAGCTGATGCACTCCCGGTCACCGACGGTTTTAATATCCACCTTGCAGTTTGCGGTACACAGACCGCAGTGGGTGCACTTATTTTCGTCTACGGCAATGCCGAATACGGAGAATTTGTTAAACAGGCCGTACAGCGCACCCAGGGGGCAGATAAACCGGCAGAACAGCCGGAACACAAACACACAGCTGACCAAAATGCTGACCATCAGCAGGAATTTCCAGGTAAACAGGGGGCCCAGCATCCGCAGATAGGAGTGCTGCACAAACCAGTTGGAGGTCAGGGTCATGCCGCCCTCTAATGTACCGGCGGGACAGATGTACTTACAAAAAGCAGGCAGTGCCTCATGGCGCAGACCGTAGGCAATGGGCACGATCAGCACGAAAAACACTAAAATTGCATATTTCAGCAGGGACAGTACCCGGGTTACCGGGCTCTTTTTGACCTTGGGAGAGGGGACCTTATGCAGCAGGTCCTGCACAAGGCCGAAGGGACAGATCCAGCCGCAGATCATTCTGCCGAACATAATGGCGTACAGCAGCAGGATACCGCAGACATAAAATACCGTGCTGTGGTCCTTGGAGAAGCTGCCCTGCAGAGAGCCTAAGGGACAGGAACCCACCGCACCGGGGCAGGAATAGCAGTTGATACCGGGGGCACAGACGATCTTGGTCTTGCCGGTATAGATGCGGCCGGAGATAAAGCCCTTTAAATTGGCGTTGAGTAAAAGTCCAAGGTACAGCTGCATCAGCCGCCGCTTGGAGGGAATGAAATTTTTCAGCTTTTTCATGGTATCACCCCAATCCTACACATTCGGTGCAAATGGCGGCGGCCTTGGTCAGAACATCCCGCCAGCCCTCGCCCACAGCACCCACCACGATCAGCGCAACGGCCAAAACGATCAGACTGCTACGAACGGCGTAAAGCAGCTTTGTGCAGCTTTTGACCGCAGCCTTTGGCGGCGCCTTCTGCAGTGCCACGTGGCGCAGAAGCTCGATTTCCGTTTTCATACCGGAGCGGATGGCGTAAGCGGTATAAACGCCCAAAGCAAAGGGGATGGCAAGGCAGACGGCCCACACCAAAGCGTTTTTGACCATGGCCTCCGTAACAGCGTGGCCGGTGGTCAAAGAGGGGTACCCGGCGTGCTTTAAAGCGTAAATCAGGAAAACTGCGGTGGCTACTGCCAGCATGGCAGTACTTAAACCGGAAAGAAGCTTCCGCTGCTTGCGGAGGCTCAGCACCATGCGGCACAGCTCCTGATCACCGCACCGGTTCAGGTCTGTACGTTGCTGCAGCTTGTGGAGGATCATGGCATGGTTCTTTTCGGGCTTGGCCTTTTTGGGCACGGGAAGGCTCAGCTCCAAAATGAAAGAACCGATCACCAGAATCAGGGCAATATACACCGGGATGGCAATGTAGCTGAAGGTGCGGCTGATCTTCTCCAGTGTATAGATCTGCTGACCGCCGGAGTAGTAGACATACAGCCCACCTCCAATGAGGCACAGACCGGCCACGACCAGCGCAACAGTCAGTACGATGCGGTAGATCCTGCGGATCAAGCTTGCGTTCATATAAAAACCTCCAAAGGGTCAAATTCCCTTATATTATAGCATATTATTGCAAAGAAGTAAATAGCTCCTTCAAAGAGAAACGGATTCTTCGCTTTGCTCAGAATGACAAGCACATTTTAAGGCTTGTGTGTCTTTCTGTGCGCAGCGAAGAATCCGTCTTATTTGGGTTATTCGGCTTCCTCTGTGGGCGTTTCCTCGGTTTTGCCTTGCTTTTCCAGGGTCATCTCCACCAGCTCCTTAAAGGGCTTATGCATCAGCGCGTAGCTTAGCAAGAAGGTGACACTGATAAACAGGGTTATAAACACAGGGCCCATGGCAATGAAGCTGTTGGGGTCATACAGGGCGATCAGCACGCTGAGCCAGCTTAAAAAGGTGGCGGGGATGACCCGGATGGGGTGGGCCAGCAGCAGCAATACGGAGTTACGCAGCAACTGCATGGGGGTGCAGTCAAACCGGGAGTGGAACATCATGGTCAGGGTCTCCAAAATGGCCACGATGCAAAACGCGATCAGGGCCATGACCTTGGTAAAGCCGGGCTGCAGGCTGAAAAAGGCCAGCAGGGTCAGGATGATCAGGGCCAGGAACACCACCCACACGATGGTGATCTTTAAAAAGCCGCTTTTGAAGCCACGGAAAAAGGCTTTTGTGGGGGATGTATCATCGTTTTTGTCGGTGATGGTCCGCACGGCGGTGTAAAGGCCCACCTGGGCCGCGCCCATGGTGACGATGGGAATGGAAAAGAGCAGAAACAGAACGTTTAAAATGATCAGGTCACCGACGGTCATCAGCACCTGCATAAACTTGTTTTCATAGCTAAATAAAGAATTCATGGTACGCCTCCTTGTTCCTATAATTTTAAGGGAAAATGACCGTAAAAGCAAGGACTTTTCAAAAATTTACAAAAAATCCAAGAATACGGCAGGAATTGCCGTTGCAAATTGCGGCCAATACAGCTATAATGTATCTGTGAAAAGATAGGCAACCGGCATGTAGGGAATGCATAAATGCATTCCGTTATGGTTGATGGAACGGATAAATCCGTTCCCTACGGTGTTCAAATATAGAGTCAAGGAGAACGAATGTGGAAAAAGAAAATGTATTTCAAAAGCTGATGGGCTTTTTAAACAAGGCCGGTACGGCCATTATGATGAATTTATTGTTTTTGGTCAGCTGTCTGCCCATTGTGACCATCGGTGCGGCCTGGAGCGGCCTTTACGGTGCGGTGCGGTATTCCATCCGTGGTGACAGCTGGTTTGCTGGCTTTAAGTATGGCTACAAATGTCATTTCCTCAGAAACCTCATCGGCTGGACCTTCGGTGTGCTGGTGGGCGGCTATGCGGCTTCCAGGGTTTATATAGGAATCGCCAATATTATTGCAAACCCGGCGATTGTGTCTCCCGGTGTGATCATTCCGCTTCTGATCTCCGGCGTGTTTGCCCTGGCGGCACTGCTGGTCATTGCGGTGATGCTGCCTCTTGGGATGTATTTTCCCCAGCTGGATGCCAATACCTGGCTGGTCACCACCTGGGATATCATCGGCCATGCGCCGCTGCAGAGCCTGATCGTGGCGGCACTGATGTGGCTGCCCCTGGTGCTGGCACTTGTGAATTTCTTCTGGTTCTACGCCCTTGGTGTGGTGTTCCTGGCGGTGTATTTTGTGCTGGCCACGTTTATTTCAACCATTTTGCTTAAAAAGTCCCTGCTGCGGATCCTGAAGCTGTACCCCCGGGAGGAAGAGGAATAAACCATGGGCATTGTCAAAGGAACAAAAGAAAAGGGCGGCCTCCGGCAGCATTTTGCCAAGCTTCGTGAGGACTTGAAGCCCATGACATTTATGGAAAAGGTGGACCACATCTGGACCTATTATAAGTACTATGCCTTAGGCATTTTCTGTGCGCTGTGCGTGGTGGGCGGTATTGTTTACGGCCTGGTTGCGCCCCAGCCGGAGCTGCATATCGGCGGAGTCCAGTGTAATATGGAGCTGTCCACCGCAGGCTATGATTACTTAAATAAGGAATTTCAGGCCTCCCTGGGTGAGACAAAGGGCAAGACCGACCTGCGGACCTTTTGGTTCTACGGCGAGGCCACCGTGGATGCCCTGACCGATACTTATAAAGCCCACAGCAGTGTGACGGCCTATGTGGAGGCCAAGAAATTAGACTATATGCTGGTGGATATGTACAGCTTTAAGTACTTCGCCGGTGACCGCATTTTGCTGGATCTGCGGGAGCTGCTGGGCGAGGAGGAGCTGGCACAGCTGGATGCCCAGGGGCTCATTCTCTATGAGCAAGCAGAAGGCAGTGAGGAAAAAGTACCCCGGGCCATTAACATTGTGGATATGCCCTTTATTCAGGACAATATGGAGACCCAGGAGTGCTACCTGGTCTTTATCCGCAATACCCCCCGGAAAGAAAACTGTTTAAAATTATGGCAGCATATTAAAAACTATAAAGGAGGATAATTATGCGTAAATTCAGAGCACCTGCAGTACCCCTGGTAACCCATGACCCCTTCTTCAGCGTTTGGAGCTTTGCTGATAAGCTCACCGACGATACCACCCGCCATTGGGACGGTGTCCGTAAGTACATGATAGGCATTATGGCTGTGGACGGCGAGCTTTATGAGTTTATGGGCTCTGCAAATCCCGATAATTCCCGGTACATCTCCGGCTTTAAGAAGATGGAGCAATTGGGTGTGGAGATCCGCCCCATGACCACCACCTACACCTTCCAAAATGCCAAGGTAGAGCTGAAGCTGCAGTTTACAAGCCCCCTGCTTTTAAATGATCTGGACATTCTCAGCCGTCCCATCAGCTATGTGACCTATACTATCCGCTCTTTGGACGGTATGGAGCATCAGTGCCATATGCACTTTGGCTTCTCCGCAGAGTTCTGTGTAAACGAGAATACCCAGTCCGTCTATGTGAACACCGATTGCTACTCCATTTACTTCTCTTCCGGCACGGATAATATGCTCAAGCAGGCCGGTGATGACCACCGCATCGAGTGGGGCAGCTTCCATGTGATCGCCCCCGAGTACACCCAGAAGTGCATGGCACTGCGGCGTTTTCAGGGCAGCCTGACCGCAGAGTACGGCAGCAAGTTCTGCGCCGCCAATCAGATGGCCGCCCAGGGCCCCAACCGGGAGCTGGCAGGCCCCAACGCCTACCGCAGCTATGACTGGACCACCGTCCATCCCTATTTCCCCACCATCGTGATCCGCAAGGATCTGACCGTTGGCGCAGAGACTGTCCGGGATCAGTTTGCGCTGGGCTATGACGATGTAAAGTCCATTCAGTACTTCGGTGAAAACATCCAGGCCTACTGGCGCAGAAACGGTATGGACTTCGGTATGCTGATGCAAAAGGCCATCCATGAATATGAAGAGATTCTGGAGAAGGTCCGTGTATTTGAAGACGAGCTGCTGGAGAAGGCAAGAGCCGTCTCCGACAAGTACGCTGACATTATTTCTCTTAACTACCGCCTGGCCATTGCCGGTCACAAGCTGACCTGGCACGATGGCAAGCTCCAGTTCTTCTCCAAGGAAAACTACTCCAACGGCTGTATTGCCACCGTTGACGTTACTTACCCCTCCATCCCCTTGTTCCTGATCTACGCCCCGGAGCTGGTGGAGGGCATGCTGGACCCGGTGTTCAAGCTCATCGACAAGGGTCTGTGGGACTTCGAGTTTGCGCCCCACGATGTGGGTACGTACCCCATTGCCAACGGTCAGGTCTACGGCTATACCTTCCGTCACCGTGGTATGCGTAAGCCCATCGAGTCTCAGATGCCCGTTGAGGAGTGCGGCAATATGCTGCTGTGCGTGGGCACGCTGTGCTTTGCAAAGAAGGATATGTCCTACTTTAAGGAGCATTATGATATTTTGAAGCAGTGGGCAGATTACCTGGTGAAGATCGGCTATAATCCCGATAATCAGCTGTGCACCGATGACTTTGCAGGTCACCTGGCCCACAACTGCAACCTGTCCGTCAAGGCCATCTGCGGCCTGGCAGTTTATGCCAAGATGCTCCGTGAGATCGGTGACGAGTCTGCCGCTTACTATGACGGTAAAGCCCGTGAGATGGCCGCTGCCTGGGAAACCGAAGCCTTTAACGGTGACCACTACCGTCTTGCTTTCGACCAGGTGGATTCCTGGAGCTTAAAGTACAACATGGTTTGGGACAAGCTGCTTGATTTGAAGCTGTTCTCTCAAAAGGTCTATGACTTAGAGCTTGCCTGGTATAAAAAGCAGGTCAAGGGCTACGGCATCCCCATGGACAGCCGTGGTGACGTGACCAAGACCGACTGGCAGATGTGGTCCACCATGCTGTTTAACGACAAGGAGTACACCGACATGATTGTAAACGCCATGTGGAAGTTTATGTGTGAGACCCCGGACCGTGTGCCGTTCTCTGACATGAACTACGCCTCTGCACCCATTATGCGTGGCTTCCAGGCAAGAACCGTTCAGGCTGGTTTGTTTATTAATTTGTTGAAATTTTAATCTGTAGGGACCGCCGTCCTCGGCGGTCCCTACAAAAAAAGGAGAATGAAAGATGAGTAAAATCAAAATTGGCTGGGGCAAACGGGAGCTTTCCATGGAGGGTCCTGTATCCTTACCCGGACAGATGTATATGCGTATTTCCGAGGGCATCCATGACCCTCTGTACGCTACTGCCATGTGCGTGGACGGCGGCGAAGCCTCCGTTATTTTCTGTACCTGTGATCTTGTGGTGCTTCGTGGCGGTGTTATTGAAAATACAAAGAAAAAGGTTGCCGCCATGCGGCCCGAAATGCCCACCGAGTACATCGTCATGGGTACCACCCATACCCATTCCGGCGGCTGTGTCACCGAGACACCGGAAAAGACCCCTGACGGTCAGGAGATCTTCTCCGGCGACAAGTATAATGACTTCTTCACGACCCGGTGTGCCGAGGCTATCTGTGAGGCCTGGGACAGCCGCAAGGAAGGCGGCATGGCCTACGGCTATGGCTACGCCGTGGTGGCCCACTCCCGCAGAACCTGCTACAGTGTGGATATGTCCACCACCCAGGAAAACTCCGTTGCGCCCAACGGCTATGCGGTCATGTACGGCAGAACTACAAAGCCCCAGTTTAGCCACTATGAGGCCGGTGCAGACCACTTCTTAAACGCCATGTATACCTTCGATGCCGACAACAAGCTCACCGGTATCGTCATTAATGTGCCCTGTCCCAGTCAGCTTTCTGAGCACTTTACCAAGATGTCCGCCGACTACTGGAATGAGGTGCGGCAGGAGGTCGCCAAGGAGTTTGGCGAAAACGTGTATGTGCTGCCCCAGTGCGCCGCCGCCGGTGACCTGTCTCCCCGTGTCCTCCACTACCGGGAGGCCCAGGCACGGAGAATGGGTCTTAAGTACGACTTACCCTATGATCAGAAGGAAGTCAAGCCCAATAACGAGCATGAATACAACAAGGTCATGGGTGAGCGCTACGATATTGCCGAGCGTATTTTGGATGCAGTGAAGGAAATCTACAGCTGGGCTTCCAAGGATATTCAGACCGAGGTTACCGTGCGCCATGAGGCGGTGGACATGGACCTTGCCCGCCGCATGATCTCCGATGAGGAGAAGCTGGAGTGTGAGCAGAATATCGAGAAGATGCTGCAGGCCATACCCGATCCCGCTACCTGCACCCCGGAGGAGTACCGCAAGGCCGCTTCTACCTATAAGGCCATCAAGGGGCGCAACGAGCGGGCCATTGCCCGGTACATGGACCAGGACGAGAATCCCACCCTCAGCACCCACGTCCATGTGGTGCGGATCGGTGACATTGCCTTTGCAACCACCCGTTTTGAGCTTTACATGGACTTTATGCACCGCCTGCAGGCCCGCAGTCCCTTCATTCAGACCTTTGTGATCCAGCTGGCCGGTGACGAGGGCGGCAACTACTTAGCCACCCAGCGTGGCAAGGAGGGCAAGGGCTACTCCGCCTCCATGTTCTGCAACATGGTGGGCCCCGAGGGCGGCCAGCAGTGGGTAGAAAATGTCCTTGAGACCCTGAACAAAATGGCAGAGAAATAATTGACAATTGAAAATGAACGCAGGTGTTCCTTCTTTGGAACACCTGCGATTTCTGTTGTAGGGGCGACCGTTGGTCGCCCGCAAACCGTACCAACGGCAGTTTCTGTTGTAGGGGCGATTATCAATCGCCCGCAAACGCACTCATCAACGCATAAACGGGCGGATGATATCCGCCCCTACAATTATGGCGCCATGACATCATGGTATCATGACATCATGATATCAAAATTATTATGGTAAAAGTTCGTTATATACCATAAAAAGTGTAGAAATGCTAAGAGTATATGGTTAAAAGTTAAGACCGGGTTGCCGCTTTCACTGCAACCCGGTCTTTTTAAATAATTATCAATTCTCAATTTTCAATTATCAATTGTCAAAACGACCTTGCCGATATGGCCGCCGGCAGCCAGAATGTTATGTGCTTCCTCGGCTTTATCGATGGGAAGCACGGCGTAGACGTTGGGCTTTAAGCTGCCATCCCCGAATTTGGGCCAGACTTTTTCTGCCAGCGTGGCCAGCAGCCGGGCCTTAAATTCCGGGGTGCGGCTGCGGAGGGTACTGCCCACCAAATGCAAGCCCTTGGTCAGTAAGGGGCGCAGTTGGATGTTGGTTTCGACACCGGCAAGGGTGGAAATGACGATCCAGTAGCCGCCGCGAGCCATGTAGGGCAGGCTCTGTCCCAGGGTCTCACCGCACAGGCAGTCCATGGACACATTGATTGCTCTGCCAGCCTCTTCCTCAGCCTTTAACACCTCGGCAACACTCTGCTCGGCAGAGTTAATGACCAGGTCCGCACCCAAGGGTGCGATTTTTTCTACCTGGGCGGCTTTCCGTACCGAGGTGACCACCCGTGCTCCAAAGGCTTTCGCCAAAGGAATAGCCGCAGAGGACAGGCCGCTTGCACCGGCGGGGATGAATGCCACCTGACCGGGCTGGAGGTGACCCTCTATAAAGAGATTCAAATAAGCAGTGGCGTAGGCCTCCGGCAGGGAGGCGGCCTCCACAGCGGAAAGACCCTTGGGAATGGGCATCAGCATATCCTGCTTTACAGAAACATATTCTGCGTAGCCACCGCCGCCCAACAGGGCGCAGACCTTGTCGCCTTTCTTCCGGCCGGTGACCTTACTGCCCAACTGCACGATCTCACCGGCAATTTCCAGGCCCATCCACTGCGGACAGCCGGGAGGGGAGGGGTACTTGCCTTCACGCTGCAAAAGGTCAGCCCGGTTCACACCGGCGGCCCCGATCTTTACCAGTACATCCTCGTCACCGATGACGGGATCGGGTACATCCGCCCATACCATATTTTTAGCTTCATCTACAAGCATTGCTTTCATAAGCCATGTTCCTCCAAATACTTATCCATTCTTGCATCGATGCCGTTATCCGGGAATACATAGCCCTCGGGAATGGCATCGATCATCATTTTCAGGGCATCATACAGGGGCATGAACTGCTCCTGCCGGAGGCCGGTCACAGCCAGCATTTTGGAGTTATCCGTAATGCGGCGGAACAGGCGGGCGTACTCTAACTGCCAGCGGACGGAATTTGTGATAATACCGTCCTTACTTTTGATTTTCATATAGTCCTCTTTGTCCACCCAAACGGCCTCCAGGCCACACAGCTCCTTGTAATAATCGGCAATCTCGCCCCAGGTGCGGCTCTCTGCAGAGCAGACATTGTAAGCCTCCCGCATGGTCTCCGGCTTAAACAGCAGCCGTGCGATCATGTTTGCCACGTCACCGCCCCAGCAGAGGGTTGCAGGCTTGTCCTTAGCCTGAATGGGCAGCACCACCTTTTTGCCCTTCAGGGCACGGCCCACGGTGTTTGTGGCCTCTAAGGTGGTCAGCTGGAAGCGCATATTGGAAAAGGTGGTTGCAGGACGGACGATGGTGAAGTTCTTATACTTGCTGCCCCACAGCAGATCCTCTGCCCGTGCCTTATGCATACAGTAGTCCTGGCTGGCCAGCAGCTCCTCATCCTTGCTCACATCCAAAAGCCGGGGAGAGGTCTCCTTTACCGGCACTTCCTCGTCGGCGTAGACCCGGCAGGAGGACAGGAAAATATAGTGGTCGGTGTTATTAAGAAACAGTTCGTACCAATCTGCAAAGGGCTGCTTGGCATAGATCATAAAATTGACGATGCCATCAAATTTCTGCTTGAGGAGCTTCGTAATAAAACCCCTGTCAAAGGCATCACCCTTGATGCAGGTGACCTTGTCGGAATAAGGCACTTCATCGTCCAAAGAAACAGCCGTGACCCAATAGCCCAAATTCACTAAAGCCGGCACCAAATACCGGCCCATTGCACCGGAAGAGCCTAATACCAAAACCTTTTTACTAATCATAATTCCTCCAATAAATGTTGTTTTAGCTGAAAACTTGCACCGTCCACTGCCTCCCTCAGAGAGGGAGGTTTTAATACTTGTACACAACCTGTCCGTCTGCAACGGTCAGCAGGCAGCGGTAGCCAGTGGAGCTTTTCAGGGTGTTTCCGGCTTTGTCGGTGAGGGAAAAGCCTTCATCTGCATAGTCTAAAACCGCAATGTCGGCGGCACGTCCTATCTCCAAACGCCCCCAATCTCTGCCAAGTGCCTTGGCAGGCGCAGTGGTAACAGCCCGGAAAATAGCCGCTTCCTCCATGCCCGCTGTCCGGGCCATGGACATACACATGGTAAGTCCGTAGCGGCCACCCCGGGTAAAGGCACTGCTCTTTGTAATGTCGGTGCTGATGATATCGGGCAGAGCTTTAGCCGCAATGGCCTTTTGCAGCACCTGAAAATCCGTATGTACCTGACCTGCAAAGCCTGCATCGATCACGATGCCCCGTTTTTGGGCGGCACGCAGACTTTCAAAATCATCATCCATAGCGGAATTCGGTCCGCCGTGAAAAGCGTGGGTCAGAATATCACCCTTTTGAAGCACTGCCAAGATGGAAGCCATGGGCATGGGTGAGCCGTTGCAGTGGACCATGACCGACAGGCTTCTTTCGTGGGCATAATCGCAGATCTCCTGCAGCGGTGCGGTGTCCTGTACATTGATACCGCTGAAATAGACCTTGAGGCCCACCGCCTTGTCACCGTATTTTTTCAAAAGCCCGGGTACTTCGGTCAGGTCTGCACAGTTGTTTTTAATTTTGGTGCAGACAAAAACGGCGTTTTTTACGGCAAAGCTGCCCAGAATTGCCCGGTCGCCAAGTTCTGCACCGGCATCTGCGGTGGCGGTGACACCAAAGGGGAAGCAGCTGCTGTCTGTGGGTGTGCCATATTTGTCGGTGGAAATGCCCTTTAAATGGGTGTGGGCATCCACAAGACCGGCGGACACGGTCTTGCCGGCTGCATCGTAAGTAAAGCTTGCCTTTGCATCGATTGCAGACCTGATTTCCGCAATCACACCGTCCTCGGTCAGAATGTCGCCTTGAAAGAATTGTGTGCCGTCCCAAATACGGCCATTTTTAATCAAAATATCCATTATTCAGCCTCTATGAGTCGTACATTGTCCACAATATCGCGTGCGATCTTCAAATCGATCTGCTCCATGGTGGAGGTCTCGGTGTAGCGGTCTACGCAAAAGGCGATCTGCGAGCCTAAAAGGGGATTGATGATCCGGGAGATGGTGCCGGCCTTGCCGTTACAGTGGTAGGCAACCGGGGTCTTTACCGCCTTTTTCAGCGCCAGCATGGTGCGGATGCACTCGTTTAAATCCTCTTTCGTCTGCGCTTTGGTGACGATTTTGATAATATCGGGCCTGCGCTGCTCCAAGTATAGTGCCAGGTCAACCACCTGCTGCGTGGTCATGGGAATACCGGGATGGCAGGAAAGCAGCACCTCTGCGCCACGGCGGTGTACCTCCTCAATAAAGGCACACTGCTTTTCAATAATTTCCGGGTCGGTGACCACTTCCTTGGGGTTACCCGCCGTAAAGGAATATTGGGCACTGCCGCAGTAGCTGCTTTTGGAGGGGGTGTGGAAGGTGTAGCCCTGCATATCGATTCCGGCGGCACCGGCCTCGATGGCATCAAAAAAGCTCTGTACACGCTCCTCCTCGGAAAGTCCCAGCGGCCCCCAATCGGCATTTTGATTGTAGTTGAGGGCCAAAATGGGGAGCGGGGTAGAGGAGATGATCTTTTTAAGCTCCTCCGGGCTGCGGTTTTCCAAGCAGCTCAGGTGCAGATCGATCATATCAGCGCCGTCTGTACGGCAGTTCTTGATCTCCGCAATGGCGGCCTTGGTGGTTTTCTCCCGCACCACACCGGCAACCGCCGGGGCGGGGATGGTCGATAGCTTTCTCATATGCTTCTCCCTAAAATTTCGATGCCGCCCACAGCCTGATCCAGCACCTCCTGTACCGCATACTCATGTTCATAGGTAAAGGGATTTTCCTTGGTGCCGGTGATGTAGGCGTAAAAATCTTTCATCATATCGTCATAGCGGGTGTCGTTGCTCTGGGGCGGCAGCTCCACAGGCTCCGCCATCTGCACACTGTGCTTTTTGCCCTCGTGCTGGGGTGCAAAGGTCATGATGCAGGGGTCCTCAATGGGCTGAATGTGGGCTGTGCCCAATTCACCGGCAACGGAAAAGCTACGCCGTGCCCAGCCATCCCACTCTCGTGAGGAGGAAAACACTCTTGCAATGGCACTGTCATACTCCAAAATAGCGGCGGTCAGGTCCGGGGACGGAATGGAGGACAGCACCTTTTTGGGCTTTCCCATAATATAAACGATCAGGTCGATCAGGTGGCTGCCGAAGATGTACATATCACCGCCCTTGAAGTTTCCAAGCCACTGGCGGTAGGAATCTGCGTGGCGGATGCTCATTTCGGCGTTAATGGCACTGATCTTGCCGATCTCGCCGTTTTTAATCATATGGAGGAGCTTTAAAACCGCCGGGTTGTAGCGGTACATATAGCCCAGCTGCACCACCAGGTTCTTTTCCTTGGCGGTGTCCAAAAGCTTTTTGTATTCCTGCAGTGTGCCGGAGGCCGGCTTATCCATGTGGATGTGCTTGCCGGCATCGATGCACTTTTGGGCGGTTGCCGTTAAGTCCCAAACATCGGTCTCCACCAAAATGGCATCGCTTTTTTCGATAATTTCCTCCACACTGAGCCGGGGCAGGTCTGCATAGCCGGGCTTCCCGCCCCGCTTTTCGACCCAGGCTTCGTTTTCCTCGGCGTAGCCCACGATCTCAAATAACTCTGGGAATTTTCGGGCGGTGACCAGCTTTTCATGTCCGTGGTTGTGGCCAATGCCGATCTGTCCTAATTTAATCATAAGTCCCTCCAATCAAAGACCGTTCCCATGGGGAATTTGGGGTCTTCACACAGCTGCTTGTAAACTTCTGCCGCATCCGCCGGTTTGACTACTCTGGAAATAATGGGCTTTACCTGAATACGGCCTGCGGCCAAAAGCTTTAAAATGGCCTTGCAGTCGTCCTGATGGGTCCAGTGGTGGGGGTAGGACTCAAATTGGGGACGAACCAGGTTGTGTGCGCCGATGAGCTTCACGCCGGGGCGGTGTACCTGGGCGTAGTAATCTACGGCGCAATCGGAAATGCGGGTGCAGCCCAGCAGGCTAATGCGACTCTGTCGTGCGGCGCACTGCAGTGCCTGCTGCATGGCGGCGGAAACGCCGGTGACCTCCACCGTGGCGTTCACACCCTTGCCGCCGGTGATCTCTTTGACGGTCTCTGCAAAATTGGGGTCGGCGGGGTCTAAGGCGTAATCTGCGCCCAGCTCCAGTGCCAGGGCTCTTCTTTCGGGGTTCAGGTCAGCGGCAATGAGGGGGTAGGCACCGGAAAGACGTAAAAACTGTAATGCAAAGATGCCCAGGAGTCCAAGACCCATGACCATGGCGCTTTCACCCAGCTCCAGCTCCAGCTTTCTTACACCGCCCAGGCCCATGGCGGAGATGATCACAAAGGCGGCTTCCAAAGAATCCAGGCGTTCCTGGGTGACCTTGGTGACTTTGATTTCGGGCACCACATTGTACTGACTGTGGCGGCCGTGATAAACCAGCACCCGGTCACCGGGCTCTACGGTGGTGACATTATCGCCAATTTCCTGCACATAGCCAATGCCGCAGTAGCCTAAGTACTTGGGGAAGGCTTTTCCTGCGTTGGGCAGCCCCATGAGGGTGGCCCGTTCCGTGCCGCCGGAAATGACGGTGTATTCCATTTTCACCAGTACGCTGTGGTTGTCCATGGGCTTTGTTTCCATGGTCTGCAGCTCCACGGTCTGCGGTGCGGTAAATACGATGGTCTTTGTTTGCATGGTATCAGCTCCTTTTGTCCTTAGAATAACCCATATGCGGAAATTGTAAATAGGGATTCTGATATTTTTGTCAATTTTGATACAATATATTTGCAATTTTACATTGAATATGCTAATCTAAAGGAAAAAGGGGCGGTGGAATGCTTATCAATTTTGATTACGATCTTACGGTGCTGCGGGTGGTTGCCGCAAACCGTGTATATAATTACGCTTCAGAAAATGTGGTCCATCAGAAAAACAGGAAGCGGTGGGCTGTTGTTCTGAAAAATACAGGTGCGACCTATTACACCGTAAACGGACGGGAGATTCTGTCCGACAGCCATCATCCGGTGATCCTGCCCGGCGGCTGCGACTACAGCTGGAAATGCGTGGAGACAGGGGAATGTTTTCTGATCGAATTTGACACACCTACAAAGGGGAAGGAACCATTGCCCTTTGAGGTGGCCGACAGCGGCTTCATCGTCCGGGAATTTCATACCCTCCAGCGGATACTGGCCTCCGATGCGCCCTCGGCGGCCTTAGAAGCAAAGCACAGACTCTACGGCCTTTTGCTGCAGCTGGCAAAGACCGCCGACTATGTACCCAAAGAGAAAAAACAGCAGCTCCAGCCGGCCATCCGGCATATGCTCACTCATTACCACGACCCGGCTGTGACCAATGACCTGTTGGCAAGCCTCTGCGGCATGAGTACGGTGTATTTCCGCAAAAGCTTTGAAAATACCTACGGCCAGCCGCCAATCCGGTATTTGCACAATTACCGGATGCAAAAGGCCAAAGACCTGCTGTCCAGTGACTACGGCACCATTACCCAGGTGGCCGAAAGCACCGGCTATAGCTCTGTCTACCATTTTTCCAAAATGTTCCGCCTCTACACCGGCATGAGCCCCACAGAGTTTGCAAAATCTGTAAAGAAAGAATGACCCTTGTTCACTATATATTATATCACACATTTGTTCGAATGTCAAGAGACAGACGACCGCAGAACGCAGCTTCCAATGCCTTCCCCTTTGGGCAATGCTGTCAGCTTAAGCATTGTAAGGACCGCTGTCCTCGGCGGTCCGTAGTGGTTCGGCAATCGTCTGCGGACCGTCCGGGAGGCCGGTCCCTACCGAGTCATTGTAAGGGTGATCATCGATCGCCCACAATACACAGTTATTTGAAAGAAAAAAGAAAGCATAAAGAATAAATTAAAAAGAGAGTGGCGCCGCAGGCACGCCGCCGTAGCGGCTCTGTGCAAAACTGCCCTAACCTAAGCTACGCTCTCCTTACCTTACCTTTCCTTTCCTTACCTTTCCTAACCTTACCTAACCTATACTAACCTAACCTATACTAACCTACGTTACGGATTCGTTACGGAAAAATTTTAAAAAGTGAGGATTATCAAGGGCTTTTGGGTTTGAAGAGACCGCATGGTTTGTACAGACCGGCTTCAAGGCGGTACTATACCTGCACCAGGAAGCGAACGATCTGTACTCCTTACCAAAAGAAACGGATTCTTCGGCTACGCCTCCAGCAGAGGCGTATCGTCTTGCGCAAAAATTAGAAATCCACTACACACCTA
>CAYMPY010000019.1:0-21387 GCA_964392535.1 uncultured Oscillospiraceae bacterium
CGGTCTTCTGCAGGTCAATGATGTAGATACCGTTACGCTCGGTGTAGATGTAGGTGGCCATTTTGGGGTTCCAGCGGCGGGTCTGGTGACCGAAGTGCACGCCGGCTTCCAGCAGTTGCTTCATAGATACGACAGACATTTTTGGTTTCTCCTTTTGTTTTTTCCTCCACCCCGATCATCTCATGTACCCCGTCTTTTCAGACACTTGGGGGCATGATCACCGGGTGTGTGGTGTAGATTACTATGGGCAGATTCTGCCCATGCCGAATTATTATAATAGAAGTGTAACCATTTTGCAAGTATTTTTTACAACTTTTTTGAATTTTTTCAAAATAATCCTTTCCCTCGGAGCACCCGGCAGGCATCCGGGTCAATATCTACCAAAATAATGTCCGGTCCGATACGCCGTATACAGTCCCAGGGGATCACATAATCGTCCCGGCGGCTGCCCAGGCCGAAAAATTTACAGGGACCCGGCACCGTAATGGACACCACCTGTCCACAGGGCAGCTCCACGCACACATCAGAAACAAATCCCAGCCGCCGCCCGTCACAGATGCAGATCACCTCTTTACAGTGCAGCTCCGAAAATCTAACAGACATACCATCCCTCCTTACGAAAGAATATGACCCGGGCTGTGGACATATTCCCCGGACAGGCCGCATAGAGTAAACCACAATGATTAGGAGGGAAAGCGATGCGACGAATTTGTGCGGCCATAACCATACTCATTATTATAATAACAGGTGTTTTGCCTGTGGGGGCAAGTGCTTTTGAGGTAGAAGCCAAAAGTGCCCTTTTAATGGATGTCGCCACCGGCACCATCCTCTTTGAACAAAACAGCCATGAGCAATTGGCACCGGCCAGCGTGACCAAGGTCATGACCTTGCTGCTGATCATGGAGGCCATCGACTCCGGTGTCATCGGCTGGAACGATACAGTGACCGCCTCGGAGGAAGCGGCGGCCAAGGGCGGCAGCCAAATTTTTCTGAAGGTCGGAGAGACCATGTCTGTCACCGATATGGTCAAGTCTATTGCGGTATCGTCCGCAAATGACTGTGCCTGCGCCATGGCTGAGCACATTGCAGGCAGCGAGGCCGCATTTGTGGAGAAAATGAATCAGCGTGCCGCCGAATTGGGTATGAAGGACACCCACTTTGTCAACTGTACAGGCCTGGACGATGACCCGGAGGCGGCAAGCCATAAAACCTCCGCCCACGATATTGCCCTCATGTCCCGGGAGCTTTTAAAGCAGCACCCCGACATTAAAAAATATACCACCATTTGGATGGACACCGTTCGAAACGGTCAGTTTGGCCTGAGCAATACCAACAAGCTTATCCGCTTTTACCCCGGCGCAACCGGCCTCAAGACCGGCTTCACCTCTGCCGCAGGCTACTGCCTGTCAGCCTCGGCGCAGCGGGAGGGCATGGAACTGGTGGCCGTGGTCATGGGCTGCGAAACCTCCGCAAAACGGTTTGCCGCCTGTAAAAGTCTGCTTGACCACGGCTTTGCCAATTATGCTTTGGTGACCCCGGAGCTGCCGGGCACACAGACCGTGCCGGTGAAGCTGGGCACGAAAAAAACTGTCAATGCGGTTTTGGGACAGCAAGGGCCCATGCT
Organism: uncultured Oscillospiraceae bacterium; assembly: GCA_964392535.1. Classification (GTDB taxonomy): domain Bacteria; phylum Bacillota; class Clostridia; order Oscillospirales; family Oscillospiraceae; genus Faecousia. The sequence goes on from CAYMPY010000019.1 coordinate 1,625, forward strand.
AATCGATAAAGCCCAACGCAACTCCGTGACGACAGAGGTGGAGCTACTGCCGGAGATCGCCGCACCGGTAAGTAAAGGTCAGGCCCTGGGGACACTGACCGTAAAATCCGGAGATCAGATCTTAATGCGGCTGCCCCTGATTGCCGAGAAGCCGGTGATGAAGGTGTCTTGGGGCAGTCTGTTCCTAAAAACCCTGAAAAGTATGCTGGGCGGTGTATAATTTTTCCTCAGGCGGTAAACACTACCTCCGAAGCAAAATTCAGGAGGTACGATATGAAAAAAATGCTTTGTCTTTTGCTGCTTGCTGCTCTTGCTTTGCCTGCAGCGGCAGCAGAGGTGGATTGCGATGTCCAGTACTGCTTCAGTGCCGGAGATTTCTCCACCTCGGAGGACCCCCTTCGTGGGGTATGCATCACCGGCCTGCCGGAGGCAGAGACCGGCACGGTCATGCTGGGTAGTCGGGTGGTACGCACCGGCGATATTCTCACCGTGGAGCAGCTGGAAATGCTGACCTTCACCCCGCTGCGGACGGAAACCGATTGTGTAGCTGCGATCCGCTATCTGCCGGTTTATGATAACCGTGTAGAGCAGACCGCTAATATGACCATCAGCATCCGTGGCAAGGAAAACCAGGCCCCCACTGCCGAGGACTCTTCCTTGGAAACCTACAAAAATCTGCCCAATGAAGGCAAGCTTAAAGCCAAGGACCCGGAGGGCGAAGCCCTCACCTATACGCTCCTGCGCAATCCCCGGAGAGGTACGGTGACCCTGCGGCCCGATGGCAGCTTTATTTACACCCCCAAGAAAAACAAGGTTGGCGTGGACTCCTTCACCTATACTGCCACCGATGCCTCCGGCAAGGTATCCCGGGAGGCCACGGTGACCGTTCAGGTCTTAAAGCCCACCGATTCCAAGCTTTATACAGACACAATGGGCCTGGATTGTCAATTTGAAGCCCAGTGGCTGCGTAACACCGGCCTCTTTGCCGGTGAGACCGTCAGCGGTCAGCTGTGCTTCCAGCCGGAAAAGACCGTCAGCCGTGGAGAATTTGTAGCCATGGTGGTACGTTGTCTGGAGATCCCCACGGAGGAGCTGAGTTATGTTGGCGTACCTGCCGATGTACCCCAGTGGCTGAAGCCCTATCTGGCCGCCGCCAATCGGGCAGGGCTCATGACCGGCTGGCCGGAAGTGCAGGACTTCAGCGCACCCATTACCGGCGCAGAAGCCGCAGTGCTGCTCAATAACGCCCTGGACTTGCGTGTTGAGCCGGATGCGCTTTTACAGGTCTCCGCCATGGATACCCCCGATTGGGCAACCGCCGCCGTCACCGCCATAAGCTGTAACGGCCTTGCAGTGGATGCCGATTCCGCCCTGACCCGTGGAGAGATGGCCGAGCTGCTCTATGGCGTAAAAGAGCTGTCCTTAAATGCGCCGGGCATGAACGTGATCCGAAAGCAACAATAACTAAGTTTGCCCACTTTACCTTCGGCAAAGTGGGCAAACTTAATTTCACCCGTGCAACAGCACGGACTTCACTGCAATAGCAACTTCACTTTTGTCATAACAAAAACTTCACCACTTTTACACATCACACAGTCCAAAAAAGAGGGTAACCATTACATTTTTGTATCAGTTGCCCTCTTTTCGGTCATTCCGGACGAGAACACGCAGAACCATCCTGCGCTATAAGCAGGATAGCATTTAGAGTTACAGTATTAATAATCTCTATTTAATTGTCATCGGTTACGAGAGAAACCTGGCCGTCAGAGCATTGTACAACTGTTGCGGGACAATAGTCGTTCCATTGAGCTTCCTTTGTAATCTGTTCCCATTGTTCCATCGTACCTTCAAAATTGATGGTTTCCAGCTTCATACAGCCGCTGAAAGCACCCTTTTGGATTGCCTGAAGAGATGCCGGTAATGTTATGCTTTCTAAAGCAAAGCAGTTTTGGAAAGCACACATATTAATTTTAGTAACATCTTTGCCTATGGATACTGTCTTCAAGTTCTCGGCACCACCACAAACAAAGCTGGGCAAATAAACCACTTTATCAGGAAATGCAATAGACGTTAAACTATCACAACCATAGAATGCGTAATCTTCAACAACCGACAAAGAAGAAGGAATTGCGATGCTTTCCAATGAAGTACATCCCTCAAATGCCCGCTCACAGATTTTCCAAGTGCCTTCAGACAACTGAACAGTCTTCAATGAACTACAACCTTCAAAAACTTTTTTGGGAAGAATTTTTACACCTGCAGGAATGCTGATGGACGCCAGGGCAGTGCATCCAGAAAAGGCGTAATCTCCAATTTCTTCTATAGTGGAGGGCAATACAACGTCCGTAAGACTGGTGCAGCCACGAAAAGCACCCTCCTCAATATTGTTCTGACCTTCCGTAAATACAATCCGTTTTAAGGAGGTTTTATTGGAAAAAGTATACGTCGGCATATATGTGATGGGACTAAGGAAGGTGATGTCGGTTACATTTTCACCAAATTCAGCAAAATGTCCAATACCAGCCACGGGATATGATTGGGTATATTCATAGCCTGAATACGCATCATGACTAATAGCGTTGTATTCTGCCGGAACTACCACAACCGTATCTGTACATGTGCCCATACCCGTGAAGTATGCAACTTCTCGGTCTATTGTGAAGAGCAAACCCTCGCTTGCAGGAATGGCATAACTGCAAACAGAGCATACACCGTTCACATAACTATGGTCTCCCAGTGGCAAAGACTGCTTTTCCTCATAATCACATTTTTGGCAGACACGCTGCTGATACCCTTCTTCAGAGCAACTCGATTTTTGGACAACCTGCCAACCATCATCGGCAAAGCTGTGGCTGCAGTTATCACGATTATCTTCGGAATCCTTCGTGCTTACTCCGCCACAGCCTGCTAAAAGGGTTAGTAAGATACTCAAAAGTAATAATATTGCTAATATTTTTTTCATAGTTATTCTCCTCTCGTTTTTGAAATGGCACCATTTTGCATATTTCAATTACATAATATCACATGTTTTAACGAAAGTCAACTATTTCAGGACTAATTCCTGCATCTCAGTCCGCTCATTCAGTACAATATGAAAAACAGAATAGGAGTGATTAGTATTGTATATGCCGAAAATCGGGCAAAAAATCAAACGTCTTCGCACGCAGCGGGGGATATCTCAAATAGATCTCGCTGCTAAGCTTGGTGTTTCTAAATCTGTAATCAGTTCTTACGAGAACGGGGTTCATCTTCCTCCCTATGATGTTCTAATAAAGATTTCTGTATTATTTGATGTTAGCACGGATTATTTACTTGGTCTTACCAATCATCAGACGGTTAATGTTGACGGTCTAAGTAATATACAAATTGAGGCTGTTTCATTAATTGTTAATGAATTAAAGCGGCATAAAAATATTGCCAACAGCGATCAATTGTAATCGTTTAACAAGGAGCCGTCCTGCACCGCCCCGGGCATGAACGTGATCCGAAAGCAGCTGTAAAAACCAAAAAACGGATTCTTCGGCTACGCCTCAGAATGACCGCAAAACCTGAAAAGGCTGCTTGTCATTCTGAGCGCAGCGAAGAATCCGTAATCTTTTTATACCTTGGTCACAACCTTGGGGATCCGGGAAATGCACGCAGCGGCAACAACTGTAACGATCATTTCCGGGATCATATACATGCCGTTATACACCACGGAGTAGACGATGCTCAGCACCGCGGGGTTCAGGCTCTGCACCAGGCTGGCGCCCCAGGCCGGGAAGCCCTCCTGGGTGAAGAACCACTCTGCGTAGCTGCCAAAGAGGATGTAGCCGGAGAGAATGTGGCACAGATACCGGGCACCCAATGCCACCAGTGCGCCGCAGACAAGGCCTGCGCCTTTATTTTTCATATTGCAGGTAAGACCGCCCAGACCCAGCACCGTAAAGGCCAGTACATAGTCCAGCAGGCACATAAGCACCGCATTGAAGATCATGGCGCCATCCCCGAAATAGCCGGGCAGGAACGCGGCGGAAACGGTTTTTGCGCCCAGGGCCATTTGCAGCAGTGAATAGGTAAAGGATGCCACAAAGCCCCATTTCATGCCGTGCCTGTAGGAAATGAGCACCACCGGCAGCATGCTGGCCAGGGTCACCTGTCCTCCAAAGGGCAGCTCCGGGATGAACATTTTGGCCACAAGCTCCAAAATGATTGCCAGCGCCAGCAGCATGGCACTTTCGGTTAAGCGTTTTGTGTTTGTTTTCATTTGAGATACCTTCCTTTTCTGTAACTCAGCAGAAGATTTTGGCTCAAGCCGCCTTTTCGCCGATGCAGACATACTTTGTGTATTTCAAATCGGCGAAAAGGATGGATTGGGGCAAAAGATTCGCTGAAAAAATGTACCGCATTGTAAACCGTCTCCAAAAGGTTTACAATGCGGTGCGAAAGCATCTCATATGTACATCTTTTCCTACGACGGTACTGACCGTATCAGGTTCGCGGGTCAAGGCTACAGAGCCTACTCTCAGCCGGATGCATCCGGCCCCCCGAAGATCGATTTATAATGCGATGGTTTTATTATACTCCAAAATTTTCCCTTGTCAAGCCATTTCGGTCTGCAAGGTTTTGCCTCCTAAAATGTGGAAGTGGAGGTGATGCACGGTCTGACCTGCATCTACGCCACAGTTGGAGACCACACGGTAGCCGCCGGTCAGGCCCTCGGCCTCTGCGATTTTGGGAATGACCTCAAAAACGTGGGCAGCAATGCCGCTGTTTTCGGCGGTGATCTCGTTTACAGAGCCGATATGAGCCTTGGGGATCACCAAAATGTGGGTGGGTGCCTGGGGGGCAATGTCCCGGAAGGCGTAAACGGTCTCGTCCTCGTAGACCTTGGTGGAGGGGATATCCCCTGCTGCAATTTTACAAAACAGACAATCCATAATTTTTACTCCTTTAGAAAATACTCAGCACACCCAAGGTGCCCACAGACATGATAATGCCTGCAATCAGCACACCCAGGCAGACAGACAACACTGTAGATTTAAAACCCATATTCAAAAAGCTTGCGCCTAATGTACCGGTCCAGGCACCTGTGCCGGGGATGGGAATACCCACAAACAGCATCAGCGCAATAAACAAACCGCCTCTGCCGGTTGCCTTCACCAGCTTCTGACCGGCATGCTCGCCCTTGACCAGGAAAAAGTTGCAGAACTTTCCGATATGCTTCTGCTTTGCGCCCCAAATCAGAAACTTGCGGGCAAAGAAGTAGATGATGGGCACCGGCAGCATATTGCCGACGACACACAGGCACAGTGCAACCACAGGGCTAATGCCCGAGGCAATGGCAATAGGCACTGCGCCGCGAAGCTCCACGATAGGAACCATAGAAACTAAAAATGCGATAATATATTTTAGCATAATGACCTCATTTTAACAGCTTGCCTGCAGGCAGCTTTTTGGCAAGGAATGTACCCAGCACGCCCAAGCCCACACCCAGCACCACAGATGCCAGCACATCGGTGGGATAGTGGACATACAGATAAAGCCGTGAAAAAGCGATCAGAACCGCCAATACCATTGCAGGGATGCCCAGCTTTTTATTGCCCAGCAACAGGGCCGTTGCCGCCTCGAAGGAGGCAATGGTGTGACCTGAGGGGAAGGAGAAATCATGCTGCCGCTCCACAAGCAGCGGAATGGTCAGCCCAAAATGCTCCAGCTGGTAATCGTAGGGCCGTATCCGGGCAAACAGGGGCTTCATGATCATATTACACAGTACCAGTCCCATTAAAAGGGCAAAGCCCATAGAAAGGCCGGTGCGCCGTGTTTTTATAAAACACAGCATAGCTACCGCCACCAAGATCCAGAAAATGCCTGCATCGCCCAACAGGGTAATGACCGGCATTACCGTATCTAAAAATCCGCATTGCAGATGGGCCCTGATCCACTCCAAAATCGGCAGATCAAAACCCTCTGCCCATACACTGAATAAACCGTTCAAGCTGTACCTTCCTTTTCAAACATGGGATAAAGCACCATAGGCTCCAGTTCCCCGGAGACCACGCCAAAGCCTGCTGCGCCGGGTGTGATAACCATGACCAGCACATTCTTGCCATTTTCATCCACAGTCTTTTGAGCCCAGCCGGTCAGCACCTGACCTGCAGGCACTTCTACATAGGGCAGCTCCACGCTCTTGGATGCGGCATCCACAAACACGGATTCCACCTTGCCGTCATAAGAAAAGTCCAGACGAACCTGGCGCTTCACATCGTGGATAGCCGCATTGGTCGTAGCCACAACCAGGATCTTGCCGTTACTCTTTGTTTCGAGGAAATAGGTTCTGTCAGAGGGGAACTCCTTCACGCTGCCGGTGGTCAGATTGACCTTGAAGGGCAGATTCACACGGATGGAATACAAGGTTTCGCTATAGCGATGATATTCCGATACCACCATGTTTTCTTCGTCGAAATAGTAGCTGTCAAAGGGCCTTGTAAACAAATCAACGCCGACCATGTCCTTATAGGTCTTGCTTTGGGAATCGTAGTATTCCTGCAGCTCATAGCGGCCTGCCCGCTGTACCATGTATTCGGCATAGACCTTGGATGCGCCAACGGCACGGTCTATCTGCTCCTTGGTAGCCTCCTCTGTTTCGGTCTGAACATTGGGGCGGTAAATACCGTCCTCGCCCTTTTCCAGGTCCACCTGTACGCCGTTTTGATCCACACAGGTCACCTCGGGCGCAACAAGCAAGCCGTCCACAAACTGGGTGTCCTTTCTGTAGCTGTGTACACCCTCGGGGAGATACTCCTCCGCAGCGGTGAACTCCTTTATGACCGTATAGCTGTCGTCAAGGGACTTGCCGTTAATGAGTACTGTATAGTCGGGATCTTTTTCCACCGTCACCGACTCCGTCCGCTCATAGTAAAGCTCCACATCACCCAGCTCCCAGACAGGCAGAGCATCGGAGTCTGTGACCGTGTTGACCAATGTAAAGGAAGCGACCTTATCATTATCCGCACGGACAATGTACTTATGGTCCTCGGAAAGACCGGAGGCGGTCTCCAGGAAGCTCAGGGTCTTACCGGCAGTCTGCTCTGTCATATAAGCTGCAAACGCATCCACCCCTTCAAAGGTGGTATCCTCGATGCCGGCCAGTTCATAAAGGGCGGCCCAATCGGGATTTTCAAAGGTCTGTGCGTATACTTCCCGGCTCTTTTCCTCGGGTTGGGAGGCTTGGAACTCAATAAGGAAATTCCGCAGCAGGAACATGGCCACAACAGCCGCAGCCAGCAGCAGCACCACCAGCACAGCATAGATGATATAGAAGATCTTCGTGCCCCTGGAAGCTTTTTTCTTCTCCTTTTTTACAGGCTTCCCGGGTGCCGTCTTCTTTACCCGCTCTTCTTCCTCCCGTGCGTGGACCTCTGCAATAATGGATTCCTCGGTGATCTCCTGCTCGGGTATCACATCCTGCTCCATGACCGGTGTGCGGGGCTGAGAGTATTTTTCTTTATACATCTCTTATTCCTCGCTTTCTTCCGGGCGCACCATAAAGAAGGTGGGCATCTTTCGGGGCATTTCCTGTAAGATCGCATAGTTATTGATCATGACAATATCCTCACCGTAGCGGGTATTGGAGCTGCCGTCGTAGCGACCCTCGGTATCCTTATAGAGCATGGTGGAGGATGCGCCGCCATCTAAGTTACAGGCATTGACCGCACCGTACTCTACCATGATGTTGATGATATCCGCATAAGTACCGCCCAAAGAGCCGGCCTGACGGCCGTCAATGCACACAAAAAGCACCACGCCGTCTGCCCGCTGACCAATGGCGGTGCGGGGGTTGAAGCCGGAGTTGCCGGAAAATTCCGCATCGTTGACTACGCCGTTGACGATCAGCACCGGACCAAAGCAGCAGCCGTCACGAATATTTAGCTCCTTTGCCTGGCTGGCAGACATGGTTTTTGCAACCACCAGCACATCGTCCTCATTAAAGCCTGCAAAGCCCATCCAGGATTTTCCGTCATCCCACTTGATCTCACCGCCGGAAACAGTCAGGCCAATAGGCAAGCTGCCAATGTAGCTGCCGGTAGTACCGTCGTCATTGAACGCACCGCCGTTAATGGCCGCAACGGCACCCTGCCTGACGATCTCGTTATGGATACGGGTTCCGTCAATGGCGGTGGTATACTTTTCTGTGGAGGTTGCCAGGTACACCCGGCTGGGGTCCCGGATCATCATCACATAGGCATTATAGTTTTCACCGTGGACCTCCTCGATACGGATGCCATCGGGATAGTCCTTCCACTCATCATCGGTGGCAACCGGCGGATTGACCACAACACCGGAGCCGTCGGAGACCTCCTCCGGCATGGGCAGCACCACATCGGCACGGATCTCTGCCACCAGCTCCTCGCCCAAAAATACCGCAGGCACCCATTTCATGGCGCTGGATTCACTCAGCGACATGGTCAGCACATCCCGTGCCGCCGGGGACGGACCGTTGAAGATCATATTCAGGGCAAACATCAGCGCACCTGCGACGATCAACACCACTGTGAAAAGCACCAACAGCGTTCGCAGGATCACACGCAGCGCAGCCTTGCCTACTTTTTTTGCACTTACCGCCATCAGTTTTCCTTCCTCGTTTCTTTCTTTTTACTTGCAAAAACCCAACGCTTCTGAAGGGCATAAGTCGCAATAAACAACACCGCCATCATGGCATAATGGATCACCAGCCGCAGGAAGCTCTGCTGCCCGCTAATGCCCAGCAGCCGATAACCGACCTCATTCATGAAGATCTGCAGCAGCATATTGGGAATAGCAACCATATAGTATTTTCCCATGGCTTTAAGGGTATTGCTCCGATCCTTGAACACCAGCTTCTTATTCATAAAGAAATTACAAACAGAGCTGATTGTTCGGGCAGAAGCCGTGACCACCGCCGTCAGGACCAGGCCTGCCAGGGTTTTATGCAGCAATACATTAAACAGCCACACCAGGCCGCCGTCAATGATGGCACTGATCACAGCGCTGATGCCGTATTTTACAAAGTGACCGAAGATCAGCTTGTAGATACGGAAGGAGTCCCGGATGGGATGGAAATGGGAGGTCTTGTTCTCCTCAATATACACGGTACGGATCTGCACCTGATCGAAGGCCATTTTCTCCTGCTTCATAAACAGGAGCATATTGGTCTCATACTCAAAACGGTCACCGGCAACCTCCGTCAGTTCCTCCACAGCCTCACGGGAGAAGGCCCGCAGGCCGGTCTGGGTGTCGGCAATCTTCATACCCACAAAGACCTTGAAAATGAGGCTGGTCAAATTATTGCCAAAGCGGCTGCGGGCAGGTACATCCTTCCCGGAAAAATCCCGCACGCCCAGGGTGATCTTGCCGGTCTCCAGGGTATTCAGGGCACAGGCCTTGGTGTCCTCCGGGTGATGCTGACCATCGCCGTCCACAGTCACAACACCCCGACCCTCGGGGCGGTTTTCCAAAAACCACCGAAATGCCGTTTTCAGTGCTGCGCCCTTGCCTTTATTTGCTTCATGATGCAATAGCTGCACACGGCTGTCCCGGGCTGCCTCCTCAAAATAATGAAGATTCTCTTCCTTGCTTCCGTCATTGACGAGAATGATATCTGTAAACCCTTGTGCCAGCAGACCGTCAATAACGCCCCGGAGCTTTTCATCCGGATCCAAAGACGGCAACACAACGCTGATTTCGGATAACGATGCCATAAATATCCCTTCCATCTGAAAAATAGTATATTTCAGCTTATTTTATCATATATTTTAAAAAATAGGAAGCACTAAATCTGCCTTTTAAAAAAATTTTTTAAGGCGACCGCCGCTGTTGCCCATTCCAATATAGGTATTTACAAAACCTGCCGGTTTTTGTTATAATACTTATAGAAAGGCGGCGCATAACCATGAAAAAACTAACAATGCTCCTGCTGCTGTTTGCGGCGATTATACTGGGTGCGTCACAGGCCTGCGCCCAGGAGGAAGCGGAAGATATTACCCCCGGCACCAGCATTTACGGCAGCGGCTACGATTCCTTCTGGTTTCTCACCGATGACGATATGACCGGCTGCTGGTCCGGCTACACTGCAGCCTTTACGGTGGACAGCCCTGAGCCCATCGGCAGCCTGTACCTGATGTTTGATTATAATTACGGCACCTATTCGGTCACCGACCCGGACACCGGTACAACTGCAAAGATCAGGAAGTCCTATCTCCATCAGTATCTGGATCTGACAGCCCTGTTGGGCTATACGCCCAATAAAGTTACGCTTACCTTTGAAAGCGGATATGTGGGTCTGTGCGAGCTGGAGGTCTACGGCCCCGGAACGCCGCCTGCCCATGTGCAGCAATGGCAGAAGCCCTGGGAGGGCAATACAGATATTCTGCTGTTTTCTACTCACGGTGACGACGAGCACCTGTATTTCGCGGGTCTGCTGCCCCTGTATGCCGGACAGAAAAAGCTGAATGTTCAGGTGGTATACATGACCGACCACCGCAACACCACCTTCCTGCGCACCCACGAAATACTGGACGGGCTTTGGAGCGTGGGCGTGCGAGCCTACCCGGTATTCGGCTGGTTTGCAGACTTTATCAGCTATGATATGGAAGAGGCCTACGAAACATATTACGTGGACTATGAAACCACCTGGGAGGAAATGGAAGGCTTCGTGGTAGAGCAGCTGCGGCGGTTTAAGCCTCAGGTTGCCGTTGGTCACGATATTTACGGCGAATATGGCCACGCCATGCACAAAATTTACACCGACCTGCTGATCTCCGCAGTACCTGTGATCGGTGACCCCGATTCCTTCCCCGATTCTGCGGAGCTGTGGGGCACCTGGGAGCTTCCAAAGCTTTATTTACATCTTTATTGGGGCAACACCCTGGTTCTGGATTACGACCAGCCACTCAGCGCCTTTAACGGTCTGACCGCATTTCAGGTAAGCCAGCAGCTGGGCTACCCCTGTCACAAAACCCAGCAATTTGATCAATTTGTAAACTGGCTCTACGGCCCGGAGGGCGAGATCACCCGCGCTGACCAGATTGAGCTTTATAACCCCGCCAAATTTGGTCTTTATCATACCACCGTAGGCAAGGATGAAACCAAAAACGACCTGATGGAGAATCTCATTTCCAGGGCATATATTCGAAGAAAAGCTGCCGCTGAGGTGGCATTGCTGGCCTTAGAGCCTCCACCCGCCCCGGAAACACCTGTGATCCCCGAGGAGCCGGTCACCGAGCCCGCCTCTGTAGGGACTGGCATCCCCGACAGTCCTTCTGTGGAGACCGCACCTGCGGCTGTTCCTTCCGCCGAAGCCGGTCCTTCCCACCCCCTGTGGATCGACCTTGCCGCAAACGCCCTGATCCTGGTTGCCGCCATAACGCTCCTGGTCGTTGCTTTTGTAAAGCTGAAGAAAAGAAAATAAAAAATGCGCTGAACGCAGAGTCAGGCAGAAATAAAAAAATTCTGCCAGGCTCTGCGTTCTGTATTTTCTTGTCAAGTCCTTTTTTTCAACTTAAATTTTACCCATCGTGATTATGCCCTCTGCGAAAAAATTCGAAAAAAGTCGGTCCTTGTCGAAAAACATTATGTAAACCAAAAAGCCGCTGTTTCTGCGGCTTTTTTACTTGTGGAAAACCCTGTGGAAACTGTGGAAAACTTAAGGTTATCAACTGTTTTCTCTCTTTTCTTCACAGGCTTTCAGAGGGCGATTTTTTTCAAAAAAGTGGTTAAATAATTTGGTTTTTAAGGCCGTTTGCGTGATTATGTTCTCTGTTTTATGTCTGCCAATATGGGTGGAATTTCCCCAAAAAGTTGGCATTTTCTATAAATACCCCCTCAAACAGCCCCCCTTCAGCCCTTTGAGTTGTTCATTTTTTGTGCAATATTGCCAAAACCGGTATTTTGTATAATCAAGCCGGAACAGGAAATACTTTCTTCATAGTATAAAAGCTTTAGGAGGCTTTCATGCAGGGAAAGGTAGAGATCTGCGGTGTGAACACCGCCCGGTTGAAGGTTCTTACACAGGAGGAAATGGAGCAGCTGCTGCTCCGTGCTCAAAAAGGCGATGAAAACGCCCGCCAAAGGCTGATCGAGGGCAATTTGCGGCTGGTACTTTCGGTTATCGGACGCTTTGAAAAGCGGGGCGAATGCCCCGACGATCTGTTCCAGGTTGGGTGCATCGGCCTTATGAAGGCCATTGCCAATTTTGACCCCGGCAAGCAGGTAAAATTTTCCACCTATGGCGTGCCCATGATTGCAGGCGAGGTGCGGCGGTATTTGCGTGATAACGCCCCGATCCGGGTGTCACGCTCCATTCGGGATGTAGCTTACAGGGTGCTGCAATGCAAAGAGGCCATGATGGCCCGGATGGATCGGGAACCCACCATGGAGGAGATCGCCCGGGAGCTGGAGCTGCCTGCCGAGGATGTGGCCGAGGCACTGGATGCGGTGTGTGCGCCCCTGAGCCTCCATGACCCGGTGTATGCCGATGGCTCCGACCCCCTGACCGTCATGGATCAGGTGCGGGATCACAAAAACACGGAAGCCTCCTGGATGGAGCATATTGCACTTCGCAGTGCCTTTGCGGGTCTGTCACCCCGGGAAAAGCAAATTCTGCGACTGCGCTTTTATGACAGCAAAACCCAGATGGAGGTTGCCGCCATCCTGAATATCTCTCAGGCTCAGGTATCCCGATTGGAAAAAGGCGCAATCAACACACTGAGAAAGAACATTTCGTAGAAATTGATAATTTAAAAAGCTGCGATCGAAATTGATCGCAGCTTTTTATGCACTTAACGCCTGGGCTTCATGTAAAAATGTTTCAAATTCCACATCGGAGCAGGTCACGCTGACCTTCAGCGGAAAACGGTAGTCCAAGCTGAACATACCCATGATATCCTTACCGTTGATACTCTGGTAATCATTTCCAACCATAACATCAAATGGCTTGTCCATGGCAAGCCTGACAAAATTCTGCACCTGCTGGAATGAGCGCATTACGATATTAAACTGATGCATAATGCACCCTCCGGTCTGTACAAATCGATTTTTTTGGTTTATAATAGAAAACAACGGTTTAAATTATAACAACCCTGCTTCAAAATAGCAATAGTGCGATTATACGATTTTAACAGAAACAGACTAAAGAATTTGGTGGTTTTGTATGATTTTTGGTTTTTATACATTAGGCTGCAAGGTCAATCAATATGAGACCCAGGCCATGGAGCAGCTTTTGCAGGACATGGGCCACGAAATTGCGCCCTTTACGGATACCTGTGACGGCTATATTATCAACACCTGCTCTGTCACGGCAGTAGCAGACAAGAAAAACCGGGCGGTGATCCGTCGGTGCAGAAAATTAAATCCAAAAGCCATTATCGGTGTCTGTGGCTGCTATCCCCAGCACGCCGCTCAGGAGCTTAATAAGCTGGGCGTGGATGTGATCGGCGGCAGCGGCCAGCGGGCAGACTTCATAGCCCGCATGGTGGAGGGGGCAGCCTCTGTTTTTGTGGATGAAGCACTGCGGCGCAGAGAATTTGAGCTTTTGCCTCCCGGCGGCTTAGAGGGACGTACCCGGGCCATGCTGAAGGTACAGGATGGCTGTGTAAACTTCTGCACCTACTGCATCATCCCCTATCTCCGCGGCCCGATTCGATCCGCAACTGCAGAGCTGGCTGTAGCCCAGGCCCTGGAGCTACAGGAAAAGGGCTATAAGGAAATCGTGATCACCGGCATCGAGATCGCTTCCTGGGGCGCAGACCTGCCGGGCAAGCCGCCTCTCACAGCACTGTTGACCACCATTTGCACGGCCGTGCCGGAGATGCGCATCCGATTAGGCTCCTTAGAGCCCCGGATCGTCACGGAGAACTTCTGTGAGCAATTAAAGGTGTTCCCCAACCTCTGTCCCCAATTCCACCTTTCCATGCAGTCCGGCAGTGACACCGTTCTTGCAAGGATGCACCGTAAATATGATACCGCCCGATACCTCCAAAGCGTGGAGCTGTTGAAACAGCATTTCCCCGGCTGCGCCGTGACCACCGACATGATCGTGGCCTTCCCCGGTGAAACAGAAGAGGAATTTGAAGAAAGCCTTGCTTTCATTGAGAAATGCGGCTTTGCGGATATGCACATCTTCCCCTATTCCCGCCGCCCCGGCACACCTGCGGACAAAATGCCCGGCCAGCTGGGCAATACCACCAAGGAGCAGCGCAGCCGTACAGCCATTGCAATTGCAGAGAAAATGTCCGAAGCCTATCGCAAAAGTCTTATCGGCACGGTACAGCAGGTGCTTTTTGAAGAGCAGGACGGCATTTACGCCACCGGCCACGCCCCCAATTATGTAAAAATCTATGCCGAAGGCGGGAATTTGCATAATGAAGTGCGGTCCGTACAGATCGAAGACCTCTTTAAAGACGGACTTTTCGGAAAATTCATAAATTAGGGGCAGACAAACAGAAAAATCTGTGTTATACTATAATAGATATATTGTAAAAATAAGGGGGTAATCCTTTGAAATATTGGAGAGGCTATTTGGTAGCCCTGATTCTGTCGGTAGCATCCTGGGCGCTGCTGCAGTTTGCCGCGTCCCACATGGTGCTGATGGACATGGTCTATCCTTATATGACCCGCCTTGTGCAGACCAACCTGGCCACCTGGAGCAGTGGCGCCACCTTCTGCATCTGGCAGCTGGCGGTGCTGGTCATGGCCGGCGGTATCGGGGCCAGTATTGTGCTGATGGTGGTTCTGAAGTGGAACCCGATCCAGTGGTTTGGTTGGGTCATGGCTACCGTTTCCGTTGTGGTGCTTTTAAACACCGGCCTGCAGGGCATGAATCAGTACACCGGCTCTATTGCAGAGGATATGCGTTTTAAAAACGGAGATTGTACCGTTTTGAGTGTAGAGGATGCCGCTGAGTATTATCTCAAAAATGCACAAAACCTGTCCGCCACGGCGGGTAAAATGAACTACGAGTTTGCAGACCTGACCGAAAAAGCCCCAGGCGGCTTCGAAAATCTGACCTACAAGGAGCACTACTCCATTTTTGCAGGCTCCACCATCCCCGTGAAGGAGCTGAGCTGGAGCGGCTATTATACAAATCAGGGCATTACCGGTGTGACCGTAGCCATCACCGGCGAAGCCGCCGTCAATACCCAAACTCCCGAGGCCCTGCTGCCCTACGCCATCTGTCGGGAAATGTGCAGCAGAATGAGCATTTCCAAGGAGCCGGATATTGAGTTTGCCGCCATTTTGGCCTGCATCAATAATGATGATCCCCGGTTCCAGTACGCCGGTTACCTGATGGCTTATATCCAGTGTGTGGATGCCCTGAAGGGCGTAGACAGCTCCAAGGCACAGGCCGCCGTTGGCAGATTGGAAAAAGCACCCACCAAGACAGTTTCCGCAGACCTGAGCCTGTGGTATGACTTTACCGCCAAGCGGGATATTGCCGATACCGCCGGTCAGCTGCTGACCAACTGGTATATTCATACGGTGGTCTCCGTCAAGCAGCAGCAGGAGGCTGAAAGCGAAAACAGCTTTAATCCCACAGACGAGGAAGATCCCCGCCTCTCAGGGATCGTAGCATGACCATGCTGGAGGCCCTGACTACAGGGCTGCCCCAATTGGGGCTTACATTAACTGAAGAAAAAAAGCAGCAGCTGTGCGCCTTTGGTGAGGCCGTGGTGGAGCAGAACAGGGTCATGAATCTCACTGCCATCACCGAGCCGGAGCAGGTAGCCAAGCTGCACCTGCTGGACAGTATTTCCCTGCTGACCGTCGCAGACCTCCGTGGTAAGCAGATGATCGATGTAGGCTGCGGCGCAGGCTTCCCCGGTGTACCGGTGAAGATCGCCTGTCCCGAGGTACAGCTGACCCTGCTGGATTCCCTGGGAAAACGGATGAATTGGCTGTCCACTTGCCTGCCCCAATTAGGCGTGGAAGCCGAGTGCGTCACCGCCCGGGCCGAGGAGGCAGTTGCCGACCGCCGGGAAAGCTATGACATCGCCACCAGCCGTGCCGTCGCAAGACTCAACATCTTATTGGAGCTGACCGCTCCCTATGTAAAGGTCGGTGGTCAGGTGCTGGCCATGAAGGGCACTGCCGCCAAAGAAGAGCTGCAGGAAGCTCAAAACGCCGTCAAAAAGCTGGGCTTAAAGCTGCGCGAAATGCGGGAATTTCCCGTAGACGGCACCGCCCACACCGTGCTGGTGTTCGATAAAGTGGCCCACACCCCCGCCCAATACCCAAGACGCTACGCAAAGATCAAAGCACAACCGCTATAATAACAGCCCCCGGGTTTTGTCTGTTAAAGCCGGTTGCTCTTAATGGAAAGAACGGATTCTTCGTCGCAAGCTCCTCAGAATGACACGGATGGCTTAACATTTCTACTGTCATTCTGAGCGGAGCGAAGAATCCGTTTTCTTCCTATAAAACCGACCTCCCAGGTTTTTCACCTTGGGAGGTCGTGTGTTTATTCGTCATTTAACAGTGCATCAATGTTCCAGGAGGACATGGTTGCTTTGAAGGGCAGGCACATGGTCTTCAGTGCCTGAAGCTGTGTGTCGCTTATGACATCCAGGCTTTCACAAAGCTTTTGCAGAACGGATTTCATGGAATAGCTGACTGTGCTGCTTTCGATTTGGGTGCCGTCCTTCAGCTTCAGGAACACTTCGGCGTGTACATCGGTTGTACCGAAGGCCTCCACATCAAAGTTTTGCAGAAGCAAGGAGTATTCCCTGCCCATTTCCAGCTTGGAGGCCTCCATGGCCTGGGTCAGGACCTTTGCCTGTCCCTCCAGCTGCAGCTTAAATCCAAAGCTGTCCAGCTGATTCAGTACCTGTTCATCACCGTAGAACACCGCCTTGTAGCCAAAGCCGGTTTGGTCGGGACGGATGTTGACCTTGGTAATGGCCAGATAGATTCGGTGGAAGGTGTAGCCATCCTCTGCCTTGATCGCCATATACCGCTTCACAGAGCCGGTAATGTTAGACTTAAACTGCTGTACAGGCACAATGGCATTGCCGTTTTCGTCCACACAAGAGAACAGACCCACGCTTTCACAGGTATAGCCGTCTGTAGTGCTGTCCATACCGTAGACCTTAAAGCCATTGGTAATAATGGTGCCACTAAGGTCAAAGCCCTTCAGATCAATATATAAATCCTCTGTAAGGCCCAGCCCGGTCAGGTTCATATCGGCATTTAATACCACATAACCGCTCATAGTCCCGTTACAGGTGGCACACACGCCATCCACATAGCTGTGAGGCAGCTTTGCGATCACCTCTGTTTCTTTTGTACCGCAGGTGCAGAACCGCATTTGGCTGCCTTCCTTGGTGCAAGTTGCTTTCACAGTAGTAACCCATGCGCTCCAGCCGTGACCTTTGGCCGGAATGGTCTCCGTTACCTGATCGCCGCAAACAGAGCAGGTACTTACCTTGCTGCCCGCTTCCGTGCAGGTGGGCTGGGTCACTGTTTCCGTGTAGCTGTGGCCCGTGGCTGCCACATAATCCGTTACCACATGATCGCCGCAAACAGAACAATCCTTGGTGGTGTAACCCTGCTCCGTACAGGTCGGTGCGGTTACAACCTCTCCATAGCTATGGCCGGTGGCCGGGATGGTCTCGGTCTCCGTTTCGCCGCAAGTTTCACAGATCCGGGCATTGATGCCGTCCACATCACAGCCCACAGGAACAAGCTCCATCCAGTTGCCGGTATGGCCTAAGGCATTGCCCTCTGTTTCACTGCAGGCAGAACAGGTCTTTGCGGTGGTGCAGGTTGCCTCGGTCCAGCTGTGTCCTGGAGCTTCACCTTCGGTATAGCCGCAGTATGTGCAGGTTTTTGGAGAAGTACAAGATACCTGCTGTAAATCGTGATAGGCTATGGGAGCCGAAGTATTCGCTGGGTTCGGCTCCCATATATTAACTTTACTCCACTGTTCCTCGGTACCGCAATAGATTATAGACCCCTTTTTGCACAAAAAGAATGCGTAGGGTTCTATAGTACTCACACTATCCGGAATAACAATTGAGTTCAAGCCACTACAGTCATAAAACGCAGAAGTAGTAATCCTGGTAACACCCTTGGGAATGATAACGGAGGTCAATTTTGTGCAGCCATAGAACGCACCTTCGCCTATGCTGACACCGCTTGGAATAGTGTAGCTTCCGGATATACCGCCGGGCACCAGAACAAGGACTGTTTTGGTTTTGTTAAACAGCAAACCTGTATCGCTTGTATAATTTGGGTTTTGGTCTGCCACAACAAATTCCTGCAGACTATTACAGTACGAGAATGCGCTTTCTCTAATACTTGCAAGACCACTTCCTATGTATACAGACTTCAAGCTGCTGCAATTTCCAAACGCACCTGCGCCAACGGCTGTAATATTATCCGGAATAGAAACAGAAGTCAGGCCGGTGCATCCGTAGAAGGTAAAACCGGAAATTTCAGTAAGACTTTTTGAAAAAGTAACAGTTTTTAACGCCGTACATCCGTAGAACGCGTCATACTCCAAACTGGTAAGGCCATTGCCCATATTGACAGAAGTCAGGCCGGTACAACCGTTGAACGCATGATTAGAAACACTTTTAACGCTATCCGGGAACGTAACGGAAGTCAGAGAAGTGCATCCATAAAACGCATAAGATCCAATACTTTCTACACTGTTACCAAAACGAACAGTGGTTAAACCGGTACAGTCACGGAATGCCTCTTTTTCAATGGTTGTAACTCCATTACCGATGATGACAGATTTTAGTGCACTGCATCCCTCAAAAGATGAACCTCTAATAGTGGTAACGCTGTTTGGAATAGTAATCGAAGTCAAGCCGGTACAATCTTCAAAGGCAGAATCATTAATCTCTACAACACCATTGCCAATCGTCACGGTAGTCAGGTTTGAGCACGATCCAAACGAATAGGATCCAATGCTTGTAACACCGTCCTGAATAACTACAGCTTTAATAGAGTCTCTGCGAGATTTCCATGGCACATAAAAGGTTGATGATCTATTTTGCATCGCACCGCTGCCGGAAATTGTCAAGGTCCCGGTATCATCCAAAACCCATTTCACATCACTGCCATCGTCGACACTGCCACAGGTGCCACTGGCGACGGTGGCTGCAGAGGCTTCTGTGGTGCAGGTAAACAGCAGCACGGCGCATATTGCCAAAGCCATGCAAATAAATCCTAATATTCTAAGCTTTTTCATTGATTTTCCTCCCTGATAGCATAAAAAGTGCGGCTACCGAAGCAGCCGCACAAAAAACGCAAACTCCGATAGTCGCCAAACTATATCAATACGAAGAGCCTATACATACTCACTCCGATGGAATCTGCATTTTTATCAAATTCATGGAGAAAGTAAAAAGGGTATACTGCCCCTATGGGTATAGGTTCTTCATTATTCGTATTTTTAATAGTTTGGCACTATCATTATAACAAACCTTCTCCCAATTGCAAGTGTTTTTTCTGTTTTGTTTCCAAAATGCGGCTAACAATACACCATACCAAGCACCAGATCTGTGTCTTGGTGTTATGTAAACCACGAATATATAAAACCAAGACGCTACGCAAAGATCAAAGCACAGCCGCTATAAAGTGAAAAGTTAAAAATGCAAAGTGCAAAATGAGGCAGAATCATCAACACTCTGCTTCATTTTGCACTTTATATTTGCATTTATATAAAAAGGGCGTGTTGCAAAATCAATGTCATTAAGTTAGTGAACGGTGCGAGAGAACACAGATAAAAAACAAAGTGC
>CAYMPY010000020.1:0-21337 GCA_964392535.1 uncultured Oscillospiraceae bacterium
CTGTAAATATCGAACAGACGAATGCTGCGAAGAAGCTTGCCTGCAGCGGACTCGATTACTGCCTCAGCATCTGCAACAGTGACGGACTCGTTGCAAATAAAGGATAGGTCGCGGTTTACAGTGGGGTACTTGGGCAGGGGGGTATACTTGGGCGGGTCAAGCTGCAGCTCCATGAGCCTTGTGAAGTTGATCTGCGCACAGTATACATCGTAATCCATGTCGTAGTTCTGTGCGACAAGGGGATGAATCTGTCCAATATAACCGACATCTGTTCCGTCGATTGTGACCTTTGCACAACGACCGGGGTGGAAGGAGGGATTGGCACTGACGGCAGTATACTGTGCCTTCTTGATACGCAGTGTCTTCAGGATGGTCTCCAGCTCGCCCTTAATGGTGTAGAAGCTTTTGTTTTCGCCGTAACAGCCAAGCATCAGGTATTTGGGCTCGGCAGGCAGCTGCTGCCCCTCAGTGGGAATATAAACCTTTGCGATCTCATAAAGCTTCACATTCTTATTGTGATATGCGCTGTTGCGGGACAGAATATCCAGCATAGAGGGGAGGGCAGTGGTACGCATGATGGAGGTATCCTCGCCCAGAGGATTCTGAATTTTTAAAGTGGTGCGAAGCTTGTCGTCAGCGGGAATCCGAATCTGATCGAAAATAGTGGGAGATACGAAGGAATAGGTAATGATCTCGTTATAACCCAAGGCACGGCAGGCATTACCGGCTTTGCTCTCCAGAATCATTTCGGGAGTGTAGCCGCCCTGTGTGGAAGTCTTGAATGCAGTGGTGGGGATCTCGTTGTAACCGTAGGAACGGCCAACCTCTTCAGCAATATCAGCCATGAGAAGCAGGTCGGGACGCCAGGAAGGAACCTGAATCATATCATCCTCAACAGGAATCTCCAACAAATCAAGGTAGCTGATCATATCTTCCTTGGAAATGTTAGTGCCAAGAAGAGCGTTGATCTTATCAGGAGTCAGAGGAACGGTTTTGGGCTGAGGTACATAATTGACGATATCAATGATGCCGTCCATCACATCGCCGCAGCCAAGCAGCTCTACGAGCTCACAGGCACGCTGCAGTGCAGGAACAGTCATCATGGGGTCCAGGCTCTTTTCAAACTTACCGGAGGACTCCGTACGCATGCCCAGTGCAAGAGCGGTCTGACGGATGGAGGTTCCGTTAAAGTTTGCGGACTCAAATACGACTGTAACGGTATCATCCAGGATCTCGGAATTTAAGCCGCCCATGATGCCGGCAAGACCGATGGGCTTTTCTTCGTCAGCAATAACCAGCATGCCTTTTTTCAGCTGGCGTACATTGCCGTCCAGGGTAGTCAGCTCTTCACCGTCCTCAGCTTCTCTGACGACGATCTTGCCGGAACCTACGTAACGGTAATCGAACGCGTGCATGGGCTGGCCGTACTCCAGCATAACATAGTTGGTAATATCAACGATATTGTTAATGGGGCGAACTCCGTTGGCGCGCAGGCGGTCACGCATCCACTTGGGGGAGGGTGCGATTTTGACATTGGTCACCATTCTGGAGGAGTAGCGGTTGCACAGATTTTCGGCAGGAACCTCTACGTCCAGCATTTCGTACATAGAACCGGCATCGCTGCCATTTACTACGGGTTCATGATGGCGAACCTTTTGACCGAAGGCAGCAGCGGATTCTCTGGCAAGACCCATAATAGAGTAGCAATCGGGGCGGTTGTTGGTAATCTCAAAATCAACAACGGTATCATCATTACCAATAACAGTATTGATATCATCACCGGGTTTGCAATCCTCTTCAATGATCCAAATGCCGTCTTCAATGGCGTAGGGAAAATCACCCAGTATTAAATTCAGTTCCTTCAGGCTGCAGAGCATACCATTGGAGGGCTCACCACGAAGCTTGCCCTTGGTGATGTGGATATTTCCGGGCAGCCAGGAATTGTGCAGTGCAGCGGGAACAAGGTCGCCTTCATGGACGTTCTGCGCACCGGTTACGATCTGTACAGGCTCTCCCTGACCAACATCGACCTGGCAGATCCACATGTGATCGGAATTCTCATGACGCTTGATCTCAAGAACCTTGCCGACCACAACATTCTTAATCTGCTCATCAAGACGCTCATAGGTCTCCACCTTCTGTCCAAAGATGGTGAGCTTCTCTACGTATTCTTTATCGGAAATATGAGAAAGATCTACAAATTCCTCGTTGATCCATTTTCTGTTCAGCTTCATTTTTGCTCCTCCTTAGAACTGGTTCAGGAACCGGACATCGTTATCGAAGATCAGGCGCAGGTCGTTGATACGCATACGGCCCATAGCCATACGCTCAAGGCCCATACCAAATGCGAATCCGGAGTACTTCTCAGGATCAATTCCACAGCCGGAAAGTACCTTGGGATGAACCATACCGGCACCAAGTAACTCGATCCAACCTTCTCCGTGGCAGGTGGAACAAACCTGACCGTCAACTTCACCGGTACCGTGACACTTGTGACACTGCATATCCATTTCACAGCTGGGCTCGGTGAAGGGGAAGTGGTGGGGACGGAAACGCATCTGTGCGTCCTGACCGTAAATGCGGCGCATAACAGTAACAAGTGCACCCTTCAGGTCACCCATGGTGATGTTCTCGCCAACAACCAGGCCTTCGATTTGGTGGAACATGGGGGAGTGGGTGGCGTCGGCTTCGTCCTTACGATACACACGTCCGGGTGCAAGAATGCAGATGGGAGGCTCAGCATGTTCCATAACACGGATCTGCATGGGGCTGGTTTGGGTTCGCAGAAGTACGGAATCATCATCGGCAAAGTAGAATGTATCGGAACGGTCACGGGAAGGATGGCCTTCCTCAATGTTCAGCCGTGTGAAGTTATAATCTGCAAGCTCAACCTCAGGACCGTCAACAATGCTGTAACCCATGCCGACGAAAATATCCTTGATCTCCTGCAGAACCTGGCTCATGGGGTGCTGATGACCCATTGCAATATCCTCGCCGGGTGCGGTGACATCCAAAGCCTCACGAATCAAACGCTGCTCCAAAACTGCGGCGTCGATGGCGGTCTTTCTCTTTTCAAGTTCCTGTTCGATCTCGGCACGGACGGTATTGGCCATTTGGCCCATAATGGGTCTTTCTTCTGCAGAAAGCTTGCCCATAAGCTTTAACACGGCAGTAAGCTCGCCTTTTTTACCAAGATAGCGAACCCGGATCTCGTCCAGTGCTGCAGGGGAATCGGCGGCCACCAATGCCTCCATCGCTTGCTTTTTGATCAGTTCCAATTGCTCTTTCATTCTATGAATTCTCCTTCCAAAATCAGGTGAACAAAATAAAAATACCTTTCATCCCATATGGGGACGAAAGGTAAAACCTTCCGCGGTACCACCCGCAATTCGCCCGAAGGCGCTACTTAAATGATTTATAACGAAATCACTCGTCTGTCCCTACATTATCAGGCAGAAGCTCGTGGGGGAAGGCCTGTAATTGTGTGCAAGTGGCTCTCATCATCCCACTTTCGCTGTGAGCACATACTCAATTATAGACAACCCAGTCATAGCCTTTAACATATTCTTATAAATTCTATCATAGATGCCCCTGAAATGCAAGTGGCATTTTAACTGTTTTACTATATTTTATAGGAAAATTCGAATTATGGAGGCTGTGAAGGTTTTATGAACTCGTTAAATAATTGTTGTAACTTATTGACGAATGTGCTATAGTAAAACTGTAAATTTCGGTACGAAAGGAGTATTTTTATGGATGCTCAAAATACTACACCTCAGCCTGAACAGGAAATCCTGGAACTGAATCTGGAATGCAATCCTGAAAAAAAGCCGGTAAAGAAATGGCCGATTATTACTGCGATCATTATTGCTATACTTGCTGTTGCAGCAATTGTTGCAGTGTTTATTATTAAAGCTTTAGACAGCAAACCCGAGGAACAGGTTATTACAATCGTTGATGTTGAACGGCAGGCGGCCGGTCATAACCTTGCAAATACATTCGATATGGAGGCACCTGTTGGTCAATCTGCGGAAATAAGCTTCGAGATCAATAAGCTTGCTTTGAATATGATCCAATCTCAATATCCGGAGCTTGAGATGCTTGGAGAATTGAATGGGCTGACGATTGATTCTGCATTTGAAAGAAATAACGGCATGGCCCGATTTGTTTTCGATATTGAGCTGGATGAAGAAGTGATGGCTCCGGTTGAAATCATCCTGGATTCTAAAACAAATTGTCTGTATATTGCCTCTGAACTGTTTTCTGATAATTATCTGAAGCTTGATATGGCGTCTTTTGAGGATGAAGAAATTGATACGCAAATGCTTGAGCTTTTAGTGAATGCGTTTTTGGATTCTGAAATGATGGACCGCTATTTTAATAGCTTTTTGGAGCTGATGACAGCCCAGGAAACAAAAAAAGAGATCGTTACGGTCAACGGCGTTAGTCAGGAATGCACGGTTTATTCTGCAGAAATTGATATGGATTCAGCAGTGCAGCTGCTGATCGATTATTTAGAGGAATTAAAACAGAATAATAGCAGCGCTTCTGATTTGTTTGATTCCGCCATTGAGAAAATACAGGAAAGCTTGTCTGAGAATGAAAATGTACCGGTTTTTTATTGGAATGTATATACAGATGAAGCCGGGAAAATCATCGGACGTGATATTGGTAATGAGGATGAAAAGTTCCTGAATTACCTTGTTACTACAGACGGTGAAGATATTGGCGTTACTTTTTCTGTAGGTACATTGGAGATGAGCGGCAACGCAGTGCTTCAGGATGGGCTGCTTGACGGAACATTTATCATCAGAGAGGATGCTGTGGATTACCTGAAGATCAGCACGGATGGATTTGATGTTGAAGGCTGCAAAAACGGTCTACTCAACGGCATTATTGAAATTGAGCCTACGGATGAGCTAATGGCTCTTCTTTTCGATGAGAAGCTCAGCATCCCGGTAAGCATTACCACCTATTTTGAAAGTACACAGGATGAACAGAATGTTTCTGTGAGCCTTATGGAAATGGCAACAATCAGTATCAAATTAACACAGTATACACCTGATACCATATCTCTTCCTGATGGAAATGAGATCGATGGCGAAGATGTGGATGCGTTTTCTAAGTTATTTGGTGGCATAGTTACAGGTGATTCCGTATGATTTTTTGTGTTGAAGGTATAGCGAAAAGCTATAAAAAGAAGCAGGTGCTGCGAGATATCACATTCCATGCAGACCATGGTTGCTGTATTGGGATTCTTGGTGGCAATGGTGCCGGCAAGTCAACACTTCTGTCAGTTTTGGCCGGTATACAAAAGCCAGATTCCGGTTCTTTTATGTATAACGGATCGGATCTGCTGAAAGATTCCGGCTTTCGAAGCACGGTTGTTGGATATGTACCTCAGGGCACACCGCTGATTCCCGAGCTTACCGCCAAGGATAATTTGCTGCTTTGGTATGATCGACAGACTATGCTGAAAGAGTTGGATTGCGGTCTGTTAAAGCTTTTAGGTATTGGGGAGTTTTTGAGTGTTCCTGTCAAAAAAATGTCTGGAGGCATGAAAAAGCGCCTTTCCATCGGTTGCGCAGTGGCCGGCAGACCGCCTGTTCTTCTTTTGGATGAGCCTACAGCAGCCCTCGATCTTGTCTGCAAACGGGATATAGCAAGATACCTTGAATCGTACAAGAGGGCAGGCGGAATTATTATTATGACGACACATGATGTTTCTGAGTTAGGTGCCTGTGATATATGCTACATTATGAAAGACGGTGTGTTGCATCCATACACCTATGATGGAGATGTAAATGCGTTGATTGAGCAGTTATAAGTATGGGTAAGTATTTTGTTTTAAAACTTAAAAGTCTTTTGAAAGTGTTTCCCTATATTTTTTTAGCAGTGATTTTGCTTTTCGCATGCTTGTTTTTGGTCTTTGGTGCAGTTTTGAAAGCTGCCGAAGGCGAGGGGAAGGTTCGCTTTCAGTTAGCGCTGGTTTGTGAGGACAATGATCCTTACTTTTTAGCAGGATTGGACATTGTGCAGGCGTATGATTCTACACGGTTTTCCATTGAGACGGTACAAATGGATGAGGCGCAGGCTCAAAAGGAACTGGAGCAGGGAACATTGGACGCCTACGTAGTGATTCCAAATGGTTATATTCAGGCAGCAATGGATGGAAAGCTCGGTACACTTAAATATGTTTCTACAACCGGAGCTGCTGATCTGACTACGTTGTTCAAAGATGAGGTCACCGGGGTCGTTTCAGATCTCATCGTAACATGTGAAAAAGCCATGTTTGGTGTGGAGCAAATTGCTGCAGACTATGATTTTGAGGATCGCGCGGCTTTTTACACTAAGGAAATCAGCCTAAAATATGTGGATTATATTCTCGACAGAACAGATATGTATTATGTTGACGAATTAGGAATACACGATTCTTTAGGCTCTGATGGCTATATGTTTGCCGGAATAACTGTTCTTGTATTTTCTGTCATGTTGATTCCGGCCGGCGTTTGTTTTATTAAACAGGATATGACGATCCCGCTTCTGCTGAAATCTAAAAATGTTGGGGCGGCTATGCAGGTGGCAGTTGAGTATCTTGCATTTATAATTGTACTACTGATTCCTATTGCACTGATTAGTATGTTTGTTGTACTAATGGGTCCTGCAATGCCTGATAGCCTTTACAGGCTGCTAAAAGTGTTTTCACTTGAAAACCTTGTTTGGGTTATTGTAGTGCTTTTGAATCTTGGTGCGTTTGGCTATCTTCTTTTTCAGTGCGCTAATGAGCTTGTAGGCGGCATTCTGCTTTACTTTTTTGTAGCTATAGCCCTTTGCTTTATTTCCGGATGTATTTATTCAGTTTACTTTTTTCCGGAGGTTCTTCGCAATGTATCGCTTTATACACCTCAGGGAATCAGCAGAAGCATTTTGAGTGGCTGCATTGTGGGCAATGTAAATAAATGTGAGATTATGGTTTTGTCTGCATACACAGTTGTATTGCTTGGTGGATCATATGCAATGCGTTCCTTGCGACTGAGAGTGACAAAGGGGTGAGCAGATGAAAAGAATCAGAAATTTGCTCCTTTGGCTTTTGCTGCTGACAAAGCGTTTATACAAAAAACCGGCTTATATTGCTATTATGCTTATTATTCCTGTGGTGATTTTCGCTTACAGCCTGACGGCCCGGCAGGATAGCGGAATGCTGACCATTGTTCTGTCAGCGCAAATGCCGGAAGATTCGCTTTCTGCATCTATTATAAATGAATTAATAGATTCCAGTAATGTTATTCGTTTTATCGGCGAAAAAGATGCCGACGCTGCAGAATCGATGGTTTATAACGGTGCTGCTGATGCGGCATGGATCGTTTCGGCTGACATCGAAGAGGAGATGAAGGCTTTTGTGTCCGGCCATTATACAGGAAAAGGATTTGTTCGGGTTGTGATCCGCGAGGAAACTGTTCCGCTGCTTTTGGCAAATGAAAAGCTAAGCGGCAGGTTGTTTGTCCACTGTGCGAGAAAATGCTTTGTGGAGCATTTGCGGCAGGAGGATCGTCTATCGAATGATCTTTCTGATGAAGTGCTTGCAGCGTATTTTGATGGAGTTTCATTTAAAGACGATCTTTTTTCGTATTCTTATATCACAGCTTCCCAAGCGGATTCAAATGCAGGAAATTACTTGCTGATGCCTGTCAGAGGAATCCTGTCTATCATTGTTTTGATTGGTGCAATGGCGGCAGCAATGTTCTATATAACAGATGATCAGGAGGGCTTGTTTTCCTGGATCAATCTACGCAGAAAGCCTTATGTAGAATTGGGCTGTCAGCTTATTACTGTTAGTAATATAATGGCGGTTGTTGTAATTGCATTGTTTGCAGCAAAACTTCAAGTGAGTGTTTTCAGGGAATTACTTGTTGCGATACTGTATGTGGTTTGCTGTGCCGTTTTTGGTCAGCTTACCCGCATTTTGTGTCATAACCGGCAAACTATTGGCATGCTTATGCCCCTTCTTGCTATGGTTATGCTTGTTTTCTGTCCTGTTTTTATTTCGTTTCCCGGGCTGAAAGCAATACAGCTGCTGTTTCCGCCAACCTATTACCTCAATGCGGTATATAATACTTCTTATATGTTTTATATGGTTCTCTATACAATTGTTTTGTGGGGATTGTATAAACTCAGCACCCTGGTCCTGAAGCGTATATAATAGTTTTGGGACAGAAGGAATAATCCTGATTTATAGGCATATACTGTATAGGCGTGTGTAAATGTTTACAGTTTATATCCACGCATGTAATCGCTTGTTGAAAAATAGCTGCATGAAACATGGTATTATAGATACAAATGATAAATGCAGTGGAGCGGACTGATGCTGCGGAGGATTCTGTGGATAACCCGACAGTTTTGCTTGTGACAGGCTGTGTTTAATGAAAAATTTGGCAGTGATCTTTATAGATCACTGCCCGTTTTTTATTCTTCAATATCCAGTGGCTGGAACTTGGAGTTTTTTTTAATGTAGACCCAAATATAATCGGCAAATGCAATAAATAAGAAAATATAGTCAATCAGCGTAATGATTGTTACTGCCGTTTCCGGAAGCTGATCCATCAGTACCAGTATAATGAGGCTGATGAATAACACGGTTGTACTGATCTTTCCCGTCAGCTGCGCACCCTTCAGCATTTTGCCGTTCTTAACAATACTGATACCACCGGCAATCAGCTGAAAGCTCTCCTTTATTATAAATAAAGGGACGATATACTGGAGCGTTTTATATCTGGAAAGCAGACAGATAATCAGTGAAAACTGAGTCAGCTTATCTGCCAGGGGGTCCAGGATTTTACCTACATTGGAGATCATATTGAAATGCCGTGCGATCTTACCGTCAATCAAATCCGTCAGACAAGATACGGCTAAAATAGATGCAGCCAAATAAAGGTCTGCCTGGGTCTCAGCTTTCAAATATAATATAATATAAACAGGAATAAGCAGCAATCGGAACAGA
This sequence comes from uncultured Oscillospiraceae bacterium, assembly GCA_964392535.1. Taxonomy (GTDB): domain Bacteria; phylum Bacillota; class Clostridia; order Oscillospirales; family Oscillospiraceae; genus Faecousia. The sequence goes on from CAYMPY010000020.1 coordinate 8,999, forward strand.
CTGAGCAAATTGGGTATAGTCAGTATTTCTTTTTTCCAATCCTTGAACATTACAAGCCTCCGAATATTATGGAAGATGTTTCTATTATAGCCATCTTTTATAATTGAATCAAGTTAAAATTGTAAAAAGTATTTTAATTTTCAATATCGGTCATTTCGTCGTGCGTTTTGTCGGTGCATAAGAAGCGTAAAATGCTGTTCAAGACTTTTCCAGGTCCGTTTGTCTGTTTCCCCGGTGTTCGGTAATTCTGTGACCTGTTGGAAAAAACGGACAGCATCTTCTGTTGTTTGATCGTATTTTCCGTTAATATCCGGCGGCTGAATGGAATGGTATTCATCAGAAAGCTGACGCAGCATTATTTGAAGAAAATATACATAGGAGCCGGAATCTCCCGGCTTTAGAGCCTGATTCCTGTCGATCAATATTTCGATTGGTTCGGCTGGTTCTGCGTTGATTCTGGCAAGCTCGTAAATTTCTGCAATTTTTTCCCATGTAGACTGATCGGCAATTCCTGTTATTGGTATTCCATAAAGTTGCTGAAATCGGTTTACTGCGCTGATCGTTGTTTGTCCGTATATTCCATCGGGAATGACAATTGGAATTCTGGGGTCACTAAGTGCAATCACCTGCAGCATGGCCTGCAGGCTTCTAACAGGCTGTTGTATAAAAGATTCCGGGGGCCTCATCGTACTACCTCCTGTCTGACCGGGTCCTGAGAACCAAAGGATTGGTCTTTGCCCGGGAATTGGGTTAATGTTGTTGTTTGGGAATAGGCGTTTCTTTGCGGATTTATTGTTCTTCTGAAGTTTCCAACCGGCTGTGCGTTGGTGGATGTGCCCACAGGAGGGAACACCTCTGCGTTTCGCAGAGATTGGTTTTCGATACCTGCAAACTGATCATAGATCCGCTCCCATGTTTGCGCATCGACAGAGCCTGTTTCTGGAAGGCGGAATCTTCTTTGCACAGCCAGTACGGCAGCTCGGGTTCTTTGACCGTAAATCCCATCCACAGTTACAGGTGGTATTTCAGGTATATATGCGCTTAATACAGAAAGCATGTACTGTAAATGCTGTATCTTATCACCGGTGTCTCCGACATTCAGGCTGTTGGGCTGTGACCAGTTTATGGAATAAAATCGCTGGCCCTGACTTCTGAGTTCAGAGAGGCTATTGATTCCTGTATATAGCCTTACAATTTCATACCAGGTCGCCGGTCCTACAATACCATCAGGTGTCAGAGCGAATATTCTCTGAAGAGCCAGAACAGCGGCTTCGGTTCGGGAACCGAATATGCCGTCTACCTCCGGAATTTTGGGAATAGCAGGATAGTTTTGAGCAATCCTGTTCAATGATACCTGTAAAACTACCACATTCGGTCCCTGGCTACCCACACGCAATGGCGTTCCGGGATAGGAGGCGCGGATGCCTAACACAGGCGCATTAAAAACCGTTTCTATATTTCCATAGTAGCTTCTTAATATTTGATCAGAATTGTAGCCCTGCTGTGCCAAATTTTGGCTGCCCCACTGGCTTAATCCCTCGCAGGTGACGGTTGTTCCGTTACAGAATTTTGCTGCCAAAGGTTCGACAAAGCCCGGTCTTCGCAGATAGTCGTTAAAAAGCTCATCTACAAGCCTGGAAACATTTTCAAAATAGTTTCTGCCGTTTACAAATGCCTGATCATATGCTGTTGAATTTGTGATTTCGAAATCATAACCCCGGCTTCTGTAAAATTCAGTATAAACCCGGTTCAGCGCAAAGGATACGATCGCCAAAATATTTGCACGCAGTGCGCTTTCGTCCCATGTGGGATATATTTCGCTTGATGCGACATTTTTCACATAGTCCACAAATGGTAATGTAACATTTGCTGCATTTTCTGATGGTGCACCGAGATGTACAGTGATCTGCTGGGGTACATAGGGTGTTACCGGAGGCATAATCTGCACCTCCTATAAGTTTTGCGGGGGAACGGTAAAGACTTCAAGTAAGCTTTGGTTATCCGGGTATTCGGACAGCGGGATCATTTCCAGATCCTGCTGCGTAACGGTATTGGCAAATACCTGTACATTTTTAACTTCTATTTGCTCAAAGTTTTGTTTTCTTGCATATATATTTACTGTTGCAAATGGAGGTTCCGCGCTGTTTGGAGTTTGGCTTTCGCTCAGGTCGGGCACTTGGATCTGAATGGATTTATCCAACATTCCGTTTCTGTTTGTCAGGCGTAGAGCGATGGCATCATCGTTTTCGCCGGTAATGGCAATAGCCACATCACTTAAGGGGATCTGTGCGTTACTTTCGTATGCGTGCACATTTACATATCCGATTGCAGACAATAAGATCGCCTCCTGATCATGATTCAAATACAGCATATTCACTGTACAAACAAAAGATGCGGGAGTCTATAAAAACCCCTGCATTTGACGGATATTTTCTTCTTCACAATCCAGTAGCTTTTGTGTTAAAAGACTGATTCTTTGATCGGAATTGTTGATATGGTGCAGATTTTTTAGACTTTTGATCATGCCCCGTGTATTACCTTGAATCATAAGTGCAGCGGCCTTGGAATCCATATCTCCAAAATAAAGCTTCGTTTTCACCATAATATCAGTCATGCTTTTGATGGCCGGGTCCAAATCTTCAAGTTTCCAACCTCTTGCAGCTGCAATTGAGAGCGCTTCCTTTTCGATTGCATCATATTCCTCAAGCTGAGATTTTAGTGCGGTTTTTAAGGTTGCTCTAAGTGGATTTTTCAGCACACTCCGTATACCGATTTGGCCCATTTGGGTTGTTTTCAGTACGGATGCCAACAGATCTTTACTGTTTTTCATATTATCACCCACTAAGATGTTATCCAATATTGCCGGCATTATGCATATAGGTTCCTTAGAAGCGCATAGAATGTTGCGATTGAAAGGAGTTGGATATATATGAGCAGAATTGCCGGTTTTGTAGGTTTGCAGTGTGATGAATTCACAAAAGAACGAATGCTTGCAACAATGTGTCCCCGCTCTAACGTTGACCGGGTATACTATGAGCAAGAGTGTTGCACGCTTCTTTACTGCGGAAAAAATATTTCTGCAAATGAGCAGCTTTCCTTTTTGGATTGGGCAGGGGAGCGCTATCGAATTGTGTTGGATGGTAAACTATATAATGCAGAAGAAATCCTTCGCCAGCTGAAGCTGCTTGATCATCATTTTGAAAATGCTACTGATGCGGATATAATATTACATGCATATGCACAATGGGGCAATAAAGCTCCTGAGAAATTATTGGGTGTTTTTTCGTTTGCCATTTGGCATGAACATGAAAAGGTATTATTCTTAGCCAGGGACCAAATGGGAGTAAAACCGCTGTTTTATGACTTCCATGATGGTGGCTTCATCTTCTCCTCTGAGATTAAAACAATACTGTCATATCCCTCTGTTTCCGCACAGATAAATAGCAATGGTATTTCACAGATCATGCTTGTCGGTCCGGGGAGAGTGCCTGGAAGTTGTGTTTTTAAAGGTATTTACGAGCTTGAACCGGGCCATTACGGAGTTTATCGTGACAAGGAGTTAGCAAAATGCAGATATTGGGGTTTAAAAGACCGTGAGCATGTATTAAGCTTTGAGGAAACAGCAGAGGAGGTTCGCGCACTTGTGCTTGACTCCATCTCAAGACAATTGGAGGATACCGATACTATAGGTGCGTTTTTGTCCGGGGGGCTCGATTCCAGTATAATCAGCGCAGTATGCGCGAAAAAGCTTCAGCAGCAGGGACGTACCTTGGATACATTTTCTGTGGATTACGCAGACAATGATAAATACTTCGTTCCCGGGAAATTTCAGCCGGAGCGGGATAATGATTATATTGAAATTATGCGCCGCTTTATTCGCTCCAATCATCATTGGACAGTTCTTGACCCTTTGGATCTGATCAGTTGTATGGAACAAGCAACCTGTGCACGAGATTTGCCGGGGATGGGTGATGTAGATTTTTCGCTGTTTGCTTTTTGTAAGCAGATTAAAGGCTGTGTCAACACAGCGCTTTCAGGGGAATGTGCAGATGAGCTGTTCGGGGGATACCCATGGTTTAATACTGCAGATGTTGGGGCATCAGAAAGCTTTCCTTGGGCCGAGAATACGGATTACCGTGCTTTGTTCATTAATAAGGCTTTTGAGATAGATGCACGGGCATTTGTAGCGGATCATATAAGGCAAAGCTTAGGTGCGTGTGATGTTTTGCCGGAATGTAATCGGAAAGACCGACAGATTAAGCAAATAACCTGGTTGAATCAAAACTGGTTTATGCAGACACTGATCGATCGTAATGATCGAATGAGTATGGATAGCGGTCTGGAGATTCGTACACCCTTCTGTGACCATCGAATTGCTGCTTACATGTATGCTGTGCCCTGGGCGTATAAGCATTATGCTGACCGGGAGAAGGGATTACTGCGTTATGCCATGGAGGGATTGGTTCCTAATGAGATACTGTGGCGAAAAAAGAGTCCCTATCCTAAAACCTATGATCCCGGCTATACGAAAATGGTAAAGGATATGCTTTTGACGGTGTTGAATGATCGGAATGCTCCGCTTTGGGACATTGCTGATATGGAAGCAGTGCGAAAACTATTAAGTGATGAGTTGCAATTTCCGTGGTACGGTCAGTTGATGAAGGGTCCGCAGACAATGGCATATATGCTTCAGATCAATATATGGATGAAAAAATATAATGTATCTGTTGTTTGAAACTGAAAAATAATTCTTGCTTTTTTTGCTATATGGTGGTACTATAAGCGAAATACACCTGTTCGCAGTTGACGGACGGTGTAAAATACATATCGGAGGTAATCATTATGGCAAGAATTTATAACTTTTCCGCCGGTCCGGCTGTTTTGCCTGAGGAAGTGCTGTTGGAAGCAGCTCAGGAAATGATGGATTATCAAGGTACCGGAATGTCTGTTATGGAGATGAGCCACCGATCTAAGCCTTTCCAGAAAATCATTGATGAAGCAGAACAGGACCTTCGGGATCTGATGAATATTCCAGATAATTACAAAGTCCTGTTTTTGCAGGGCGGTGCATCTCAGCAGTTTGCGATGATCCCTATGAATCTGATGAAAAATGGCGTAGCGGATTATATCATCACCGGTCAGTGGGCTAAGAAGGCTTACGAGGAGGCAAAGAAGTACGGTCAGGCTAATGCTATTGCGTCTTCTGCGGATAAAACATTCTCCTATATTCCGGATTGTTCTGATCTTCCTGTAAGTGAAAACGCAGATTATGTGTACATCTGTGAAAACAATACTATTTACGGCACGAAGTTTAAAAAGCTTCCCAACACCAAGGGTAAGACGCTGGTTGCAGATGTTTCTTCCTGCTTCCTTTCTGAGCCCGTGAATGTGGAAGATTATGGCATTATTTATGGCGGCGTGCAGAAGAATATCGGCCCCGCCGGCGTTGTGATCGTGATTATCCGGGAGGACCTGATTACAGAGGACGTTATGCCTTGTACGCCTACAATGCTTAAGTATAAGACCCATTCTGACAGTGGTTCTTTGTATAACACGCCGCCTGCATACGGTATTTATATCTGCGGCAAGGTGTTCAAGTGGCTCAAGAAAATGGGCGGCTTGGAAAATATGAAGAAACTGAACGAGGAAAAGGCCGCGATTTTGTATGACTTCCTGGACTCCAGTGCTATGTTTAAGGGAACCGTAGAAAAGGCAGACCGTTCACTTATGAACGTTCCTTTTGTAACCGGCAATCAGGAATTGGATGAGAAGTTTGTGAAGAAAGCTGCAGCAGCAGGGTTCGTAAATTTGAAAGGTCACCGCACTGTTGGCGGTATGCGCGCCAGTATTTATAATGCTATGCCCAAGGAGGGTGTGGAAAAGCTGGTTGAATTTATGAAGGAATTTGAAAAGAACAACTAAGAAAGAAGCGATTTTTCATGTATAAGGTACATTATTTAAATAAATTATCCCCCAAAGGAACAGAACTGTTTACGCCTGAGTATTCGATTACGGAGGATATGGCCCAGGCAGATGCCATTCTTGTTCGTAGCGCGGCAATGCATGATCTGGAGTTTTCTCCTGAACTGCTGACCATTGCCCGTGCCGGTGCCGGTGTCAATAATATTCCGCTTGACCGTTGCGCCGAAAAGGGTATCGTGGTATTCAACACCCCCGGTGCTAATGCAAACGGCGTGGTTGAGTTGGCCCTTTGCGGTATGCTTTTGGGTTGCCGTGATGTAGTTGGCGGTATTGAGTGGGTCAAAACCATTAAGGATGATCCGGATGTTGCAAAGAAGGTGGAAAAGGGTAAGTCTCAGTTTGCCGGCTATGAGATCATGAATAAAAATTTGGGCGTTATCGGCCTTGGTGCTGTTGGCGGTCCTCTTGCAAACGCTGCCCGGAGACTGGGTATGCATGTCTATGGCTGCGACCCCTTTATTTCCATTGAAGCCGCATGGCACCTGGATAACCATATTATGCGCGTTAAAACCAGAGAAGAGATCTATGCACAGAGTGATATTATTTCTCTTCATACACCTCTTTTGGAGGACACCAGGCATATGATCAATGCAGAATCGATTGCAAAGATGAAAGATGGCGTTGTTATTCTGAACTTTGCAAGAGATGCGCTGGTTGATGACGATGCAATGGAAGCTGCCCTGAAGTCTGGAAAGGTGAAGCGGTATATTACCGACTTCCCCAATGAGAAAACCGCCGGTATGGAAGGCGTTGTCGCTATTCCACACTTGGGTGCTTCTACTGAGGAATCCGAGGATAACTGTGCCAAGATGGCTGTCCGGCAGGTAATGGACTATATTGAAAACGGTAATATTGTCAATTCCGTCAATTTCCCGTCCTGTGATTTGGGTGCACGCAAAAAGCCGACCCGTCTGTGTATCCTGCATAAAAATATCCCCAACTCCATCGGTAACTTTACTGCTGCGATTTCCGAAGAGAAGATGAACATTTCTGATATGGTTAACAGAAGTAAGGGTGCATACGCATATTCTATGTTTGACCTTGACGAAGTGGCCAGTGATGAAATCGTTGAGAGAATCCAAAAGATCGATGGCGTGCTCCGTGTTCGTGTGTTTAAGTAAAAAATCTGTCCTCCCGACCATGGTCGGGAGGACACTTCATATTTATCCTAATTGTTTGCTTTTGTTATAAGCATTTATAACACAATCAATTGCCGCTGCGCGTAAGCCGTGCTCTTCCAGTGTTTTTACACCGATGATGGTGCTGCCACCAGGGGAGCATACTGCGTCCTTCAGTTCGCCGGGATGCTTGCCTGTATCCAATATCATCTGTGCTGCACCAGCCATAGTAGCGGCGGCATATTCCCGTGCCTTTGCTCTGGGCAGACCACAGGCAACCGCACCATCAGCCAACGCCTCAATAAACATGTACATAAAGGCAGGACCACAGCCGGAGAGGGCACTCGCGGCATCAATGAGACCTTCCGGTATCTGATCAAGTCTGCCTGCATAGCACATATCATCCAGGAACAGATCGATATCCTGCTGTGTCACAAGCTCGTTAAAGCAGTACTGAATCATACCCTTACCTACCATGACAGGGGTATTGGGCATGATGCGGATCACGGGAAGCTTTGCGCCTGCGAAAGCCTCGATCTTGCTGATGGAAAGTCCGGCAGCAATGGTGATCAAAAGGGGCTTATGCTCAGCCAGGAGTTTATGGAGAGGAAGAAGCACCTGCTCCATCATCTGCGGCTTTACAGCAAGAAAAATGCGGTCGCAGCTCTTGACCAATGTTTCATTATCTACATATTCACAGCCCAGCTCTTTTGCAGTGTCGGCGGCTATTTTGGAAGGGTCGGAGATCATGATCTCTGCTGTTTTCTTCCGCAGTGCACGGGCAATTGCACCGCCCATATTACCGCAGCCAATAAATCCGTATTTCATAGCGTTCTCCTTATCTGATGTGTCCTGCACCGTGGATGATATATTTGTAGGTAGTCAGCTCCTTTAATCCCATAGGACCGCGGGCGTGGAGCTTCTGTGTGGAAATACCCATTTCGCAACCAAGACCAAATTCGCCGCCGTCAGTAAAGCGGGTGGAGGCGTTGACATATACCGCAGCACTGTCTACGCCGCTTGTAAAGGCTTTCTCCGCCTCTTTGGAGTTGGTGATGATTGCTTCACTGTGACCGGTAGAATGTGCTGTGATGTGCGCTACGGCCTCATGGACGTCCTTCACACATTTAACAGCGAGAATATAGTCCAAAAATTCTGTATCAAAGTCAGCAGGACCGGCAGGGGAGCCGGGGATGATGGTAAGACTTTCTGTATCCAAACGAAGTTCCACAGGAGTAAGTGCTTGCTCCTGCCGCTCAGTTACCAGCTTCTTGTAGACAAGGGGCAGCAGCTGAGGAGCAATATCCTGATCAACCAGCAGAACTTCTTCGGCATTGCAAACACTGGGGCGGCTTGTCTTTGCGTTATTGATAATGGAAACGGCGGTCTGCAAATCGGCGGTCTTTTCCACATAAATATGGCAGATGCCTGTTCCGGTGGCAATGCAGGGAACGGTAGCCTGCTGTACACAGGCGTTAATGAGTCCTGCGCCACCACGGGGAATCAAAATGTCCACATAGCCCAGGGCGGTCATAAGGGCTTTAGCGCTTTCTCTTGTGGTATCTTCCACAAGATTAACAGCATGCTCTGTAATTCCCACGGATTTTAAACCCTGTTGTAAAGCCTTTACAATTGCCTTTGCAGAGCGGAAAGCCTCTTTGCCACCACGGAGGACACAGACGTTGCCACTCTTTAATGCAAGTGCTGCTGCATCGCTGGTCACATTAGGACGGCTTTCGTAAATAATTGCTATTACACCTACCGGAACAGATACTTTCTCGATGCACAGACCGTCCTCTCGAATATGACGGTCCAGTACTGCGCCTACAGGGTCCGGAAGCTTTACAACATCCCGGATGCCGTTTGCCATGGCGGTGACCCGATCGGCGGTTAAACGGAGGCGATCCAGCATGACCTGAGAAACAATGCCGGTTGCGGCCTCAATATCCAGAGCATTTGCCTCCAATATCTCATTACAATTCTTCTCCAGGGCATCGGCCATGGCAGAAAGTGCTGCATTCTTTTCTTCTGTAGTCAGGCAGCTGATCTGACTTTTTGCAGCCTTGGCTTCTTTTAACATTTCAAACATAAAGCTTCTCCGTAAATGTTGTGCCGATATTTTTTCCGTCAATAATATCGTAAAGGTTTGTAGGCTTGTTTCCGTTGGTAATGATCATATCACAGCCGCAGGACAGACAGATATTTGCGGCCTGTAGCTTTGTGATCATGCCGCCGGTACCTAAATTACCGCCACTGCCACCTGCAAGTGCAATAATATGATCGTCAATTTTGTTGATGGTTTCGATCAATTCTGCTTCAGGGTGCGTATGGGGATCGGCAGTGTACAGACCGTCAATGTCGGAAAGAAGTACCAGCTTGTCAGCGTGTACACACTCCGATACGATGGCCGCCAGTGTATCGTTGTCACCGATCACAATTTCGTGGGTCGCAACAGTATCATTTTCGTTAATGATGGGAATGACACCTAAATTTAAAAGGCGGTTCAAGGTGTTTGTAAAATTCTGATGCCGTTCTTCGTTCTGAACATCGTCACCGGTGATCAGCAGCTGTGCGACCGTGTGATTATACTCACTGAAAAGCTTATCGTATGTATACATAAGCTCGCATTGGCCGACAGCAGCTGCGGCCTGCTTTGTTGGAATATCCTTGGGGCGTTCCCGCAGACCAAGCTTACCTACACCCATTCCAATTGCACCGGAGGAGACGATGATGACCTCATGACCGGCGTTTTTTATGTCGGAAAAAACCTTGCATAGCTCCTCGACTCTGCGGATATTCATGTGACCGGTTTCGTGTGCCAGTGTACTGGTACCGATTTTTACAACTATACGCATTGTTTTTGCCTCTCTTTTCCTTTTCTTTATTTTGCTATTGTAGCACATCTGTATTATTTCTGCAACATAAAAGTTCACGATATACGGACAAACCTCTCTGTAAAATTTACAGAGAGGTGAAAATATCCAAAGCTTTATTTAATTTAATGAATATCAGGCTGTTGGAGTTCAAATCAGCGTGGTGTAAATGAACAGCGGATATTTGGGGATTCTCGTAGGTTGTATAATAATAGATTCCTTTGTCTGTATTGCAGCAGGAGCTGTAGAGTGTTTTTTCGTATTGATCACCAACTGCTGTGCAGCCATTAACTTGACAGACGGCATTCAAAATGTGGAAAAACTGAACGACGGAGGAGTTCTCGTCTTGCTCGCATTCGCTGTTTAGCTTCGTAAATGCTGCTCGAATAAATCTGGAGGAAGAGGAGTTGTCACCCGGCAGGCCGATCCCACCCATTCCACGACTGTATGCACTGATCATATTGTTGGGTGCGAAGTTGTTTGCAGCCTCTTGTGCAGTAACATTCATATAATTACAGATATTATATAAATGATAGGGGAAAGGTGGATTATTCGTCAGAACACCGTAAGGGTTATTATAGACCTTTAGTCCCTCTTTTACAGATTCGATTACAATTGTTTCGTCACGGTCCGCTACGATCCAGTGTAAAGGCGTTAAGGAAAACTGTTTATTAAATGGAATGTTAATAATGCGTAATGTTTCGCATAGCTTTCGGCATTCCTGAACGGATTTGCACTTGCCGAGAATCCAGGGGATCAGCTCAAAGGGTGCTATACAATCAGCTTCTGTGCCTGGATCAAAATAATAAGCATTATCCGGAAAATTCAGCCCCGCCATGCTCAGACCAACTTCATTCGAAGCATCAAAATACAGGGGGTAGTTCTCTGCCTCCACAGCCATGCCGAACATGGCGTAGTGATTTTCGAGTTTTGAGCCATTACGAAAGTGGAACGGAAAGTTTCTGGGGGTAATGATGATTTTCTCGCCAAAGTCATGCTCGAAATCAAGGTTTCGCCCGAAATAATGATCTGCTGTTTTAAAAGAAATCGCCGTACACATATTAAATCCTCCTTTTCAAAAACTTTACAAAACAATTATAAACTTTTTGTTTATAATTTAAAGATTGTATGTTATAATTCTTGCAAAGGAGTTGATTTTATGCTTACATATGAACAGGTAACAAATAGTGATGCAATTAAAACCTATATTATTCGGGCGGATGAATCTTTGGCCGCACTGGGATTTACGGAGCACAGCTTTTCTCATGTGATCCATGTTGCAAGAATGGCCGGCTATATCCTGGATAAAATGGGCTTCGATGAAAGAACCGTGGAGCTTGCAAAAATTGCAGGTTATCTCCACGATATCGGCAATCTCGTAAACCGTAAGGACCATTCTCAATCCGGTGCGGTTATGGCCTGGAGTATTTTGAATGATTTGGGTTGTGATCCCGGCGAAGTTGCTACGATTGTCACAGCTATTGGCAATCACGATGAAGGTACCGGCGTTCCGGTCAATGCGGTTGCTGCAGCGCTAATCTTGGCAGATAAGGCGGATGTACGCTGGACTCGTGTTCGCAACAAAGATATTTCTACCTTTGATATCCATGACCGGGTCAATTATTCTGTTAAAAAGTCTGAGCTGATTATCAACGATGAAAAGACAGCCGTTACCCTGAATCTGACGGTTGATACTGATTTTTGCGCTGTAATGGACTACTTTGAAATCTTCATGGGCCGCATGATCCTCTGCCGTAAAGCCGCTGAACGTCTTGGGCTTACTTTTAAGCTGATTATAAATAATCAGCAGCTTCTTTAAATATTAAAAATCCGGAATCTGCAAACACAGATTCCGGATTCTTGATATCTATGATACAAATATTGTATCATAAGTTAGTTCCAACAACAAGCATAATTTCATAAAAACCGCACCAATCGTTCGCTTTTTCTCGGCTTGTGCGCTTTGTGTGCGTCAAGAAGTGGAACGGACTTGCGCCTGCTCCGTTAGTATGTAGGAATTACAGACCAAGCAGTTGCTTTTTCTTTGCATCAAATTCCTCTTGGGTAATAACACCGCTATCAAGCAGTTCTTTATACTTTTTGAGTTGGTCAGCCTCGTCACTCTTGGGTGCTTCAACAATGGGAGCAGATTTAGATTTCTCTTGCTGTCTTTCGATCAGCAGATTGTTAATAACTTGATAGATTGCGTCAGCATTTTTAAGAGCACGGAAACTAATGCGACCGGAAGATGTGGAAACCGATACACCGTTAAGAAAACGAAGTGATGCAGTTGCAGAAACGGAATCGACCGGGAGATCAACTCGTTTTCCCCACGCAACCTTACCGAAAATTCTCTTGTCAGTAAC
>CAYMPY010000021.1:0-21248 GCA_964392535.1 uncultured Oscillospiraceae bacterium
TCCCACCTGCGGCTCCTGCTCCGGTATGTATACCGCAAACTCCATGAACTGCCTGACCGAGGTACTGGGCATGGGCCTGCGGGGCAACGGCACCATTCCTGCGGTGTACTCTGCAAGAATCGAGCTTGCAAAGCACGCCGGTATGCAGGTCATGGAGCTGGTTGAAAAGAACATTTGCCCCCGGGATATCATGACCGAGGCCGCCATCCGCAACGCCCTGACCGCCGATATGGCCCTGGGCTGCTCCACCAATTCCATGCTCCACCTGCCTGCTATTGCCAAGGAGTGCGGCGTGGACTTTGACCTGGAAATGGCAAACGAGATCAGCGCAAAGACCCCCAACCTGTGCCACCTGGCACCTGCAGGCCCCACCTATATGGAGGACTTAAACGAGGCAGGCGGCGTGTACGCCGTGCTCAAAGAGCTGACCAAGTTAAATCTTCTGGACACCTCCGTTATGACCGTCACCGGCAAGACCCTGGGCGAGAATATTTCCGGTGCCATCAATAAGGACGAGACCGTCATTCGCACCGTGGAGAATCCCTATTCTGCCACCGGCGGCATTGCGGTGCTAAAGGGTAACTTAGCCCCCGAGGGCAGTGTGGTCAAGCGCAGCGCAGTGCTTCCCGAAATGCTGGTGCATCAGGGCCCTGCCAAGGTCTTTGAGTGCGAGGAGGAGGCCATGGCTGCCATTACCGCAGGCAAGATCTGCGCCGGTGATGTGGTGGTCATCCGCTACGAAGGCCCCAAGGGCGGCCCCGGTATGCGTGAAATGCTCAACCCCACCTCTGCCATTATGGGTATGGGCCTGGGAAGCTCTGTTGCCCTCATTACCGATGGCCGCTTCAGCGGTGCTACCCGCGGCGCCTGTATCGGTCACGTGTCCCCGGAGGCCGCCAGCGGCGGTGTGATCGGCGTTGTCCGTGACGGCGATATGATCAGCATCGATATTCCTGCAGGCAAGCTGGAGCTTCTGATCTCCGAGGAGGAGCTGCAGGCGCGCATGAAGGACTTTACCCCCAAGACCAAGGAGCTTAGCGGCTACCTGAAGCGGTACGCTGCTATGGTCAGCAGCGGTGCAAAGGGCGCAACACTGAACTAAAATGGAAAAATTGAGAAAATTAGGTCTGCAGCTTTCTGCCTTTGGCGTGTTTCGGGCACTGCTGCAGGACCCTGTGATCAGCAGGCTTCATAAGCTGCTGCTTTCAAAGCCCGGTACGGAGGAGGCAGTGTCTGCCTACGGTGACTTTGCCGCCGCCCTCTATGACAGCGGCTTCGGGGCACTGTCGGCCTATATAGCCGATGTGGTGGGTGATAACGAGAATCCCTATATCCGGGCCGTTGGCCGTGGCACAGACCCGGGCGCAGCCATGGAGCAGACCGCTCTGCGGGAGCTTGCTGTGCTGCAGGAATTGGCAGAGCTGACCCCGGCACAGCTGTCCGCCGTCACCGGCTTTGACGGTGCGCTTCCCGGTTTTTTGACAGAGTCTGTGGATATTCCCGGAAGCTACAAAAACCGCTGTGTCCATATCGGCAAATACGGCTACGGCAGCTATGCTCGACATAAAATGTTTTATGTAAACCAAGAAAACAAGATCGTGCCGGTCCATAACCCCGATACCACCCGGCTTTGTGACCTCATTGACTATGAGCGGGAGCAGAAGATCATTATGGATAACACCGTTGCCCTCTTAGAGGGCAGACCGGCTGCCAACATTCTCCTGACCGGCGATGCGGGCACAGGCAAGTCCTCCACGGTCAAGGCCGTTGTCAATGAACTGCATGACCGGGGTCTGCGGATCTTGGAGGTCCGCAAGGAGCAGCTCCACGCCATTCCGGCGGTGCTGGATGAGCTGGCAGGAAATCCCTTAAAGTTTATCCTCTTTATTGATGACCTGTCGTTTGGCAAGGACGACGGCGATTTTTCCGTCCTCAAGGCCATTTTGGAGGGCTCGGTGTCTGCAAAGGCCTCCAATATCGTCATTTATGCCACCTCCAACCGGCGGCATTTGGTCAAAGAGACCTTCTCTGACAGGGACGGTGACGATGTGCACCGCAGTGACACCATGCAGGAGATCATCTCCCTGTCCGAGCGGTTTGGTATTCAGATCACCTTCTGCAAGCCTGCAAAAGCAACCTACTTGGACATCGTCCATCACCTTGCAAAGCAAAAGGGTCTTACTATGGACGAAAAGGCCTTAGAGCTGCGGGCAGAGCAGTTTGCCCTCAGCCGTGGCGGCAGAAGCGCAAGAGCCGCAAGACAGCTGGTGGACCAGCTTCTTGCCGAGCAGTAAGTAGGGGACAGGTCTCTGTCCCACAAACGCAGAACGCAGAACGCAGAGTGCAGAACGATCCCGCAACGTACAGATCACCGTGTCATTCTGAGGCGTAGCCGAAGAATCCGTTTCCCTCGTCATATTTCCCTTGACAGTAAAATGTTCCTGTAATACACTATTCGCAGAAGCAGAGTTGATGGACGTGGCAAGAGAGCCGTTTTTGGTGACTCCCCCGTTGGAGGTAGACTCTGCTTCTATCATTTCTTCTTGTGACAGTACTTGACAACCAATTTTGGTTGTGATAAACTTTCGATAGAAAGTCCCACTTTGGAATCCGTAGCGAGTGTCTCGCCATATGCGGTTTCCTTTGTGGGACTTTCTTCTTTTATTGACAATTCACGATTCACACGTTTAGATAGAGACAGAAGGACAGTTCTGCACTCTGCGTTCTGCGTTCTGCGTTCTGCGTTCTGCGCTTCACGGGTTGCCGAGGGAACCGACCACCAACAGGATTATTTACAAATAGGTACTTGCAAAAATGGACATAATAGGGTAACATATGTAATATGTCGAAGTATGTCGTCATATACTATATAAAAAGTGAGTGAAGACAAATGAAAAAGTTTTTAGCTATGTTGCTTGCAGTGGTGCTGGTTCTTTCCATGACTGCCTGCGGTGGCAGCGAAAAGGAAGAAAAGGGCGGCTCTGTCAACGGTGAGGCGCTGTTTCAGGTGCTGCTGGAGCAGGTGACCTACGATTCTCTTTTAACCGATCAGGGTCAGGTTGCTGCCATGTTCTTTAGCGGTATGCCTCAGGGTGCTACCGTGAAGCTGTACCGTGGCACCGATGCCTATTCCGATTACCTGGGCCTGGTGACCCTGAAAAGCGAGGACGACCAGGAGGCTGCACGCAGCAGCGTTGCAGGCTACCTGCAGCAGCTGCACAAAGAAGCCGCCAACTACCACCCGGAGAAAGCTCCCAAGTTTGAAAATCCTGCCATTTGGCAAAACGGCGTGTATTTGGTGTTCTGTGTGACTGAGGATGTGTCTGTTGCAGAGGATTTTATGGATAAGGCTGCCATTGTGACCATGGGTATTCAGGTGGAGAAGCCCACCGTGGAGCAGACACCCACTGAGTCTGAAGATGAAGACACTCAGCCGGAGACCACCGAGGCTACCGAGCCCCAGGTCAAGGAGTATCCCAAGCTGACAAGTCAGTCCGGTACCTATAGCTATTACGGTGATGGCCCGGTGTGCCGTGTGGATAACAGCGCCTTTGACAGCTACGGCTATGATGAATATGTGGTTAAAAACTATGTAAGCCTCATCAACACCTTTGCTGAGGAGATGGATGGCCGGGCCGAGGTCTATGTGCTGGCTATTCCCACTGCCATCGGCATTGTGCTTCCCGATGATATTGCCGCAAAGATGAAGAGCTTTGAAAATCAGAATGACCGAATGGAGCTGACCTTTTCCCAGTTCAGCGACAAGGTCACCGGCATCAACTGCTACGATAACCTGATGCAGCACCGGGACGAATACCTGTACTTCCGTACCGACTTCCACTGGAACGGCAAGGCTGCTTATTATGCCTATGAAACCTGGTGCGAGGTCGTAGGAGAGACCCCCTATACCCTGGATCAGCGGCGGCTGCAGACCTTCGATAACTTCTACGGCGCACTGTTCTGGCAGAGCTGTAATCAGGATTCCAGCCTCCTGGTTGACACCATCGAGGCCTACCACCCCTACAGCAATAATATCTCCATGAAGTTTACCGATACCAAGGGTAATGAGTATGCCTGGAACGTGATCATGGATGTATCCGATTGGAGCAGCGGTACCAAGTATTCCACCTTCGGTGGCGGCGATAACCCCATTACGGTCTATGAAAACAAAAATGTGACCGATGGCAGTGTGGGCATTGTGGTGAAGGAATCCTTCGGTAACGCTCTGATGCCGTACATGGTGGACCACTACAGCGTTTTGTACGAAATCGATTACCGTTACTGGGACGGCAACCTGGCCGAATTTGCAAAGGAAGTAGGCGCAACCGAGATCACCTTTGCCAACAATATGGGCATGATGAGCACCAGCGTGCTGGTTGGCATGCTGGCCGGTATTATGGACTAAATCGTTTTAAAATTATTATGGTAGGGCCACCCGTCCTCGGGTGGCCGCAAAAAAAGGCGATCGGTACATTTTGTATCGGTTGCCTTTTTTCGGACACCCCAGAGGGGTGTCCCTACGGTGTTTTATGTATTTCTGAGAAAAATATTTGTCCTTTTACGGTGGAAAAACGGTTGACAATCGGGAAAGTGTGTGCTATAGTAGAACAATCATATTCCACCTGTGGATAAAAGGAGAGAAAACTATGAAGAAGATTATCGCAATCGCATTGGCAGCCATGATGCTGCTGTCCATGACCGCTTGTAGCGGCGAGAAGAAAGCCGATGATACTTATGTTGTCGGTATCTGCCAGCTGGTCACCCATGATGCTTTGGATGCTGCTACCGAGGGCTTTATGCAGGCTCTGAAGGATGAGCTGGGCGACAAGGTCAGCTTTGACGTTCAGAATGCAGCCGGTGATACCAACACCTGCTCCTCTATCGCCAATGCATTTGTTGCTGATGATGTGGATCTGATCATGGCCAACGCCACACCTGCTCTGCAGGCTGCTGTTGCCGCTACGGAGGATATCCCTGTTTTGGGCACTTCCGTTACCGAGTACGGCGTTGCACTGGAGATCGAGAACTTTACCGGCACCGTAGGCGGCAATGTTTCCGGTACCTCCGACCTGGCACCCCTGGATCAGCAGGCTGCCATGCTGCAGGAGTGGTTCCCCGAGGCAAAGACTGTTGGCCTGCTGTACTGCTCCGGTGAGCCTAACTCCCAGTATCAGGTAGATGAGGTTCAGAAACAGCTGGAGACACTGGGCTACACCTGCACCCAGTATGCGTTTGCTGACTCCAACGACATCCAGGCTGTTGCACAGAAGGCTGTTGAAAGCTCCGATGTGATCTATGTTCCCACCGATAATACTGCTGCTTCCAACGCCCCCATCATCCGTGAGGTTTGTACTCAGGGCGAGAAGAAGGTTCCTGTTATTGCCGGCGAGGAAGGCATCTGTAAGGGCTGTGGCGTGGCTACCCTGTCCATCAGCTACTACGACCTGGGCTACACCACCGGTAAGATGGCTGCCAAGATCCTGACCGGCGAGGCCGACATCTCCACCATGGCGGTTGCCTATTCTGAGACCTACACCAAGAAGTACAACAAGGAAATCTGCGATGAGCTGGGCCTGACTCCTCCTGAAGGCTACGTAGCTGTCGAATAATTAAAAGTGTAAGGGCCGATGAACTGTCGGCCCTTACCGATTCTCAAGGAGATAGAACTATGTCAAGCTTTTTAAATGCACTGCCCGGTGCGGTGTCCCAGGGCCTGATCTGGGGTATTATGGCCATCGGACTTTACATTACATACCGGCTGCTGGAGCTCTCTGACCTGACGGTGGACGGCTCGTTCTGCACCGGCGGTGCGGTTTGCGCCATGCTGCTGGTAGATGGCAAGTCCGTGCTGGTGGCACTTTTGATTGCTATTCTGGCCGGTATGCTGACCGGACTTGTCACCGGCTTTTTGCATACGGGCCTGAAAATTCCTGCTATTTTGGCCGGTATTCTGACCCAGCTGGGTCTGTGGTCTGTGAACCTGGCGATCATGGGCATGAAGGCCAACCAGGCGCTGAATGTAAAAACCCATGATCTGCTGGTATCCCTGCGGTATTTAAAGCAGGTTGAAAAGGGGACGATTCCTTTTTATCAGCATCCGATCATTACTGTAGGCTTGGTAACGTTGGGAATCGTGCTGGTGCTGTACTGGTTCTTCGGTACAGAGCTGGGCTCCTCCATCCGTGCCACCGGCGCAAATGCAAATATGGCCCGTGCCCAGGGTATCAATACCGATGCCAAGAAGCTGATCGGTCTTATGCTCAGCAATGGCCTGGTTGCGCTGTCCGGTGCGCTGATGGCGCAGTATCAGAGCTTTGCCGATATCAACATGGGCCGTGGTGCCATCGTCATCGGTCTTGCCGCAGTGATTATCGGCGAGGTTGTTTTTGGAAAACTGTTTAAAAACTTTGGACTAAAGCTGTTGTCCATAAGTCTTGGCGCAGTGATTTACTATGTGGTCATTCAGGCGGTTATCAGCCTGATGGATATTGACTCCAACTACTTAAAGCTGATCTCTGCCTCTATTGTTGCGGTATTCCTGGCAGTACCCAATCTGCGTGGTCAGATTTTTAGAGGACTCTTTAAGAAGAGAAAGGAGGCCACCGATGCTTAAGGTTTTTGGAATCTGCAAGGTTTTTAACAAGGGCACGGTCAACGAAAAGCAGGCCCTGCGTGGTGTGGACCTGCACTTAAAGCCCGGTGAGTTCGTCACCGTCATCGGTGGCAACGGCGCCGGTAAAAGTACCCTCTTAAACTCCATCGCCGGTGTCTACGGCGTGGAGGAGGGCAAAATCGAGATCGACGGTGTGGATGTGACCCACCTGCCGGAGTACCGCCGTGCAAAGTACATCGGCCGTGTATTCCAGGACCCCATGATGGGTACGGCTGCCACCATGCAGATCGAGGAAAATATGGCCCTGGCTGCCCGCCGTGGCAAGTTCAGAAGCCTGATGCCCGGCATCACCGCCAAGGAGCGGGCCGAGTATAAGGAGCTGCTGAAGATCCTGGACCTGGGCCTGGAGGAACGGCTGACTGCCAAGGTCGGTCTGCTCTCCGGTGGCCAGCGGCAGGCACTGACCCTCTTAATGGCGACCATGAAGCAGCCCAAATTACTGCTTCTTGATGAGCATACCGCCGCCCTTGACCCCAAGACCGCCGCAAAGGTGCTGGAGGTCACAGAGAAGATCGTAAAGCAGAATAACCTGACCACTTTGATGATCACCCATAATATGCGTGATGCCATCGCCCACGGTGACCGGCTGATCATGATGTATGACGGTAAGATCGTTGTAGATGTGTCCGGCCCGGAGAAAAAGCAGCTGACTGTAGAACAGCTCTTAGACCTGTTCAGCCGTGCCAGCGGCTCCGACGAGGCCGACGACAAGCTGCTGCTGTCATAATATAAGGTTTTGGCGGGAGACAAGCCCCTGTCCTACAAGCATGAACGTAGGGCGGGGGCTTGCTCCCGTCGATATTATTTTATAGTTGCTTTTTTCGACAAAACGTGATAGACTTGCTGAAGCGACACTGAAAGGGAGCTTTTTATGGGAGAGTTTTTGGGAATCGGCGGCTATGTGAGAGAGCCTGAGGGGTATTTCTCCTGGCAGCACCTGGTTTTTGTCACAAGCCTCATGATCATCATGACCGTGCTTGCGATCATTATTGGCCGCAGCCACAGACATATGACCACTGCAGGGAAGAATAAGCCGTTGCTG
The DNA here is from genome assembly GCA_964392535.1 of uncultured Oscillospiraceae bacterium. Classification (GTDB taxonomy): domain Bacteria; phylum Bacillota; class Clostridia; order Oscillospirales; family Oscillospiraceae; genus Faecousia. The sequence continues at coordinate 7,716 of CAYMPY010000021.1, forward strand.
ATCGCAGCTATTTTAATTGACAGCTTTGAAATCTTTAAGATCGTTGTGTGCTGTCTGCGCTCCGGGGAGATCACCGGCCTGACCCACAATCTGCCCCTTTTTCTGTGCAGCATCCAGCTGATCTCTATTCCCATGGCAGCCCTGTGTAAGGGAAGATTAAAGGAAGCATCCCTGGACTTTGTGATGATCTTTGGTGTTTTGGGTGCGGTTGCAGGTACTTATGGCGCAGGTCAGAACTATGGCGCTTACCCGGTGCTGTCCATGGATAATGTGGTCTCCGGTATTACCCATTCCATTTCCGGCTTTGCCTCACTGTACATTGCCATTTCCGGCATGGCCAGCATGAAAAAGAAGAACATCTAGATCACCTTTACCATTTTGGCAGGCTTCTGTGTTGCCGCCTATGCTGCCAATGTGCTCCTTGATTATAACTATATGTTCCTCATGGCCGGTGACGGCACGCCCTATGACATTCTCTACAATTTGGTTGGCGGTAGTAAGGTATTCTATCCCCTTGGCGTGGTCGTACTGTTCTTAATTTACATTGTAGCCTACTACGGCATATTCTACCTGGCCACCCACAGAAAAGCAAAAGTTTAAAATATCGCAAACGCCCTGTTGCGAATGCGCAATGTCATTTAGTTAAGCTTTAAGTTATTAAGAAACGTTGTCATCCCGAGCGTAGTCGAGGGATCTATCCGGTATCGATCATTACAACGGATAGATTTCTCCACTCGCTTTGCTCGGTCGAAATGACAGCGTTTTCTTATCTTAATGACATTGCGCCAATGCAACAGGGCGTTTTTGTATGCATAAAATTTGGCTGAAAGTGAAAAATGTAAGAAAAGGAGTGGATGTGTTTGGATTCCAAAACCTTGCTATACATTTTAAAACGCATTGGCCTTGCGGTTTTAACGGTGTTTGTGGTGATCACGGTCACCTTTTTCGTCATGCGTGCCGTGCCCGGTGGGCCCTTTATGGGGGAGCGTGCCTTGTCCCCGGAGGCGACGGCGGCACTGGAGCAAAAATACGGTTTGGATAAACCGCTGTTAACCCAATATACCACTTATCTGCGGGATGTGGTGACCAGGCTGGATTTTGGACCCAGCCTGAAGCAGCGGGGCAGGACCGTTTCTGAAGTGATTTTGGAGGGACTTTCTGTTTCTGCAGGCCTGGGCTTGACGGCGGCATTGATCGCCATTGTCAGTGGCCTTGCACTGGGAACATTGGCGGCACTGCGGCGCAATAAATTTACCGATAAGCTGATCATGGTGCTGACCACCTTTTTTGTGTCCATGCCCTCGTTTATCATCGGTACACTGCTGTTGCTTACCTTCGCAGTGCGGTGGATGCTTGTTCCGGCAAACGGCACCATGGCCGGTGGCCTGATTTTGCCTGTTGTTACCCTGTCTTTGTACCCGGCGGCTTATATTACGCGGCTGACCCGCTCCTCCATGCTGGAGGTTTTGGGGCAGGACTATATCCGCACCGCCCGGGCCAAGGGTGTGTCCGGCCTGCGGCTGATCACATCCCATGCCCTTAAAAATGCACTGCTGCCGGTGATCACCTATTTAGGCCCTATGATCGCAGGCATCGTCACCGGTTCTTTGGTGGTAGAGCAGATTTTTGCAGTACCCGGTATTGGTCGCACCTTTGTCAGCAGTATTACAAACCGGGACTATCCCATGATCATGGGAACCACCATTGTGCTGTCGGTGCTGATCGTAAGCATGAATCTGCTCAGTGACCTGCTTTATAAGGCCGCTGATCCTAAAATCGATTTGAGGTGATTTCTTGGAGCCTGATTATTCCTATGTGACCCCGGCCCAGCGGCAGGCACTACCCGGCCATACCCACGGCTTTGCCAGGGAGGGCGTTTCTCGGCTGCTGCGAAATCCGGTGGCCACAGTGAGCCTGATCATTGTGGTGCTGGTGACCCTGGCAACACTGATCTTGCCGACCCTTTGGCCTTATGATTATGATGAGCTTTTGGGCTTCACCCCCGGACGGCCCATGGATCCGGGGTATAACAATTTAGCACCCTTTGAGTATTCTTCCGCAGAGCAAAAGCTTATAAGCGCAGGGGAGAAGGTCTTTCCTCATATTTTCGGCACAGACTCCCAGGGCCGGGACTACTTTATCCGTGTGGTCTACGGCACACGGATCTCTCTGGCGGTAGGCTTTTTTGCAAGCCTGATCGTGCTGGTGGTGGGCCTGTTTGTGGGTGCGGTGGCCGGGTATTTTGGCGGCAAAACGGACCTGCTCGTTATGCGTGTGGTGGATATCATTTACTCGCTGCCTGATACCCTGATGGTGATCCTGCTGTCGGCGGTACTGAAAGCAGCCATGGGGGACGAAATGATGCTCTTTGGAAATTTAGGCAGCAATATGGCAAGCCTGTTCATTGTCTTTGCGCTGCTTTACTGGGTCTCTACCGCACGGCTTGTGCGGGGACAGATCCTGTCCCTGCGGCAGCAGGAGTATGTGCTGGCGGCCAAATCTGCCGGGGCAGGTAACGGCCATATCATCAAAAAGCACCTGATTCCAAACTGCCTGGGTGTGTTGGTGGTGTCTACCGCCTTGCAGATCCCCGGCGCTATTTTTACGGAAAGCTACCTGTCCTTTTTGGGCCTTGGTGTCAATGCACCTATGCCCAGCCTGGGGTCTTTGGCGGCAGATGCCCTCAACGGCATTACCTCTTACCCCTACCGTTTGGTGATCCCGGCACTGGTGATCAGCTTGATCGTCTTATCTTTAAATCTGTTGGGAGACGGCCTGCGGGATGCCTTTGATCCAAAATTAAGGGGGCGGTCATGATGCTGTTGGAGGTTGAAGAGCTGCGTGTGGCCTTTCATACGGCTGCAGGCAAGGTGCAGGCTGTGGGCGGTGTTTCGTTTAAGCTGGACAGAGGGCAGGTTTTAGGCATTGTGGGTGAGTCCGGGTCGGGAAAATCCGTCACGGCCTATTCTATCCTGCAGCTGCTGCCCCGGGAGCATATGGAGCTCAGCGGCTCTGTGAAATTTGACGGTCAGGAGCTGATCGGTGCGCCGGAGCAGCTGCTGCGAAAGCTGCGGGGAAACCGTATTTCTATGATCTTTCAGGACCCCATGACCAGCCTGAATCCCACCCGTACCATCGGCTGGCAGCTGATGGAGGCCATCCTGCTTCACACAGACCGCAACAAGGCCCAGGCACGCCGCAGAGCGGTGGAGCTATTAGAGCTGGTGAAAGTGAGCGAGGCAGAAAAACGGATGAGCCAGTACCCCCACAGCTTGTCCGGCGGTCAGCGGCAGCGGGTGATGATTGCCATGGCCCTGGCCTGTGAGCCGGATATTCTCATTGCAGACGAGCCTACCACCGCCCTGGATGTGACTATTCAGGCGCAGATCTTAGAGCTGCTGGACGAGCTGCGGCAGGAGCTGGGTATGGCCATTATTCTCATTACCCACGATTTGGGTGTGGTGGCCCGGATGTGTGACCGGGTGCTGGTGATGTACGCCGGTACGGTCTGCGAAAAGGGTACTGTGAAGCAGATTTTCGAAAACCCATGCCACGAATACACCAAGGGCCTTTTGCGGTCTGTACCTGCTGCGGAGGGGGACGAGCCGTTGCTGCCTATTCCCGGCAGCCCGGTGGATCTGTCGGACCTGCCGCCCGGCTGTCCCTTTGCGGCCCGCTGTCCTGAGGCCATGCAGGTCTGCTTAGAGCGAAAATGCCCATGGCAGGAGCTGGAACCGGGACACCGGGCCTCCTGCTGGGTAAATTCAAGGGAGGCGGCAAAGCATGGAAGATAAATTTATAGAGGTAAAGGACCTGAAGATGTATTTTCCGATCCGTACCTCCATGTTTAAAAGCACACCACTGAAAGCGGTGGACGGCGTCAGCTTTACTATTCCTAAGGGCAAGACCCTGGGCCTTGTGGGGGAGTCCGGCTGCGGAAAGTCCACTGTGGGGCGGACGGTTTTGCAGCTCTATAAGCCTACAGGGGGACAGGTGTTGTTTAAGGGGCAGCAGCCTCAGCAGGACATGGCCAAATTCCGCAGGGAAACGGCTATGGTCTTTCAGGACCCTTATTCATCTTTGGATCCCCGGATGTCGGTGCTGGACCTGATCGCAGAGCCGCTGGACATCCACAGACTCTGCAAAAGCAGTGCCCAAAGACGGGAACGGGTGCTGGAGTTGATGGAGCAGGTGGGCCTGAACCGGCGGCTGCTGACCCGTTTTCCCCATGAATTTTCCGGCGGTCAACGGCAGCGCATCGGTATTGCCCGGGCATTGGCAACAAACCCGGAGTTTATTGTCTGCGATGAGCCGGTGTCTGCGCTGGATGTGTCCATTCAGGCCCAGGTTATCAACATGTTTCGAAGCTTTCAGGAGGAACTGGGGCTGACGTACCTGTTTATTGCCCATGACCTGCCGGTGGTGCGCCATGTTTCTGACAGGATCGCAGTTATGTATTTGGGCAGGCTTATGGAGGTGGGGGATGCAGAGGCGGTTTATCACCGTCCCATGCACCCCTATACCCAAAGCCTCATGGCGGCTGTGCCGTCCATGGACCCCATAAAAGCGCGGAATATGCCCAAGGTGGCACTGGGAGAGATTCCCAGCCCATTGAATACCCCTACCGGCTGTCCCTTCCGTACCCGCTGTCCCTATGCAACAGAAATTTGCGGCCACAAAATGCCTCCTCTTATTGAGGTGGCAACCGGCCATTATACGGCCTGTCACCATGTGGACAGAGCCAATCAGTGAGGAAAAGCTATGAAGAGATTGATTTTAGTGCTGCTTTGTCTGCTGCTATTAACAGGCTGCGGCAAAAAAGAAGCCCCGGTGGATACCGGGGAGAAGCTGTCTGTAGATCAGGCGGCGGAGCAGGAGATCCGCCTTGCCCTGTCTATGCTCATTGACAGGGATTATATTGCAGGCTCCATCGGTCAGGCCGGTCAGATTCCGGCAGACGGCTTTGTGCCCATCGGGATGGAAAAGTATTATAAGGGCGGCTTCTATGATACAGAAAGCTATGAAGAAAACTATGCAAATGCCATTTCTGTTTTGCGGAAATATTACCGCTATGACGAAAATACAGGGAAATTCCTGGATTTTCCCACATTGACCTATCTTTATAATACCGCCGAGTCCCACAAGGCTGTGGGCGAGTATTTACAGGCATTGTACGCAGGTATTGGAATCCAACTGCGGCTGGAAAACCAGGAGTGGAACACCTTCCTCAGCACCCGTGCCGCCGGAGACTATGACATTGCCCGCAACGGCTGGGTGGCGGATTATACAGACCCCAGCTGCTTTTTGGAACTGTTCATCTCCTCATCCGGCAATAACGATATTGGCTTCGGCACAGGCAAGCATCAGACAGCTATGCTGTTTTCCATGGATCTGACGGATTTAGGCTATGATATCAAGGTGGAAAACGGCACCTGGGCACAGACCTACGATGTGCTTATGGAGCTTGCCCGCACCCAAGCCGATGAATCGGTGCGCTATGAGCTGCTGCACCGGGCAGAAAAGCTTCTGATGCAGACCGGTGCGGTTTGTCCCATCTATTTTGATACGGATGTGTATATGCTTTCAAGCAAGGTCAGCGGCTTTTATTTAAACCCCCTGGGCAATAAATTTTTTGCGGAGACCACCGTCAGTGGGGGCGGGGACATCTCTGTGTGTCTGGCCTCTGAGCCGGAGTCTATGGACCCGGGCCTGTGCTCCACCGTAGACGGTGCAACCATGCTGAGCCACCTGTTTTCCGGCCTTTCCAAATGGACCGCCGATGGCACGGTGGCTGCGGATTGCGCCGAAGAATTGGTACAGCCGGAGCTCCTGGACGATGGCGCCGTTCGCTACACCTATACCCTGAAGGAGGGGCTTACCTGGTCTGACGGCAGTGTTCTTACCGCTGGGGACTTCGTCTATGCCTGGGACAGAGCCGGGTCGCCTGCACTTGGCTCTGACTATGGCTATCTGATGGAGATCGTGGAAAAGGCAACGGCCCTGGATGACCGCACCTTAGAGGTTATCTTAAAGGGCAATGTTCCGTACTGGAATGAGCTGCTGGCATTTCCCACCTTTTTCCCGGTAAAGCAAGGCCTTTCTGAAAACTGGGCTGCCAATGCAGATACCTTTATCTGTAACGGCGCTTATACCATGGATAGTTGGCGGCATGACAGCCTGATCACACTCAAAAAAAGACCCGGCTACCAGGGCCGGGTGACAATGGAGAAAATCCATTTTTATTTGTCTGACGATGCCAACAATATGCTCACAAACTATAAAAACGGCACCTGGCAGCTGATCGACACCCTGCCGACCAACGAGATCGCAGCTTTAAAAAAGCAGTATCCCAAGGAATTTCAAACAGCCTCAAAGCTCGGCACCTATTATATTTGTTTTAATATTAACAAGTCCCTGAAACCAAGGTCATAAGGAAAACGGATTCTTCGCTTCGCTCAGAATGACAGCGTAAGCTTGAAAGCTTGTTTGTCGTTCTGAGCCGTAGGCGAAGAATCCGTTTCTATATAGTTTACTGATTCTTTAATTCACGCAACATTTCCACATGCTTGTCGGCTACCATTTCGCCGGTGCCGGGAGCAAAGCGTGTAATGTCGGTTTCGTAGCTGGTGTACTTATAGGCAACCGCAGAGGGCAGGTAGCCTAAATGGTGGTAGCAGTAGCCCAGCATCATGGTGGTGAAGTAGGGGGAGTTTTCCTCCATACGGACAGAAATGGAGTCGAACATCTCGCCGGGGAAGGTGACAAATGCAAATTCCTCACCGATGGCTACGGCGTTGAGAATCATCCAGCCGTCCTCTTCATCGTTACGCAGGGAGTTCCACCATACCGCACCGGCATGGAACTGGCTGCGGATGCCGTAGGATTCGGCTTCCTCCTTGTAGTTGGCCCAGGTGAAGTCCTCGTTCCATGCCTGACGCAGACGCTTGCCCACATCAGCTAAGTGATCCATGGTGTGATTGATATGGCCGATGAACCGCACCTGCTTGGTCTTGATCTCACCGGTGGGCACTTCCCGCATATACTTGTGCAGACACTCGGCTACATAGCCGGCCAGACCCAGGCCGTAGCTGACAGCAGAGGTGAAGCGGCGTTCCGAAGGCAGACGGGTGGAGGAATTTTGGTTGCCGGATGCACCCTGGAAGTAGACTGCGTGGCAATCCACCAGGCTCTCCAGTGCTTTACGGAATGCACCGATGTAGTCAGAGGACAGCTTATAAACCTTGCTGCCGCCGTCAAAGTGGGGATGGGCACGGAAGTTTGCCATAACCACATCCTTACCGCCCTGACGGGTGAACTTTACCACATGGATGGTGGGGTCAGCCTTGGTGGCATGGTCCACCAGGGTCTTACCAACAGTTGTACCGAAGCAGTCACCGATGTAGGAGATTTCACCGGTCTTGTTATCCATAGCACGGTAGTGCTTAACAAAGTTCATGTTCTCGGTCTCAATAGAGCCGGTCATCATACCGGAGGGCTTCCGGTCCTCCAAAGCCTTCACAGCGGCCTCAATGATGGCTTCATAGAAACGGTCTGCATAGCGGCGCATTTCGGGCCATTTATCTGCATGACCCACAGCAGGGGCGGCGTGGGTATGGGTGGAGGCCATGTAAATGTGGGTGTCGTCAATGCCGGTGGCATCGGCAACCCTCTGCCGTACAGATTCGTAGATCTCGGGGCAGGTAGTGCAGATGTCCATGCCGATCATTAAGATCGTATTGTCCTTTGCGTCGGAAATAGCCACACAGGTGGTGCAGATCTCCTGGGCCACTTCCTTGTGGTAACGGGCTGCTTCGTTACTGTAGCCGGTCAGGGGAATGGGCTCGGTGGGGTCGACGGTGATGCGGTGATAGCCTACGCGAAATTCACTCATTGGTTATTCCTCCATCTTCATAAATTAAATGTACATTCAGGTCTACGTCTCCTTCAACGCCGGGGACTTTGCCTGTGTTTGTATATTGCCACATATCGACCTTGTAGGGGTAGCTCATGGTGGAGCTGTACAGGGCCAGCCAAAAACGGTAATCGGTCAGCTCCGTCAGGTACATGAGCCGTTCAGCCAGGTCGAGATTGAAGTAGATACCGGGCTCAAAGCCTGCTGCTTTAACAGCCTCACAGAATGTAATGGCACAATCGGTGAGGATTCGGGCATCCATATCCGCAGTGCGGTCGGTGGAATTCATCTGCTCCCAGTCAAAGATCAGGGGCATTTGCAGCTCCCGGTCACCTAAAAGCTCCAGCACATATTCTGCTTCAATTTTGGCCTCCTCAACGGAAACGGCCTGGGAGAAGAAGTAGCCGCCGATCTTCAGGCCTGCGGCAGCTGCGCCGGCGTAGTGCTCCTGAAAGCACTCATCCTCAAACAGGGTGCCCTGTTCAGAGCCACGCCAGCCAATGCGGATCATCACATAATCAATGCCTGCGGCCTTGACCTGCTGCCAATCGATCTGACTTTGCCATGCGGATACATCGATACCCACCTGATAATCACCGGAAAGGCAGGCAATGTAGTCACCGTCAAAGCCGAAATCCACCGGGCCGTAAGGGTTTTGGGGAAGGGTCGGGCCGGTTTCCTCCGGGGCGGTGGTTTCCGTGGGAAAGTGGGAATTCCAGTTTAAGTCACCGGCATTTTGAACGGAAATACCGCAACCGGAAAGAATAAAACAAAGTACAATAATTAGTATTATATATCTTTTCATAAATCCTTTAGTGGGCGCCGGACAGAGGCCTCAGAACGCCGTAATCATCAAATCGGGTGTCGTGGAGCTCGGTGATGAAAACCACATAAATATCCGGCTGCTCCAAACCGGTGCTTTCAGCCAAAACAGAAGCCTGGGCAGGCTGGGCATTTTCCAGGTATAGTCTGCTGCGGCCCTCGGGCAGAACAAAGTTTGCCTGTGCAGCAAAGGAAACGGTGAAGCTTTCAGAAGCGCAGGTGTCCACCAGTACCTGAGCCGCATCATTGATGGCCTGCTGCCGGTCACCGTCAAAGACGATCTCTGTGGATTCGGGGAACACAAAGTCACTGAGCACCACCTCATCAAAGCCCATATTTTTCAGCTCGGAAATAATGGAGATCAGGTAGCTGCGGGTGCCCTGGCTGGCGGGATTGAGCCAGTAGCAGTAGGAGCTGTCCACCCACAGATAGCCACCGGAGGTGGGCAGGCCGTAGGCCACATTATTCAGACCGAAGTTGAAGTCCCGCAGGGCAGGCATCCGGGCGATGGTATAAAAATTATTGCTGTTTAAGTAGGTCAGCAGCTCGCCCATGGCGGAGGTGGAGATGGTGGAGCTGCGGTATTCACTGGCCATGGAATCATAGAACAGCTCGCCTTTGATGTTTTTCACATCGATCATCACCGGCGTACCGGGATCCAAAGTCTCCAATTGGGGACGGATGGCCGTAATGTCCTTTTCCAGGTCGGCGGCGGAAATATAATAGCCGGAGAGCTTTACCATGTCCGTTTCGGCGACGATGGCATTTTCGCCCTCGTTATAATAGATCTCCACCTTGGGCAGATTGGTCCGGTCCTGCATGGGCTGACCCTGAATGTCAATAGAGGAACGGCTGTCGATTATAATGCCATCGACCCGGTCATAAACAATGAACCGCTCCAGCCACAGCAGCCAGCACAATGCAATAACCAAAGCCACAAGCACCGTCACCAGTATGATGGTCCACAGCCGTTTAAACAGCCGTTGGGTTCGGTAGGGAATCGCCATAGATTAACTCCTTTTTGCGCAAATAGAGCGCCATTCATCCTTGGAAACAATGTGCTGCGCAGTAAAGCCTGCGCTCTGCAGCGCAGAAAGCACATCCTGAAGACGGGTGTCTAAAATGCCGGAAAGCAGCAGTGTGCTGTCTTTGGACACAAGTCCCGGCAGTACCGGGCTGAGGGCAATGATCACATCGGCAACGATGTTCACCAGCACCAGATCCCAATGGTCCTTTTTCAGCTGCTCCATGAGCCGTCGGTCGGTGGTTACGTTGCCGGTCAGGGCTGTAAACACATCGTCATGAAAGCCGTTATAAGCTGCATTCTCCCGGGCAATATCCTCGGCCTTCTGATCGATATCCACACCAACGGCTTTTTTTGCACCCAGCCGCAGGCCGGTGATAGAGAGAATACCGCTGCCGCTGCCTAAATCCAGGCAGGTTTTTCCCTGCAGGGCCAGCTGCTCCATCTGCTCCATAACCATTTGAGTGGAGGGATGGGCACCGGTGCCGAAGGTCAGGCCCGGGTCTAAAATCACAGGCAGACGGCCATCTGTATCCGTGCCTTCCAGCCAGTAAGGCAGCACCAGCAGACGGTCCCCCACCGGCTGTGGGGGATAGTTTTCCTTCCAGCTTTCTGACCAATCCGTTTGCTGCATTTTTTCAATATTCAGTGCAAAGTCTTTTTCCGCTGCCAGTGCTTCCAGGTTTTTTAGATTTTCGGTATCGTCCTGCTCCAAATACAGGGTGATTTTGGAAAGCCCCTGCAGCTTTTCCTGCAGCTCCTCGTCGATATAATCCCAGTATTGGCGGTTTTCGTCCAAAAAGCTTTCAAATTCTGCCTGGTCTTCGATAACCAGGTCCTCAAAGCCGTGGGCGGTCAGCGCAGCGGTAAGCTGCTCCATCTGTCCGGGTTTTACATCTATGCTGATTTGCAACCAATCCATGTGTATACTCCTTGGGTTATCTGGGATGCTTTTCCGCAAAGGCCAAAGCCATGGAATAAAACAGTGTGGGGCCGATATTAAAGAAATGGCAATCAAACAGAGAGCTGCAAACCAGCACCAGCACACTCAGGCCGATATACAGGCCTGTGGAGGACCGTTCCAAAAGGAACAGCCGCACCGTCTGTAAACGGTGGATCAAGTAGGTCGTAAGACCCACTGCGCCTGTACAGGCCAGTAGCTGGATAATGGTGTTGTGCCAGCGGGGCGGGAAGAAGTTGCTGAAGGATGCTACCTCCGACCAATCCCAGGGCACAAAGCCGATGGGATAGAACGAACCGCCGAAAATGGGATACTGTACAAACTGGTTGGTGCCTGCCACATAAAACTCATCCCGATGATTGAGGCTGAAGCCACGTGAGAGAATATCCGTAAACAGCTGGAAGATCTTCTCACGCAGAACAATTGCGCCTGCAACACCGGCTACCGCTAAAATTGCGGCCACGATCAGTGTCCGCTTTTTGTTGGTGGCGGTGAAAAACAGGATCAGCACGCAAATGCCGTAAATGGCAGCGCCCACCAGCATGGAGGTACGGGAGTTGGATAAGAATACGCCGCCCACAAACAGTGTGCCGATCAGGGGACCGATCCAGCCTTTTTTTGTGGTGTAACCGATGTGGAAGGGGAAGGGGATCATCATGGCAAGCAGTGCGCCCATGTTGTTGTACATACCCCAGCCGGTAAAGATCAGGTTGCGGTCAATAACGCCGTTCTGGATCACCGTTTTTGTGGCATAGATCCACAAAAACTGACCCAGCACCACAAAGCCTGCGCCAACGCCTGCCCAGGACAGATAGTCCTTGCGGGCCTTGCCCCAATCAATGAGGGCAGTCATCAGGAAATAGGGTATGGTGACGGAAGCACCCTGCAGCGCGGCGAAGATCAGGTTTTTCTTCATAAGCGCTGGATAGGCAGGACTGTGTAGACCGCTGAGCATATAGGCAGCCCACAAAAGCAGCATACCGGACAGAAGCTTCCGTCTGCAGGTAAAGAGCTTTCTGAGATTTCTGCACCGGTCACGGAGCAGGAAATACAGGACAGCTACCACCAATATAGCGATCAGTACGGTCAGGAAGTTGCTGCTGCCGCCGGGGGAGAATACGGAGTCTGCATTTCTGCCGGGGTTGTTGGCCGCCGAGGGGGCGATGTAGCACAGCACCACCAGGGGCGTTATGGGCAGCAGATCATCCCCAAATACGCAGCAGTATACCGCCACCAAAACAAAGATGATGTACACCGGCACCTCCAGGGAAAACAAGGAGGACATTAAACACAGGGCGGACATGATCAGAATGTAGGCGGGCGTGGTCAGAAAGTGGTTTATTCTGTTTATTATGGAGTTATTCCGAAGGGTAGGAAAAGCCATAAACAGACCTCGCAATGTATCGAATATGCATAGCTATACACTTATACTATATCACAACGAACAACAAAAAGCAATCTATTTCATAAATTGGATTTCAGGTACAATAGTACCATCCAAGTAAAGGAGGGTAGTGTGAAAGTGAGTGCCGGTCCGGCACAGGCTGAAAAGGGTGCACGAAAACGCCCCTGCAACCAACAAATTTTGCAAGGTTTAAAGGATATTCAGGCACAGCTATGCGACTGATAGTACAGATAACCCGTGTTTTTCCAGGATGTTGAATACAGGGACTGAACCGCCAAGCAATTAACAGGTGTTAAAACAATCCTTAGTGTACGGGTTCAAAACGCCACTTATTTGTGCTTGAAAAGACAGTTCCAGCACTGATTATTATGCTGTTTTAAGTTTGAAATGCAGTCTACAACTCACCTCACCGTGCGTTGTAGTGTGCATTATCCTCAAATCTATTTTATAAGAAAGGCGGCCGTTTGTCTGCACTCTTTCATCCCTATTTGTGCGGACGCATTGCGGCCGAATGGTTGATTACTATGAAACTGACAAATGTGGAGGTCCGGGAATTTGCGCAATACCTGAACCGAGAGGAAAAGAGCAAGGCAACCAGAGAGAAATACCAGCGTGATGTGCAGAAGTTCTTGGGCTTTGCGCAGGATCAGGAAATTACAAAAGAATTGGTGGTTGCATGGAAAAAGGCGCTGACGGCAGAGGGGTACACCGTCCGTTCAATAAATTCCATGCTGGCGGGGGTCAATGGGATGCTGGAGTTTTTGGGGCTTGGAGAAGCAAAAGTAAAAACCATCCGTATTCAGCAGCAGACCTACTGCACCGAGGAACTGACAAAAAGCGAGTACACCCGCCTTTTGCAGGCGGCCCGCCCCAAACGGCAGCTGTATTTACTTTTGCAGACTATTTGCAGTACCGGTATCCGGGTTTCGGAGCTGCAATACTTTACAGTGGAGGCCCTGAAAAGGGGAGAGGTGACTGTGGATTGCAAAAATAAGACCCGAACCGTGCTGGTTCCGGGAAAGCTTAAAAATATGCTGCTGCAATTTGCAAGAGACAAAAAAATCACAAGCGGTCCGGTGTTCGTTACGAAAAACGGAAAACCCCTGGACCGCAGCAATATCTGGGCATCTATGAAAAAACTGTGTAAAATCGCCGGGGTGGCTGCTTCCAAGGTCTTTCCCCATAACCTGCGAAAGCTGTTCGCCCGCACCTTCTACGGCATCGAAAAGGACATTGCGAAGCTTGCCGATATTTTAGGCCACAGTTCCATCAACACCACCCGCATCTATATCATCTCCACCGGCAAAGAACACCTGCGCCAAATCGAACAGCTCCACCTGATCCTATAAAAAGCACCACATAATGGGTATTATGTGGTAAATTCGTTGTTAAATTTTAATTCATTATAA